>NZ_RJVR01000086.1 GCF_003999195.1 Streptomyces soli
GTGGTCGGCGTGGGTCCTGACCGCTTCCTGGCGCCGGATCTGGCGGCGGCGTACGAGTTCGTACGGTCCGGTGGGCTGACGGCGGCCGCGGAGTCCGTTACGGGGCCGCTGGCCTAGGCCAGCGGGCCGGCCTCCGCCTCGCGCGAGCGGCGGGTGGCGTTGACGAGGAGAGCCGCGCCCATGCCGAGGAAGGCGGTACCGCCGACCAGGTAGGGCGTGGTGTTGACGCTGCCCGTGTCGGCCAGCTGCTGCTGGCTGTCGGCGGTGGTCGCGGACGTCTGGACCGTGGTGGCGGCCTTGGTCGTGACGTGCTCGGCGCTCGCGGAGGCGTTCGGCACGAAATAGAGCGCGCCGAGGACGGTGGCCGCGGCGGCGGCGATGAAAACGGGCGGGCGGTGCGAGGTCAACGGATCCCCCAGCGGTAGCGGCGACTTGACCGTGGAGGCCGATGGTAGTGAGCCGGTGGGCCCGGTGGGAAGCTCAGACCCGGAAGACTTCCCTCCGGTCACCCTTTGTCCGCATAATGCGCGCCGCCTCCGCCTGAGTGGCCCCCGCGCCGCCTACGCTCCGTCGCATGAGCACTACTGACATCCCCCGCGGCGAGAGCGGACCGCGCTACGTACGCCTCCAGGTCGAGCTCGTCCTGGAGGTCAATGACCAGGACCGGCTGACCGGCGCCGCGCTCGACCACATCGTCGCCGACGAATTCATGCCGGACGAGGAGCGGTCGCACGCGGAAGCGGCCGTCAGACAGGACGAGTCGGAGGCGCTGGCCTATCTGGTCGACCCCTTCGACCTCGTCGCGACAGTGCCCGGGATCGAATTGGTACAGGCGTCCTGGTCCTGTGCCCACACCGAGTATGATCCGGACTCCGACGAGTGGGATCTCTACGAAGACGAAGATGTCGCCGCGGATGAGGAACCGGACGGGCCCTGAACCCGTCTCAGACTGTGCGTGATTCATAGGCCCCGGGCTCATCATGGTCCGGGGTTTCCATGTGCCAGGCACGCAACCGCACGTGGCCTTCCCCACAGTTTCCCGAGGTGGGGAACGGACCAAAGACCCTGGAAGTTCCACAACGTACGACTGAGGCTCGAATGAGGGCCGCGGCTCGCGATGCACGGGTGCAGGCGGGCTGGGGGAACGCGTACCGAAGAACCATTGGAGATTCGTGTGAAGCCGTCCGACTCCGGCACCGGCATAGCCAACGATCCGCGCCCGACTGTCACGCGACGGCGCGGCCTCGCCGCCATCGCCGCCATGGTCGCAGGCGGAGCGGTCACGCTGACCGCCTGCGGTGGCAACAAAAGCAGCGCCGCCGGCTCCGGCTCCAACGCGGTGAAGTCCGAGCAGTCGGCGGGCGCCGCGGCCGCCAAGGACACCTCGGACGCCAGCATCACCATCACGCCGGGGGACAACAAGACCAACGCCTCCATCCAGAGCTCGGGTGTGGTCACGGTCACCAAGGGCACGCTGATATCCGTGTCCCTGAAGACCGACGCGGGCAGCAAGGTCTCGGGGACTCTGTCGACCGACCGCACGAGCTGGAAGCCGGACGCCCAGCTGCAGCGCGCCACCAAGTACCAGGTGGTCGCGACGGCTGAGGACGGCCAGAAGCGCCAGGTGGTCGAGAACGCCACCTTCACCACCGTCTCCCAGGCCAACAGCTTCATCGGCTACTTCACGCCGGACAACGGCACCACGGTCGGTGTCGGTATGCCGGTGTCGTTCAACTTCGACAAGGCGATCACCAACAAGAAGGCCGTTCAGCAGGCGATCACGGTCACCACCAGCACCGGCCAGGAGGTCGTCGGCCACTGGTTCAGCGACACCCGCCTGGACTTCCGGCCGGAGCAGTACTGGGCGGCCTACTCGACCATCACCGTCAAGATCGCGCTGGACGGTGTCGAGGGCGCCAGCGGCGTCTACGGCGTCCAGTCGAAGACGGTGACGTTCAAGATCGGCCGCAAGCAGGTCTCCACGGCCGACGACAAGACCAAGACGATGACCGTGGTCCGCGACGGCAAGACGATCCGCACCATCCCGGTCTCGCTGGGCGCGCCGGGGACCACGACCTACAACGGCATCATGGTCATGTCCGAGAAGCTCAAGCAGACCCGGATGAACAGTCAGACGGTCGGCCTTGGCAAGGCGTACGACATCAAGGACGTGCCCCACGCCATCCGGCTGACCACCTCCGGCACCTTCGTGCACGGCAATTACTGGCGCCCGGTGTCGATCTTCGGCCACACCGACACCAGCCACGGCTGCATCGGCCTGCACGACACCAAGGGCGGCAACGACACCTCGACGCCCGCCTACTGGTTCTACAACAACTCGATCCTCGGCGACGTTGTGATCGTCAAGAACTCGCCCGACAAGACGGTCAGCCCGGACAACGGCTTCAGCGACTGGAACCTCTCCTGGTCCGCTTGGAAGGCCGGCAGCGCGGTCTGACCGACGACGGGGTCTGATCGACCACGGCAGGCGCGGGGGCCCGGGACCTTTCGGTTCCGGGCCCCTCCCTCTTTCTCCGGACCCTCAACCAACAACATCTGGGGCAGCGGCGCCGGCAGCCAGTGCGCCTGGGCCAACTCCGGTAGCAACTTCGGCGTCTGGCCCAGCACCCCGACACCGGCGGCATCAAGTCCTACCCGAACTCGACCTCTCCTTCAGCTGACACCTCTGATCTTGCTCAAGTCGTGGTTCCCGCCGCCGGGCGCGTGGAAAGCTGCCCGCAGAGCATGCATCAGAGGGGGAATCGCCGTGCGACAGAAGCACATCATCAGCACTGCCGCCGTGGCGCTCGGCATCCTGCTGGGCGCCACGGCCTTCTCCGACTCGACGCCGGCCACGGCGAAGCCCGCGAAGGCGTCCTCGTCGGCGAAGGCGTCCACGTCGGCCAAGGCGGCCGACGCAGCTGATGCGGCCGAGCAGAAGTGGATCAAGGTGGCGCAGACCGTGCTCACGCAGAGCACGGACTCCCGCTTCATCGCCGGTGGCGGAGCCGGCTTCCAGTACCCGTCCGGCAACGGGGACTCCGCCATCGCGGCAGACTCGGGCGTCGTGGTGGAAGTGGCGTGCGGTGGCACCGGCTCGATCGCCGTCCACCTGACCTCGGGTACCGACTTCGGCCAGCACGAGGTCAGCGAGACCCTGACGTGCGCCGAAGGCGCGACCACCAACCACCGCATTCCCTACCGGCTCGCCGGGAAGGGCCTGATGGTCGCGGTCGACCCCGCCAAGGGCAGCGCGGGCGGCTACGCCTACGCCGTACTCAAGGCCTGAGCGTAGCCCTGCGGGTCGTCCAGCACTCCCCGGACCGCGCTGTACGCGGCGCCCAGCAGCACCCCGTCGCGGCCCAGCCGGGACACCAGCAGGGCCTCGGCCGGCCACTGGCGGTCAGTGACCCGGTGCGTCAACTCCCGTTCCAGGGAAGGGCGCAGCCACGGCGCCAGTTCGGCGAGGGGGCCGCCGAGGACGACAGCCTGCGGGTCGAGCAGATTCACCGCGCCGCTCAGTGCGATGCCGAAGGCCTGCCCGGCGGCGGCCAACGCCTTCAGTGCCGCCAAGTCGGCGTCTGCGGCGGCCGCGTGCAGTGCCTTGAGGGCGCCGGGCTGTTCCGGGGGGATCCCGGCGGCCCGGAGGACGGCCTCCTCGCCGGCGTACTGCTCCAGGCAGCCCCGCGCCCCGCACGAGCAGCGCGGCCCGTTGGGGTGCACGGGTACGTGGCCGAGTTCCCCGGCGAAGCCGCGCGCGCCCCGGAAGAGCTGCCCGTCGACGATGAGGGCGGCCCCGATGCCGATCTCGGCCGAGACATGGATGAAGTCGGTGACCGCGGTGTCGTGGCCGCCCAGCCACAGTTCGGCGAGGGCACCGAGGTTCGCCTCGTTGTCGATGCCGGCCGGCGCCGGTACCTGGACGTTTTCCCAGCCGAGGTTGGGGGCCCGCACCACGGTCCGCCGGTCCCGGCCCACCAGCCCCGGCACGGCGACGGTCAGCCCGGCGGCCCGCAGCCCGAGATTTTCGGCCTCGGTCTGTACGTCGCCGATCAGCGCCGTCAGCTCCCGCAGGACGTCGGCGGGCGGCCGGTCGCGGTTGTGCGCCTCCACGGAGGCCCGGACCCGTACGACGCCGCGCAAGTCCACCGCGCAGGCCGCGAGGTGGTCGACGCCGACCTCCGCCCCGATGCCGGCCGGGCCGCTGTCGTTGAGGGCGAGGGCGGTGCCGGGGCGGCCGACGGTGCCGGGGCGTTGCGTACCCAGCTCCACGAGCAGCCCGGCGCCCAGCAGTTCGTCGACGAGGGTCGACACCGTCGCGCGGGTCAGCCCGACCTCGGCGGCCACGGCGGCCCGGGAGATCTCACCGCGCGCGGCGACGGCATGCGCCACCAGTGCCAGGTTGTGGCGGCGCAGTCCCGACTGCGATCCGGGGCCCTTGGGCACGCTGCGGTTCCTCACTTCCTTCGGACGTCGATCAGTTGATCGCCTCCACCCTCACGCGGTGCCGAACGCCCGCGCAAGCTCACCGCCCAGCCGGGCCAGCCCCGCGTCGTCCCGGGCCAGCGGCTCGTACAGCGGTCCCTCCGCCGTGCGCCAGCGCCGGGCGACCTCGGCGGGCGCTTCGCCGGTGAGGAGCCCGGCGGCCTGCGCGGCGGCACCGAGGGCGACCAACTCGTCCGCCACGGGGACCTGCACGGCGCGCCCGGACAGCCGGCGTACCGTCTCGCGCCAGGCCGTGCCCCGCGCGCCGCCCCCGATGAGGAGCAGGGGCGCGTCGGAGGGGGCGCCGTCGACCGCCAGCACCTGGTCGAGCGCGGCGAGCAGGGCGTACGCGGCCCCCTCGTACGCGGCCTGAAGGACCTGGCCGGGGGTCGTGTCGTGGCGGAGGCCGCTCAGGACGCCCGAGGCGTACGGCAGATTCGGTGTGCGCTCGCCGTCGAGGAAGGGCAGCAGGGTCACCGAGCCCCCGGGATCCACGGCCTCGCGGTCGAGTGAGAGCAGGGCGGCGACCTTGTCCACCGCGAGCGTGCAGTTCAGGGTGCAGGCGAGCGGCAGCCAGCCGCCGTGCGCCCCGGCGAACCCGGCGACCGTCCCGGAGGCGTCGGCGGGGCGTGTCACGGACGGGGTGTACACGGTGCCGGAGGTGCCGAGGCTGAGCGCCGCCTGCCCCGCCGCCAGGCCGAGCCCGAGCGCGGCGGCGGCGTTGTCCCCGGTCCCGGAGGCGACGAGGGCGCCCTCGCGCACCCCTAGCCCCGGGAGGGTGACCCCGGCCGCCTCGCCGGGGCCCAGGACGCGGGGGAGCAGCGCGGGGTCGAGCCCGATGGTGTCCAGCAGCCCTTCGTCGTACGCCTCGGCCTGCGTCGACCACCAGCCGGTGCCGGACGCGTCGCCCCGGTCGGTGACGGCGGCCCCGGACAGCCGCTCGGTGAGGAAGTCGTGCGGCAGCCGCACCGCCGCTGCGGCCTTGGCGACGTCGGGCTCGTTCTCGTGGAGCCACGCCCACTTGGTCACCGTGAAACTGGCGCCCGGCACGCTCCCGAACCGCCCGGCCCACCACCCGGCCCCGTGCCGCTCGACCAGTGCGGCGGCCTGCGGCGCGGACTGTACGTCGTTCCACAGCAGCGCCGGCCGCAGCGGCCGCCCCTGGCCGTCCAGCACGACCAGCCCGTGCTGCTGCCCGCCGACCGAGACCGCGTCGGCGCGCCGGGCGTGCTCCCCGACCTGCGCCAGCGCATCGCCGAGCGCCCGCCACCACACCTCGGGGTCGGTCTCGCGGGCCGCGCCCTCACTGACGACGTGCCTGGCCTGTCCCCGGGCCAGCACCTGCCCGCTGTCGGGGTCGACGGCGAGCACTTTCGTCGACTGCGTGGAGCTGTCCACTCCGAGTACGACGCGTCCCATAACTGCGGCTCCCTTCACAACACGGCTTCCGCATACTAATTTGTTCAGCGGTCTTACGAATAGGAGCCGCAGCCATGAGTTTCACCCCGACCCCCGACGACAAGTTCACCTTCGGTCTCTGGACGGTCGGCTGGCAGGGCCGCGACCCGTTCGGCGACGCGACCCGTCCCGCCCTCGACCCGGTCGAGACCGTCACAAAGCTCGCCGAGCTCGGCGCGCACGGAGTCACCTTCCACGACGACGACCTGATCCCGTTCGGCTCCGACGAAACCGCCCGCGAGTCGCACATCAAGCGCTTCCGCCAGGCCCTGGACGCCACCGGCATGAAGGTCCCGATGGCGACCACCAACCTCTTCACCCACCCCGTCTTCAAGGACGGCGCCTTCACGGCCAACGACCGGGACGTCCGCCGCTACGCCCTCCGCAAGACCATCCGCAACATCGACCTCGCAGCCGAGCTGGGCGCCCGGACCTACGTCGCCTGGGGCGGCCGCGAAGGCGCCGAGTCCGGCGCCGCCAAGGACGTACGCGTCGCCCTGGACCGCCTGAAGGAGGCCTTCGACCTCCTCGGCGAGTACGTCCTCTCCCAGGGCTACGACCTGCGCTTCGCCGTCGAGCCCAAGCCCAACGAGCCCCGCGGCGACATCCTCCTCCCCACCGTCGGCCACGCCCTCGCCTTCATCAACGAGCTCGCCCACCCCGAGCTGGTCGGCGTCAACCCCGAGGTCGGCCACGAGCAGATGGCCGGCCTCAACTTTCCGCACGGCATCGCCCAGGCCCTCTGGCACGGCAAGCTCTTCCACATCGACCTCAACGGCCAGTCCGGCATCAAGTACGACCAGGACCTCCGCTTCGGCGCCGGCGACCTGCGCTCCGCCTTCTGGCTCGTCGACCTCCTGGAGTCCGCCGGCTACTCCGGCCCCCGCCACTTCGACTTCAAGCCCCCGCGCACCGAGGACTTCGACGGCGTCTGGGCCTCCGCCGCCGGCTGCATGCGCAACTACCTCATCCTCAAGGACCGCTCCGCCGCCTTCCGCGCCGACCCCGAGGTCCAGAAGGCTCTCAAGGCCTCCCGCCTCGACCAGCTCGCCCTCACCACCCTCGGCGCCGGTGAAACCCTCACCGACCTCCTCGCCGACCGTACCGCCTTCGAGGACTTCGACCTCACCGCCGCCGCCGACCGGGGCCTCGCCTTCGAACACCTCGACCAGCTCGCCCTGGACCACCTCATGGGCGCCCGCTGACGCCGTACGCGTATCTCCTGGGGCCGCCCGCGGCGGCCGGGTGGCCCCGGCGGCCGCGCTGAACCCAGCCCGCTACGCCGGCCCCTGTCGGGCGAACCGGTCGAGGGCGGCCAGCACCAGGTCGCGCGTCGTGGCGGTGCCCTGGTGGCCGGCGTCGTTGATGACGGTGAGGTGGGCGTCGGGCCAAACGTGGGCAAGGTCCCAGGCGGTGGTGAGGGGGGCGGCCAGGTCGAGGCGGCCATGGATGAGGACGCCGGGGATGCCGGAGAGGCGGAGTACGTGGCGCGGCAGCTCAGCGAGGCCTTGCCGTTGGGCTTCATCGTGCGGTGGAAGACGCAGTGCTTGACCGTGTGGCCGTCCAGCTTGACGTCGATCGTGATGACGGCGTGGACCGGGTCGCCGGAGGCGGTGCCGAGGGGGTCGTAGACCAGGTTCTGGATGGAGAACTTGGCGGTGCAACTGGAGTTGTAGCAGGGGCTGAAGCGGGGCTTGCCGGTGGTGGAGAAGCTGATGTCGGGGTCGACGGCGGCGGTGACCACGCCCGCGATGATGAGAGCCGGCCCGCGTCTTCGCCGGGGCGGTCCGCCCACCGAGGGCGGATAGGGCGCGTAGGCGGGCGGGGGCGGAGTGGCCGGATAGTGGCCCGACGGGTGGGCCTGGGGCGGGAGTTGTGGAGGCGGTGGCCCGAAACCGCCTGCGTTCCATGGTGATTGACCTGACATGTCTGCTTCCCCCCACCTTGGAGCGGCCCCCAACGCCCCACTCTCATACCCGCGTTAGTGCGCTTCTCATTCAGCGGCCGGCCTTCTCATGTGCCCCACATTCGCGGCTCAGTGTTCCGTAAACATCAGTCCATAGCTTTCTCGCGTGGCCCCGCACGGGCTGTCCTGCAACCCACACTCCCCACGGGGCGATACGCGAGGATTTGGCATGTTTCTCATCTATCTCAGGCGTGAGCTGCGCCGTCGCAAGAAAGCGGCCCTGGTCATCTCCATGGGGCTCGCACTGGGTATCGCTCTGGTCATCACCGTGAACTCGGTGTCGGCAGGTATGACAGCCGCTCAGGACAAGGTGCTGCAGTCGCTCTACGGCCTCGGTACGGACATGACCGTCACCAAGGCACAGACGAGCACCACCAGCACCAACGGCACTCCGAAGTTCAGCTTCGGCGCCAAGGACGACAGCAGCAAGACACAGAGCTCCGACAACGTGAGGGTCCAGGGCTTCCAGACCCTGAAGTCCACCGTCGTCACCCAGGTCTCCGCGCAGAAGGGCGTCGACCAGGCGGTCGGCGGTCTCAGCCTCTCCGTGACCAAGGTCGACGGCTCCTTCACGCAGGGCAAGGCCCAGTCCACGACTGGTAGCGGCCAGCGCGGCAGTACCGGCGGCCAGCCGAAGGTGCAGGGCGGCGGCGCCGACTTCAGCGTCAACAGCTACACCGTCTACGGCACCGATGTCGCGAACCTGGACCTCGGCCCGATGACCACCTCGAAGATCACCAAGGGCGTCGACTTCACGAGTTCGCAGTCCAACTCGAAGGTCGTGGTCGTCGACAGCGCGTACGCCAAGACCAAGAAGTACTCGGTCGGCGACAGCATCACCATCAGCGGCACCAAGTTCAAGATCATTGGTATTGCCACGGCCGACAGCGGTGACTCCACCGCGAACGTCTACATCCCGCTGAAGCAGGCGCAGACCCTCTCGGACTCCAAGGACCTGGTCACGACGGTCTACGTCAAGGCCACGGACTCCAAGCAGATCGACACCGTCAAGGCGACGATCCAGAAGAACGTCTCCGGGACCACGGTCACCACCTCCGCCGACCTGGCCTCCACGGTCTCCGGTTCGCTCTCCACCGCCTCCAACCTCGCGACCAGCGTGGGCAAGTGGCTGTCCATCGCCGTTCTGATCGCCGCCTTCCTGGTGGCCGCGCTGCTGACCTCCTCGGCCGTCAGCCGCCGGGTCCGTGAGTTCGGCACCCTGAAGGCGCTGGGCTGGAAGTCCGGCCGTGTCACCCGCCAGGTCATGGGCGAGGCCTTCGTCAACGGCCTGCTGGGCGGCGCCCTCGGTATCGCTCTCGGCCTGGCCGGCGCCTACACCGTGACCGCGATCAGCCCGACCCTCACCGCGTCCCTCGGCTCCACCTCCTCCGGTGGCGGCCCCGGCGGTGGTGGCCGTCCCGGCCAGCAGGCGGCCGCCAAGGCGATCGACATCGCCCTCACCGCGCCGGTCAGCGTCAACACCATCGCCATCGCGGTCGCCCTCGCCGTCGCGGGTGGCCTGATCGCCGGCACCTTCGGCGGCTGGCGCGCCTCGCGCCTGCGCCCGGCCGACGCGCTGCGCCGCGTCGAGTAGCAGGCAACGGTTCGTACGACGACGTACGAGCCCTACGAGACCGGGCGTCGGGCCCCCTCCTTCCCCCCGGGGGGTCCGGCGCCCGACACACCACCCCCTCCCTCGCAGACTTTCACGACGATCGAAACCCCAGGAGTCACCCCATGTACAAGCTGAGCGGCGTGACCAAGCAGTACTCACGCGGCAAGGAGACGGTGCACGCCCTGCGCGGCATCGATCTGGTCATCGAGGACGGCGACCAGGTCGTCATCCAGGGCCCGACCGGCGGCGGCAAGTCCACGCTGCTGCAGATGCTGGGCGCACTGGACCGGCCGACCGCCGGCAGCATCGAGTTCGACGGCGTCGACATCGCGAAGCTGAGCGAGACGAAGCTGACCCGGCTGCGGGCCGAGAAGATCGGCATCATCTTCCAGAGCTTCAACCTCATCCCGACCCTCACCGCCCAGGAGAACGTCGAGACGGCCCTGGCCCCGATGGGCACCAAGCCCGCCGAGCGCCGCCGCCTCGCCGCCGAGGCACTGGAGTCCGTCGGCCTGGGCGAGCGGCTGCACCACCTCCCCGGCGAGTTGTCGGGTGGTCAGCAGCAGCGCGTCGCCATCTCCCGGGCGCTGGTGAAGAAGCCCAAGGTGCTGCTCGCCGACGAGCCCACCGGCGCCCTCGACGAGGGCACCCGCGACGAGATCCTGGCGCTGCTCGACGGCCTGTGGAAGGAGTACGGACTGACCTTCATCATGGTCACCCACGACTCCCACATCGCCAAGAGCGCTCCGCGCCTCGCCACCATCAAGGCCGGCCAGGTCACCATCACCGACCAGGCCCGCCAGACGGCGCCCGTGTCGTACTGAACGACTGAGCATCGGATGAGCGTGGCGTGAGGCGCGGATGAGGGTTTCTCATCTTCCTCTTACCTACGCCTCACACGTTCATCACAGCTGATTCCTACCGTCGCCACAGCGGGAGGGAGGCACCTCTGCCTCCCTCCCGCTATCCATCCTGAACAGATCCCCCGCAATGGGGCGGCATCGGCGAGGAATCGCATGTTCTTCACATACCTCCGGCGCGAGCTGCGCCGCCGCAAAAAAGCGGCGATCGTCATCTCGATGGGCCTCGCCCTCGGGATCGCGCTGGTCATCACGGTCAACTCGGTTTCCGCCGGCATGTCGCAGGCCCAGGGCAAGGTGCTGCAGTCGCTGTACGGACTCGGCACCGACATGACTGTCAGCAAGGCGGCAGCTGCGGCGTCGAGCACGTCCGGTCAGCCCCGGTTCAACTTCGGCGCACGAGATGACAGCAAGAACCAGAGCAGCGACCGCGTCATGGTCCAGGGCTTCGAGACGCTGAAGTCGTCCGTCGTCACCCAGGTCGCCGACCAGACCGGCGTCAAGAAGGCCGTCGGCGGGCTGAGCCTGTCGGTCATCAAGGTCAGCGGTACGTTCGACCGCGGCACCTTCAAGCAGAACCAGAGCGCCGGCGGCAAGCCCGGCGGCGGTGGCAGCGGTGCGCCCCAGGGCCAGGTGCAGGGCGGGGGCGCCGACTTCAGCATCAACTCCTTCAGCGTCTACGGCACCGACGTCGCCAACCTCGACCTCGGCCCGCTGACCTCCTCGAAGATCACCAGCGGCAAGGGCTTCACCAGCGCCGACACCAACGCCAAGGTCGTCGTCCTCGACAAGTCGTACGCCAAGACCAAGAAGCTGACGGTCGGCGACAGCGTCACCATCAGCGGCACCAAGTTCAAGGTCATCGGCATCGCGACCGCCGACAGCGGCGACTCCGCCGCCAACGCGTACATCCCGCTCCAGCGGGCCCAGACGCTGGCCGACTCCAAGGACAAGGTCACGACGGTCTACGTCCAGGCCGCGGACTCCAAGAAGATCAGCGCCGTCAAGACCGCGATCCAGAAGAACATCTCCGGCACCACGGTCACCACCTCGGCCGACCTCGCCGACACCGTCTCCGGATCCCTGTCGACTGCCTCCAACTTGGCCACCAGCGTGGGCAAGTGGCTGTCCATCGCCGTTCTGATCGCCGCCTTCCTGGTGGCCGCGCTGCTGACCTCCTCGGCCGTCAACCGCCGGGTCCGTGAGTTCGGCACGCTCAAGGCACTGGGCTGGAAGTCCGGCCGTGTCACCCGCCAGGTCATGGGCGAGGCCTTCGTCAACGGCCTGCTCGGCGGCGCCCTCGGCATCGCTCTCGGCCTCGCCGCCGCCTACACCGTGACCGCGATCAGCCCGACCCTCACCGCGTCCCTCGGCTCCACCGCCGGTGCCGGTGCGGGTCCCGGTGCCGGAGGCGGTGGCAGGTTCGGCGGCGCGGGCGGCCCCGGTCAGCAGGCGGCCTCCAAGGCCCTGAAGATCGCCCTCGAAGCCCCGGTCAGCGTCAACACCATCGTCCTCGCCGTGGCCCTCGCCGTCGCGGGTGGCCTGATCGCCGGCACCTTCGGAGGCTGGCGCGCCTCGCGCCTGCGCCCGGCCGACGCGCTGCGCCGCGTCGAGTAGTCGCTCGGTTCGCACCCTCTTTCCTTCTTCAGGAGTTCAGGAGTCCACCCCATGTACAAGCTGAGCGGCGTGACCAAGCAGTACTCACGCGGCAAGGACACGGTGCACGCCCTGCGCGGCATCGATCTGGTCATCGAGGACGGCGACCAACTCGTCATCCAGGGCCCCACCGGCGGCGGCAAGTCCACCCTGCTGCAGATGCTCGGCGGCCTCGACCGGCCCACCGCCGGTAGCGTCGAGCTCGACGGCGTCGACATCGCCCGCCTGAGCGAGACCAAGCTCACCAAGGTCCGCGCCGAGAACATCGGCATCATCTTCCAGAGCTTCAACCTCATCCCGACCCTCACCGCCCAGGAGAACGTCGAGACCGCCCTCGTCCCCCTCGGCCTCAAGGTCTCCGAGCGCCGCTCCCGCGCCGCCGAAGCCCTGGAATCCGTAGCCCTGGCCGAGCGCCTCCACCACCTCCCCGGCGAGCTCTCCGGCGGTCAGCAGCAGCGCGTCGCCATCGCCCGCGCACTGGTGAAGAAGCCCAAGGTCCTCCTCGCCGACGAGCCCACCGGCGCCCTCGACGAAGGCACCCGCGACGACATCCTCGCCCTCCTCGACGGCCTCTGGCAGGAGTACGGGCTGACCTTCATCATGGTCACCCACGACTCCCACATCGCCAAGCGCGCCCCCCGCGTCGCCACCATCAAAAAGGGCCAGATCACCGTCTCCGACCGCACCACGGCCACAAAGTAGACCCACCCCGGCCCTTGCCGGCCGTACCAACTCCGGAAGCCTCGTCACGGCGGTGACGGGGCTTCCGGCCTGTCCGGGAGGGCTCAGAAGAGCCAGATGATGCCGCCCACCACGACGCACAGCAGGGCTCCGACCACGCAGACCACGTACAGCATGTTGAGGACCTTTGCGAGCCAAGTCCCCTTGATCCTCTCGTCGGCCTGGGATTACGTCAGCCCTCCCCACTGGCCGAAGGTGCAGCCGGTGACGAGACACAGCAGCCCGACGGGGAGGGCCGGCAGCACGAAGAACGCGCCCGCGATCTCATAGACGGCGGGGTCACCCGGCCGCGTTCCTGCTACGTCCGCCTCTGCCACACCGCTGTTCCCTCCACAAGATCGACGACGAAGGACGCTACCGGCCCGCGGAGCGGGCCCTGACGGTTCATCGGTGCTAGTGCGGAGGGCCTGCGGAGGATCCGAGGAGGCGGCCGGACCGACTTCTGACAAATGGCCCGGCTCGGGTAGGCTGCGGCGCCTGTCTTTGCAGATCCGGTGGATGCGCCCAGGGGGACGATGACATGGCAGCTCAGCAGTTTGTGACCGATCCGGACGGCCTTCGGGCTGCGGGGGAGTCGTTCGACGGCATCGGCAAGGACCTCACGGCCGCGGCGAAGACCCTCAAGGAAACCCTTAAGGCGCTCGATACGCCCTGGGGCGGTGACACCTTCGGAAAGGCTCTGGCCATGATCTACGACCCGATCAAGGAGGGCATGGACGAGTCCATGCCGCATCTGGGCGAGGAGTTGCAGAAGATCGGCAAGTCCCTCGGGACGATGGCCGACAACTACCAGCAGAGCGACGAGGACACCGACAGCTCCATCCTCACGCTCGGCGCCCAGCGCCCCTCCATCGCTCTCTGACCGGCTCCACAACTACCTGAATTCCTGAATTCCGCACGGGGGACTGACAACGCATGTCGCTTACGCTGCCCGGCGAGGTCGCCTGGGTCCTGGACCTGCTGGGCTATGAATGGCCCGAGGCCAACGAGGACGACATCCACGCCGCCGCCGAGGCATGGCGGACCTTCGCCAACGAGATCACACAGCTGGAGAACCGGGGCCTCACCACCGCCGGGCAGGTTCTGTCCGCCAACTCCGGTGACGCGGTGGACGCCTTCAGTGCGTCCTGGCGCCGCTTCAGTGACGGCGGGGACGGCTACCTGTCGGACGCCCGGGAGACCGCCGAGATCATCGCCTTCGCGCTGGACGCCGTGGCCATCGAGGTCGTCGTCAGCAAACTCATGGTCATCGCCCAACTCGTGGCGCTCGCCTTCGAGATCATCTCCGCCCAGGCCGCCGCGCCCTTCACGTTCGGCCTCTCCGAGGCGGGGGCGCTGGGTGCCACCCAGATCACCAGGCTGGCCGTCCGCGAGATCCTGAACAAGCTGAAGCAGGCCATCGTCGAGAAGGTCACCCAGATCGTCGAGAAGGCCTCCGTCAAGGCGATCAAGGAACTGGCGGTCGACTTCCTCAAGCACAAGGCCAAGGACCTGATCGTCGACACGGTCAAGGAGAAGGCCAAGGAAAAGGCCAAGGAACTGATCGTCGACACGGCCAAGGACGCGTTCAAGCAGGGCGTGACGACCGCGGCCCAGGACGTCGTCCGGCAGGGCGTCAACGTCCACTACGGCGCGCAGGACGGTTACGACCTCCGCGGCGCGGTCGGCAAGGGCGTCGACAAGGGCGAAGAGGTCGTCCAGGACAAGGTCAGGGAGACCAAGGAGCAGGTCACCGGCCTCCCCGGCAAGGCCACCGACCCCAACACCTACATCGACGCCGCGACCGAGAAGGGCAAGGAAGCCCTCGGCAACAAGATCCAGCCCCACATCGACCGCATCACCGGCCAGAACGCGCCCGAGGCCACGGACGTTGGCAGCGGCGAAGGTGGCGACGGCGGCACCAGCGGCGAAGGCGGCGACGGCACCAGCGGCGAGAACGACGAGGGCTCCGGCAGCACCCCCCGGCGCACCGTGCGTTCGGTCTTCGGCTAGACGGAAACGGAAGAGAAGGCCGACATGTCACAGGAACACGAAGCAGAGTTCACCGACCCCGCCCTGCAGCCCGAGCAGGTCGCCCACCTCACCCGCACCCTCCGCAAGGTCGCCGACAGCGGCCTCGGCGGACCGGACCTCCAGGACGTGGCCCGGAAGTTGCTGTCGGGCCGGGTGGAGCTGCGCGACGTGCTGGACAGCCCCGCCGGGGCGCGGGCGTTCGGCGCCGGGCTGGAGCCGTTGCGGTCGAAGTGGGAGGCGCTGTCGGCCGAGGAACGGCAGGCCATCCGCGACGGCAGCCCCGAGCAGCCCGGGTCTTCCGATGCCCCGCGTACGGACGACGACGCCACCAAGCCCCGCGGCCGCCGCCCCCGCGGCCAGGCCCCGGGCTCGGCCGCCGGCGGCCACACCTCGGGCGGCTGGTCCCTGTACTGAGCTGCGGACTGAAGAGCTAAAGAAGCGGCGCCGGGCCGCTGCTGGCCCGGACCGTCAACTGCGGCTCAAGCAGCGGACTTCCTCCTTGAGCCGTCCTTCGAGCTTGGCGATGACGAGCTCGACCGCGCGGCGCCCCATCTGCTGGGCCGGGATGGCGACGGAGGTGAGCTGGGGCGCCGACTGGGTGGCGACGGCTTCGGGGCAGATGGCGACGACCGACACGTCCTCGGGCACGGCGCGGCCCTGCTGCCGCAAAAGGGTCAGCAGGGGGCCGATTCGTTCTGGACGACGAGGGCGGTGGTGTCGGGGCGTTCCTCGAAGATCCGGGAGACGGTGCCGGCCGTGGACTCGTACGTGCCCTCGTAGGGACGGTGGATGAGGCGAAGTCCGCGCGCGGCGGCGCGGGTGCGCAGGCCCTGGAGGGTGCGTTCGGCAAAGCCGGTGTGACGCTGGTAGACGGCGGGGGCTTCGCCGAGGACGGCGATGTCGCGGTGGCCGAGGTCGGCGAGGTGGTCGGAGCAGAGGGCGCCGGTGGACATATGACACGGTGCTTGCGGAGACTCCGGCGTGCCGGGCGACCTCGGCGAGCGTGACCATCCAGATTCTCCGTCCAGCCAACATGGCAGCAGCGATAGGTGAAGCGCTTCGATACCAGACCGTGGACCGGTCCGGAGCAGGTGTCCAGAGGGATAGTCGAAGCGCTTCAACGCCTGCTCACACGCCGTCCTTGACGGGTTGTTGACAGAGTGACTATTGAGAATCTTAAAAAATGATTACATACTAGGTATGTAATCGGGGGTTTTGTGGGGGGATCGCTCGTGGGGGAACACAACGTGCGCGCGTCTCAGCACGGGACCCTCGTGTCTTCAGACGACGACACCAGGGGAAAAGTTGTACGCAGGCTGGAGAAAGGCGCGCGCGATTGCGCTCGCGACGGGGGTAGCGGCGGCACTCATCGCCTCCGCGGCCATCACGCCCGCAGAGGCGGCATCCGCCCCCAAGACCGCCGACGCGGTCCAGACCGGCAAGCAGTCCAAGGCCACCTGGATCACCCTGATCACCGGCGACCGGGTCGCGGTCGACGGCAAGGGCAAGGTGCTGGGCGTCCAGCGCGCCAAGGGCCGCGAGAACGTGGTCATTTCGACCCGCAAGATCGACGGCCACACCTACGTGATCCCGCAGGACGCGGCCCGGCTGATAGCCACCGGCAAGGTGGACCGCCGGCTGTTCGACGTGACCACGCAGAGCCGCGCGGAGTACCGCAAGGCGCAGAGCCACGGCCTCGGCTACATCGTGTCGTACAAGGGCAGCACGCCGGCCGCCAAGGCCGAGCTGCACGACGCCGACGGCACCGAGGTGACGCACACCTACACGAAGCTCAACACTGAGGCTGTCACCGCCGAGAAGCAGGACACCGCCTCCGTCTGGGCGGCACTGACCAACCCGCCGACCGGCGACAGCCCGTACGCGACGGCCGAGTCGGGCCTGAAGACGGTGTGGCTGGACGCGGTTCAGAAGGCCGCCGACATCGACTGGAGCCGGTCGCAGATCGGCGCGCCGACGGCGTGGGCCAGGACGCCGAGCCTCGACGGTACCGGCGTGAAGATCGCCATCCTCGACACCGGCATCTACAAGTCGCACGCCGACCTCAACGGCACCAAGGTCGCGGCGGAGAAGAACTTCTCCGACGCCTCGTCCACGACCGACAAGTTCGGTCACGGCACCCACGTCGCCTCCATCGCGGCCGGCACCGGCGCCAAGAACAGCGCCTACAAGGGTGTCGCCCCGGGCGCGCAGCTGCTCAACGGCAAGGTGCTGGACGACAGCGGCTACGGCCAGGACTCCTGGATCCTGGCCGGCCTGCAATGGGCCGCCCAGTCCGGCGCCAAGATCGCCAACCTGAGCCTCGGCGGCACCGACACCCCCGGCACCGATGTGCTGGAGTCGGCCGTCAACACGCTGTCCGACCAGTACGGCACGCTGTTCGTGATCGCCGCCGGCAACGAGGGCAGCGCGGCGGGCACGGTCGGCTCCCCCGGCAGTGCGGACGCCGCGCTCACGGTCGGCGCCGTCGACAAGAACAGCGCGCTGGCCGACTTCTCCTCGCGAGGTCCGCGCGTGGGCGACGCCGCGATCAAGCCCGATCTCACCGCCCCCGGCGTGGACATCACCGCGGCCGCCGCGCCCGGCTCGGTCATCGACCAGGAGGTCGGTGAGAACCCGGCGGGTTACCTGACCATCTCCGGTACGTCGATGGCCACCCCGCACGTCGCGGGTGCCGCCGCCATCCTCGCCCAGGAGCACCCGACCTGGACCGGCCAGCAGATCAAGGCCGCCCTGGTCTCCTCGACCACGGACAGCGGCTTCGGTTACACCGTCTTCCAGCAGGGCACCGGCCAGGTCGACCTCACCAAGGCGATCGACCAGACCGTCACCGCCGACTCGTCGCTGAGCTTCCCCACCGCCCAGTGGCCGCACCAGGACGACACGGCCGAGCCCAAGACCTTGACGTACACCAACACCGGTGACACGGACGTCACTCTCGACCTGGCGCTCAGCGGCAAGAACCCCAACGGCGGCGACCTGCCCGCCGGCTTCTTCACGCTGTCGGCCAGCACGGTCACCGTCCCGGCGGCGGCCACTGACGGCACCCCGGGCACCGCGAGCGTGAACGTCACCGCCGACCCCACCAAGGGTTCGGTCATCGGCGCTTACAGCGCGTACATCACCGGCACCTCCGCCGCCGGCCAGACGGTTCGCACCGCCGCCGGCATCACGCGTGAGGAAGAGTCGTACACCCTGACCCTCAAGCACCTGGACCGGACCGGCGCCGCCGCGGCGACCTACGACACCTGGGTCATGGGCCAAAACGGCAACATCGCGGACGAGGTCTACGAGGCCGACGGCACCGTCGAACTGCGCCTGCCCAAGGGCACCTACGGCCTGGACAGCCTCATCTACAGCGCCACCGGTTCCACGCTCAACAGCGCGGACATCATCGTCCAGCCGGTGATCGACCTGACCGCCGACAAGACGCTGACGCTCGACGCCCGCAGCACCTTGCCGGTCTCGGTCACGGTGCCGGACAGCGCGGCCAAGCAGACCAGCGGCACGCTCGTTTACGACACAAACAACGGCACCGGCGCCTACGGCGGCTGGACCCTGCCCAGCTTCAAGAACGTCCGCACCCGGTACAACGGCGCCGCGCTGTCCTCCTCCGCGTTCCTCGCGAACGTCAGCAGCACCTGGAAGACGACCACGAAGGAGTACAACACCTCCGCCGACCGCACGAAGTCCTTCTTCACCGGTTACAGCCACGCGACGAAGTCCGCCGATCTCGCGAGGATCACGACGAAGGTCGGCTCCGTCAAGAGCGGCACCTACGGCATCCTCCTCACGTACAACGACTGGGGCGTCGGCGGGCCGGCCACCCTCACCACGAGCACGCTGGGCTTCACGCGCTCGGTCTACGTCACGGCCAAGACCTCCACGTGGGGTCAGACCTTCGCCCAGACGTCGAAGAACCTGGCGACGATCAATTCGATCAGCGGCATCGACAACAAGACGTTCACGGCGGGCAAGACCTACACCCGCTCCTTCAACACCGGCGTCTTCGGCCCGGTGGTGAACACCAACAACGGCATCTACCGCCTCGGCGACAACCTCATCGCCTACTTCGGCCTCTTCTCGGACGCCCAGAGCCATGACGGCACCTACTCCTACGACTCGGCGACGACCTCGCTCTACCGCAACGGCACCAGGTTGAAGACCTACAACGGCTCGGTCGACGAGGTCGCCTTCACGGTGCCCGCGACGAAGTCGAGCTACAAGCTCATCACCTCGGTCTCCCGCAGCAGTTACGCGGCCGTGAGCAGCAAGATCGTCTCCAGCTGGACCTTCTCGTCCACGAAGACGGACTACGCCAAGCTGGCGGCCTCGACCGTCCGGTTCAGCCCCTCGCTGTCCCTGACCAACAGCTCCAAGGCCAGCACCTCGGTCAAGATCCCGGTCACGGTTCAGGGCTCGGCCGCGGGCAAGAACCTCAAGTCGCTGTCGGTGTACTACTCCTTCGACGGCGGCAAGAAGTGGACCAAGGTCACCGTCAAGAGCGGCAAGATCACGGTCAAGAACCCCAAAGCGGGCAAGTACGTCTCGCTGAAGGCCAACGCCACCGCCAAGAACGGCAGCACGGTCAGCGAGCAGCTGATCAACGCCTATCTCACCAAGTAACCGCTGGTAGGCAGTGACAGCGAGCGGCCCCGGACCTTCGAAGGTCCGGGGCCGCTCTTCTGTTGCGTAAGTGGCCTGATTTGAACGCCCGTTCCTGAAGTTGCTCTTGTGAATTTTAAAAAATGATTACATACTCAGTATGCAATCGGGGGTTCGGTGGGGGATCGCTCGTGGGGGAAACAATCGCGTAAGCGCGCCTCAACACAGGCTCCCGTGTGTCCAGACGACGACACCAGGGGAATCAGTTGCACGCAGGATGGAAAAAGGCGCGCGCTGTCGCGCTCGCAGCGGGGGTCGCAGCCGCGCTGACCGCCGGCGCCGTGTCACCCGCGGGGGCGACGGTCGAGCAGACGACCGTCAAGGACCAGCTCACCGCTACAGGCCTCAAGGGCGACGCCAAGACGTGGATCACCCTCATCACCGGTGACCGTATCGGCGTCAACGCCAAGGGCAAGCCCGTCGCGCTCAAGCGCGCAAAGGGCCGCGAGGGCATACCCGTCCAGGTTCAGACCCTGGACGGGCACACGTACGCGATACCGCTGGACGCCGCCCGGCTGATCCAGAAGGGCCGCGTCGACCGCAGGCTGTTCGACATCACCACCCTGAGCCGCGCCGAGTACCGCAAGGCGCAGGCCAAGAGTCTCGGCTACATCGTCACGTACAAGGGCAGCAAGCCTGCCGCGCAGGCCGAGTTGCACGCGGCCGCCGGCACCGAGGTCACCCACACCTACAAGCGGCTCGACGGCGAGGCGGTGACCACGCCCACGAGCGACGCCGCCGCGGTCTGGAAGGCGCTGACCAACGAGCCGAAGAACGGCACGCCGTACGCGACCGCCGAGTCGGGCCTCAAGACGGTCTGGCTGAACGCGCTGCAGAAGGCCGCCGCGGACGACGTCAGCACCAACATGAAGCAGATCAACGCGCCGACCGCCTGGGCCGCAGGCTACGACGGCACCGGCGTGAAGATCGCCATCCTCGACACCGGTGTCGACAAGGCCCACGAGGACCTGGCCGGCCGGGTCGCGGACGAGAAGAACTTCTCGGCCGCCGACAATGTCGACGACCACTTCGGCCACGGCACCCACGTCGCGTCCATCGCGGCCGGCACCGGGGTGAAGTCCGCCGGCAAGTACAAGGGCGTCGCTTCGGGCGCGCAGCTGCTCAACGGCAAGGTCCTGGACGACAACGGCTACGGCGACGACGCCGGCATCATCGCGGGCCTGGAGTGGGCCGCGGCGTCCGGTGCCAAGATCGCCAACCTGAGCCTCGGCGGCATGGACACCCCGGGTGTCGACCCGATCGAGGAAGCGGTCAACAAGCTCTCCGCCGACACCGGCACGCTCTTCGTCATCGCCGCCGGCAACTCGGGCAGCGCCGCCGGCACGGTCGGTTCCCCGGGCAGCGCGGACGCCGCGCTCACCGTGGGCGCGGTCGACTCCAGCGACGCCCTCGCCGACTTCTCCTCGCGCGGCCCGCGCGTGGGCGACGGTGCGATCAAGCCGGATGTCACGGCCCCCGGCGTCGACATCACCGCCGCCGCGGCCCCCGGCTCGGTCATCGACGGCGAGGTCGGCGAGAACCCTCCCGGCTACCTGACGATCTCCGGTACGTCGATGGCCACCCCGCATGTCGCGGGCTCCGCCGCGCTGCTGGCCCAGGAGCACCCGAGCTGGACCGGGCAGCAGATCAAGGCCGCCCTCACCGGCTCCACGACCCCGGGCAAGTACAACCCGTTCGAGCAGGGCTCGGGCCGGATCGACCTCAGCAAGGCGATCAAGCAGACCGTGGTCGCCGACCCGGTCTCGCTGAGCTTCGGCACCGCCGCGTGGCCGCACCAGGACGACCCGAAGGTGACCAAGCCCGTCACCTACAGCAACACCGGCTCCGCGGACGTCACCCTCGACCTGACGGCCACCGCCACGGGTCCCAAGGGCGACGCCGCCCCTGACGGCTTCTTCACCCTGAGCACCAACAAGGTCACCGTCCCGGCCGGCGGCACCGCCACCGCCGACGTGACCGTCGACACCACCCTCGGCGGCGACGTCGACGGCGCCTACAGCGCGTACATCGTGGCCACGGCCGCCGACGGCCAGACCGTCCGCACCGCCGCCGCCGTGACCCGCGAGGTGGAGTCGTACAACGTCACGATCAAGCACCTCGACCGTGCCGGCAACGCGACCGCGAACTACGACGACATCATCCAGAGCCTCGTCGGTGACACCGCCGGCAGCTACTACACCCCCTACGACCCGAGCGGCACCGTCACCGTCCGCGTACCCAAGGGCCGTTACCTGCTGAGCACCGACGTCTTCGCCGGCGACGGCACCAGCTGGCAGGGCGCCGACTGGATCAACCAGCCGAACCTCACTGTCTCCGGCGACACCACCATCACCGTCGACGCCCGCACCGCCAAGCCGATCGACCTCACCGTCCCGGACAGCTCGGCCGTCTCCCAGTTCGCCTCCCCGGAGTTCTCGGTCCAGGTGGGCGACAGTTTCGGCACCACCTTCGGCTGGTGGCTGGACTCGTACAAGGGCTTCCGCTCGGCGCACCTCGGCCCGGCCACCGCCGCCGGTGAGCTGCACGAGACGTACGCGGGCACCTGGACCCACGGCAGCACCGAGTACAACCTGGCGTACGGCCGCAGCAAGACCAAGCTCGCGACCGGCTTCACCAAGCACGCCAAGGCCTCCGACCTCGCCAAGGTCAACGTCAAGCTCGGCGCCTCGGCGAAGAACAAGACCGGCCTGCTGTTCGCCATGGCGGACACCGGTGGCTTCGGCAGCTCGGGCATCGCCTTCGACCGCAAGCTGCCGACCAGCTACAAGCTGTACGTCAACGGCGGCAGCTCGGTGAAGTGGTCCTTCGAGTTCGTGCAGATCGACAGCAGCAGCAACAACTTCGAGGCCGACTACTCCACCGGCAACTCCACCCTCCAGGGTGGCAAGACCTACGCCAAGACCTTCAACGTGGGCGTCTTCGGCCCGAAGGTCGACAGCACCTACGGTCTGTTCCGTGACGGCAACCAGATCTACGGTTACCTCCCGCTGCTCGCCGACGGCTCCGGCCGGGTCGGCAGCACGACGTACGACAAGGCCAGCACCACCCTCTACCGCAACGGCGCGAAGGTCGGCTCCAACACCGACCCGGTGACCGGTGAGCCCTTCACCGTCACGGCCGCCAAGGCGAACTACAAGCTCACCACCTCGCTCACCCGCAGCGGGGTCGCGGGCGTCACCACCAAGGTGACCGCCGCCTGGACCTTCAGCTCCACGAAGACCTCCAAGCTGGTCAAGCTCCCGGCCTCGGCGGTGAAGTTCAGCCCCTCGCTGACCACCGCCAGCACCTCCAAGGCCAAGGCCTCGGTCAAGGTCCCGGTCACGGTCCTCGGCTCCGCCGCCGGCCGGAACCTCAAGTCCCTGAAGGTGTACGTGTCCTTCGACGGCGGCAAGCACTGGACGAAGCTCACCGTCAAGAGCGGCAAGGTGACGGTGAAGAACCCCAAGGCCGGCAAGGGTGTCTCCCTCAAGGCCAACGTCACCGACAAGAAGGGCAACACCCTCTCCCAGGTGATCTACAACGCCTACCTGACCAAGTAGCGCGCAAGTGGGCGGCCCCGGACCTGACCCAGGTCCGGGGCCGCCCGTCGTTCGGCGAAGGCTCAGTCCTTCTGCGCGGCAGCCGGCAGCGAGCGCAGCCGCATGGTGCTCGCGCTGGTGCTCGAAGAGCCGGTGCGGAAGGCGTAGTCCAGCATCCTGGCCGCGTCCGTGTAGCGCTTGGCGCTGGTGGAGCTGTGCAGCAGGACGCCCACGACGGTCCGGCCGTTCCGCTTCGCGGCGAAGATCAGGCAGGGCCCGGCGGACGTCCCGGTGCCGGTCTTGATGCCGATGGCGCCGTCGTAGGAGCCGAGCAGCTGGTTGGTGTTGTACCAGGTGTACGTACGGCCGTTGGTGGCCTTCTGCACGGTCTTCTGGGCCTTCACGACCGTACGGAGCGTCGTGTACGAGATCGCCTTGGCCGCCAGCTTGGCGGCGTCGCGCGGGGTCGTGTAGGTGTTGCCGTTGGCCGATATTCCGTCGAACGAGTCGTACTTGGTCCGGGTCATGCCGAACTTGGCGGCCCTGAGGTTCATCTTCTTGATGAACGACGGATAGCCGCGTTTGATCAGCGATCAGCGATCAGCGATCAGCGATCGGCGCCGCGTCGCCCGCTTGGCCGCCGCCTCGCGCACCGCGGGCAGCCGCGAGTACATCGTCCCGCCCGGGCATCCGGTCCTCATCCAGTCGCGGTGCCCGGCGAGCGTCGTCACTTCGCGCGTCGCCTTGCTGACAGGGTTGGTGTACGTCATCCTCGCCCTCGGGTCCAGCCCGTGGAACCGGCACATCGCCGCCACCAGCCGCACCAGTGACGCCTCGGCCGCGTCGGTCGGGGGCCGGTCCGTCAGCGTCGCCAGCAGGGCGATCCCCAGGTTGCCCGAGTTGAAGCCCTCCACATGGAAGCCCGTGACCACCCTGCCCTGGCGGTCGTGCGCGGGCAGTCCGTCGTCCCCCGACCAGCGGCCCTCGTAGATCCGGCCGGACTCGTCGATCAGGAAGTGGTAGCCGATGTCGCCCCAGTCGTTGCTGACGGCATGGTGCTCGTAGATCGCCCGCACCGTCGCCGCCGGGTCCGGATCGTCGTTCGCCGTATCCGTGTGGTGCACCGTCAGCGCCTGCGCCTGGCAATACAGCGCCGGCGAGTTCTCGGCCCCGTCCGCCTTGAACCGCTTCTGCTCGTCCGCCCCCCACGCCGCCCGCGACACGTACTCCACGTCGTACGCCGCCGCAGCCGCCGCCGGCGGCGCGAAAGCCGCCCCGGCCGCCACGGCTCCCGCTGCGGCCAGCACTCCCCGGCGGGTCAGCTGGGACGGAGTGGGTCGCGTGGGATTCGACATGAGCCCACCATAGGAAGACCACCCATGGCGGATCGGGCAAATCACCGTAATATCACCCATATGGTTGCGATCCTCACCTCCGGCGGGACGCTGAACGTGAACCTCCGCATTTCCCCTTCGGAAGGGGTGAGTACCGTGCGCATGCTCCTCAACGCGCAGCTCGACACCGAGACCGCCAAGCAGCCGGCGCACAAGCGACACGTCGGTCTCGACCCCGTCGGCGTGCATCTTGCCGTTGCCCATGAGTGCCCCCCGAAAATAACCGGGCCACGGCGACGGCCTGTTCTTCGTCGGCCTCGAAGGCAACGGCACCATCTACGCCTACGCGCTCGACCAGACCAGCGGTGGATTCACCCGGGTCGCCACGATCTCGAGCGGGTTCCCCAGCGTGATGGACCTGCAATTTGACCCCGAGACGAACCACCTCTGGGCGGTGTGCGACGACACCTGCAGCGGCTGCACCGCGACCCTCGACCTCGACGCCGGCGGGAAGTTCGCCGTCACCAACGTGTACGAGCGGCCGGGCTCGATGCCCAACCTCAACAACGAGGGGTTCGCGATCGCACCGCAGTCGGAGTGCGTGGACGGCCACAAGCCTGTCTTCTGGTCCGACGACAACAACGACGATGGGCACGCGCTGCGCAGCGGAATGATCAACTGCACGGTGGTCGACCTCGACGCGGACAACGACGGCGTCAACGACGACGTGGACGTGACGTTCCCGCCGGGTACCTCGCAGGCGGCCGACCCGACCAACGAGACGTTCTCGGACGAGCTCGCCGGCGGCACCACGTCGGGCAGGATCCTGAGCCGCAACGGCCGCACGCTCACGGTCTCCGACGCCCACAACCCCTCAGGGGTACTGGTCAACGTCGGTGCCGGCTCCGCCCCGGCGCAGTTCCAGTTGGAGCTGCACCTTGGACGCGGCGGCCGCGACCAACAGCCTGCCTAACCGCCGTGGGCGCGGTTCGATGGTCATTCGATCTCAATGGGCCCGATGCCCAGGTCCTCACGCATAAGGCCGTGCATCTGGGCCATGGCCGCGCGACGTTGTGCGATAAGGGGCGCGTCCTCAGCGGAGCCGACAGCCACCCCCCCGGGCGTAGGCGTCGCGTATCCGGCGCAGGCTGTGAAACGCCTCATTCCCGGCCGCCACGACCTGCGGCGGCCCCACGAGCCAGAGACGTTCGCTCGCCGTATATATGCCGGTTCCGCGAAAGGCTTCCCGCACGGCCGTGTCACGCGCCGACTCGGACATGTGACGCAATTCCAGCGCGTCGAACAATCCCTTCGTCCGGCTCGCTCACGCAACGCCCACCCACGTCTCGGCACCGAAGCTGCCCTTGATGTCGGAGGCGATGGTTTCGTGGTTGACCAGGAATCCCAGCTCGTACACGGTCGTCGTCTCCGGGCCCCGGACGCGCACGCGGATGGGGCTTTCACCCGGGTGTGCGCGCAGGATGCGCTTCAGCTCGTCGATGGCCGGCTGATTGACCTTGTGGGAGCGCATGAACAGCTGCACGGGGGGCTTTCCGCCGTGCTCGGCGGACGAGATGTCCAGCTCCATCAGCTCCTGGCCGGCGATGTTGATCGTGCCGTCACGATCGTTGATGCGTCCGGTGACCGCGACCACAGTGTCCTCGATCAGCGCATGTTGCACGAGCTGGTAAGAGGCGGGGAAGAAGCACACTTCCATCGTTGCATCGCGGTCGGCGAGGTGAACGATGGCCCAGGCGTTGCCCTGCTTCGTCATCCGCCGCTCCACAGCGGTGATCAGTCCGGCCAGCTTGACGACACCCTGGGTCTGTCCGGAGGCGACCAGGTCAGAAATGGCGGTGTCGCGGTTGCGGGCGAGGATGTGTTCGGCTCCGTCGAGGGGGTGGGCGGAGACGTACAGGCCCAGCATTTCCCGCTCGGTCGACAGGAGTGCCTTACGCGGCCACTCGTCTTCGCTGATCTTGAAGTCCAGTCCGAAGGTGGTCCCGCCGCCGTCACCGCCGGCCCCGAAGAGGTCGTCTTGCCCGTACGCTTCGGCCTTCTTCACCGGGATGATCGCGTCAATGGCTTCGTCATGGGCAAGGGATAGTCCCTTGCGGGTGTGTCCGAGCGAGTCGAACGCGCCGGCCTTGATCAGGGAATCGACGGCCCGCTTGTTGAGCGCGGTGATCTCCGACTTGTCGAGGAAGTCCGGGAAACTGGTGTACTTGCCTTTGGACTTGCGGCTCGCGACGAGCGCGTCGATGACGTTCGTACCGACATTGCGAACGGACTTCAGACCGAACCGCACGTCCTCCCCGACCGCGGTGAAGTCCGCGACGGACTCGTTCACGTCCGGGGGCAGTACATTGACGCCCATCTTGCGGGCGTCGGCGAGGTAGACGGCCGCCTTGTCCTTGTCGTCATCGACCGAGGTGAGCAGCGCGGCCATGTACTCGGCGGGGTGGTTCGCCTTCAGGTAGGCGGTCCAGTACGAGACGAGTCCGTATCCGGCGGTGTGGGACTTGTTGAAGGCGTAGCCGGAGAAGGGGAGCATGACGTCCCACAGGGCCTTGATGGCCTCTTCGCTGTAGCCGTTGGCCTGCATGCCGCCATGGAACTTCTCCCACTCGGCGGCCAGCACCTCGGGCTTCTTCTTACCCATGGCGCGGCGCAGCAGGTCGGCGCCGCCGAGGCTGTAGCCGGCCAGTTCCCGGGCGATGGCCATGATCTGCTCTTGGTAGACGAGGAGGTGGAACGTGGTGCCCAGGATCGGCTCGAGCGCGTCGCGCAGCTCGGGGTGGATCGCCTCGACCTCTTGGCGGCCGTTCTTGCGGTGCGCGTAGTTGGTGTGCGCGTTGGCGGCCATCGGGCCCGGACGGTACAGGGCGAGGACGGCTGCGATGTCCTCGAATCGGGTGGGTTCCATCAGCTTCAGCAGTGCCCGCATGGGGCCGCCGTCGAGCTGGAAGACCCCCAGGGTGTCGCCGCGGGCCAGCAGTTCGTAGGTGGTGGTGTCGTCGAGGGGGATGGTCTCGGTGGCGAGTTCGACGCCGCGGTTGGCTTTCACGATCTTGAGGGCGTGATGGATGATGCCCAGGTTCCTCAGCCCCAGGAAGTCCATCTTGATCAGACCCATGTTTTCGCAACTTGGGTAGTCGAATCCCGTGATGATCACGCCGTCTTTGTCGCGGCGGTGCATGGGGATCAGGTCCAGCAGGGGTGTCTTGGACAGGATCACCGCAGCGGCGTGTACGCCGGTACCGCGCACCAGGCCCTCGATGCCCTGGGCGGTGTCGATGATCTTCTTTACGTCCGGCTCGTTCTCGTACATCTGCCGGATTTCGCCCGCCTCGCCGTAGCGGGGATGGCTGGGGTCGAACATGCCGGAGAGCGGGACGCCCTTGCCCATCACGTCCGGCGGCATGGCCTTGGTGAGGCGGTCACCCATCGCGAAGGGGTACCCGAGAACGCGGGAGGAGTCCTTGACGGCGGCCTTGGCCTTGATGGTGCCGAAGGTGTTGACCTGGGCGGTGTACTCCGCCCCGTACTTTTCGGTGACGTAGCGCACCATCCGGTCGCGCTGACGGTCGTCGAAGTCAAGGTCGACATCGGGCGGGTTGATGCGCTCGGGGTTGAGGAACCGCTCGAACAGCAAGCCGTGCTCCAGCGGGCACAGCTCAGTGATACGAGTGGCGTAGGCGACGATCGAACCGGTCGCGGATCCACGGCCGGGGCCGACCGGCACGTCGTTGTCACGCGCGTACTTACAGATGTCGGCGACGACGAGGAAGTAGCTGGAGAACCCCATCGGACCGATGACCTTCATCTCGGTCTCGAAGCGATCCATGACCGCGTCCGGGATGGGGTCGCCGTAGCGCATGGCGAGCCCCTTGAGACACTCCTTGCGCAGCCACGATTCCTGGGTCTCGCCCTCGGGCACGTCGAACTGCGGCATCTGGTCGACTTCGGCGAAGACCTCGTCGTACGGCTGGATCCGCTCGGCGATCAGCAGCGTGTTGTCGCACGCCTCGGGCAGTTCCGAGAACAGCTCCCGCATCTCCGTCGCAGACTTGATGTAATAGCCGGTCCCGTTGAACCGGAACCGGTTCTCATCAGCCTTGTTCCTGCCGACGCCGATACACAGCAGGGTGTCGTGCGCGTCTGCCTCGTCCTCGTGCACATAGTGGGAGTCGTTGGTCGCCAGTGGCGGGATGCCGAGCTGCTTGGCGATCCGCATCAGGTCTTCGCGGACGCTCCGCTCAAGGTCGAGCCCGTGATCCATGAGCTCCAGGAAGTAGTTGTCCTTCCCAAAGATGTCCTGGTACTCGGAGGCGGCTCTCAGAGCCTCGTCGAACTGGCCGAGCCGGATCCGGGTCTGCACCTCACCCGACGGGCAGCCCGTAGTCGCGATGATCCCGTCGGCGTACTCGGCGATCAGCTCCTTGTCCATCCGGGGCTTGCCGTAGAAGCCCTCGAAGCTGGCGAGCGAGGAAAGCCGGAAAAGGTTCCGCAGGCCCTGCGCGTGCTCGGCCCACATCGTCATGTGGGTGAAGCGGCCACCGCCGCTCACGTCCTTACTGCCCTCACCGTCGTCGGAGACGGCCCGCTGCCCACCAGGCCCCCAGAACTCCGGCTTCCGGTTGCGCCGGTGCGAGGGCGCCACGTACGCCTCGATGCCGATGATCGGCTTGACCGGGCTCTTCTTCGCCACCTGGAAAAACTCGTACGCGCCGAACATGTTGCCGTGGTCCGACATGGCCACGGCCGGCATCCCCTCCTCCGCGATCTTGGAGAAGAGAATGGGCAGTTTCTGCGCGCCGTCAAGAAGCGAGAACTGGGTGTGATTGTGCAGGTGGACGAAGCTGTCAACCACCGGGCAGGCCTCCGCGTCAGGTCATCGGGAAGCCTCCACACTATCCCTCGATCGCCCCCGGAGGAGGCCCCTACGGTCATGCGTCGGTGTGATCAAAAACAGGGCGAAACGATGACCTCGGAAAGCCACGAAGCGTATCCGAAACCTCACGCCAAGCCCTGCGATACTCCGGGGCGTCCCGCTACCTGCCCGGCGACCCCGCCGCTACCGTCGTCACTGACCTGCTGGACAAGCTGGCGTCGGCCAGCGAATGCTCGACGGCCGCCAGGACGCCGTCTCCTTGAGGAGGCTGATGCAGCCATGGTGTGCGAGGAGGCTCGCTGCCGAGCACCAGCTGGCGTACGTGATCTTCTGCAAGGGGGCGCGGGTGGGGGCGTGGGCGGAGTCGGCGGCGCTGGCCAAGAGCGCCGTGGCCTACAACTCGGGCACCCTGAACCGGGCCCGGGAGGCCGGCGTGAAGTTCATGCAGGTCTTCGGCGGCCGAGCGCACCCCCGGCGGGCTACCGCCTGTACGGCGAGGAATCCGCGGACCGGCCGGGGCTCATCGGTGCGGCCAAGTACCTGGGCCTGCGCGACCAACTCCGGGGCGAGTGCGGAGGGCACGATGATCGCTGTCGTACGGAGGTCGCCGGCGCCCAGAAATGTGTTTTTTCAGAAATCGCCGCTGCCAGGTGTGACATTTCTGGGCCCGGCGCCGCTGGAGTGGATGGACGCGCTGCCCAGGCAGTGACCGTCCTTCGCCCCGGCCCTGAACCGTGGGCGAGTTCCTGTCCCGGTCTGGCGTTCCCGTGGGGGGAAATGCCGGTCGGGGCAGGGCCGCATCCTGGTGCGACATATGGCGGCCCCGGTCATCCGCCTCCCCCGTGGCGGACGACCGGGGCTTCGTGCGGTGTGGCGCAGGCTCTCGACTGAGCCCGCGCTACGCCGCGACTTCCCGACTGTCTGGAGATGCCACGTGGTCCAGGAGACGATCTACCAGGACCTCTACGTCCAGGGCCGCGGGGAACTGCCCAGGCTCTGCGCACGGGACGCGTCCGCCGCAAACCTCACCGCCAGGCAGCCGCCCGCCGGCCCCGCGTTGCCTCCCCATGGTCATGATCAGCGATTGGCCCGCAGAAGCGCAGGATCGGACCGTGCCCGGCCCCAGGGAAGGCGACTTGACCATCTGCAAAGACAGACCCGGCGCGCGACTGCTGCGGCCGCCGAGATCACCCTTTCGAGTGAATATACGTCGGGTGATCATGTCGTCACATGAGCAGTCCGTGATCATTTCGGAGTCGAGGTCGCCGACGCCTGAGCTGTCCCTTGTCGGCCGAGGCGGGCCTGCCGCGCCGTACCGAGTCACTGGTCGCGCCTGCCGCGTCCGACGCTCCGACGCCCCAATGGTCAGCGGCAAGTTGCCCCCGATGATGCCAAAACTGGTGCCCAACTATACTGTCGTACCAGGATGTTGATCATCGTCGGGCAGACTGTTCGTAGTCTGTGCCGATGGCGGATCATATGCGTGCCCCAAGCTTCAACTGTCCCAATGCGGTGACGCACAACCAACTACGGTGCAGTGTGCGTCGCCAGCCGGTCCCCATGTACCGAGGACGCTGATGTCTGAACTCTCCTCACCTGACGCGCACACTGTTCGCCGGGACGGCAGACGGCACGGGAGGCGCAGGCCCCCCGCCCGCAGCACCCACATCAAGGGCGGCATACGGGTCCGCCACCTGTGGATCTCTGTACTTCCCGCAGCCGTCATGGCACTGCTGGGCGCTGCCACGGTGGCCTACCTGGTCGTCGCGAACCCATCCGACGGCACTACGCGCCTGGTGCTGGCCGCAGCCGTGGCCGGGTGCGCGGTCATCCTGTTCGCAGCCGTCCGTGGAGCCGGCGCCGCCACCGGGTGGGTGCACGGCCGTCTTGGCGCCCTGCGGTCCTCGAGCGCCCGCGGTCAGGAGGAGCTGCAGCGGCTGGTCGAACAGGTGCAGAACGGCGAACGCCCCGCGCGGCGCAGTCCGGAAGCGCTGCCTGAAGACGGCGACGTTTTCACACTCGTGGCGCACGACCTGCACCAGGCTCAGCACGCGGCTGAAACTGCCGTCGTCCAGGCATCAAGCCTTACGCCCGGTGGTGGATCCGACCAGCGGGTGGAGGTGTTCGTCAACCTCGCCCGACGGCTCCAGTCCCTGGTGCACCGGGAGATCCAGCTGCTTGACGAGCTCGAGAACCAGGTGGAAGATCCCGATCTCCTCAAGGGTCTGTTCTACGTCGACCACCTTGCCACCCGCACCCGCCGCCATGCGGAGAACCTCGCGGTGCTCGGCGGCGCCGTCTCGCGGCGCCAGTGGAGTCGGCCGGTGACGTTGACCGAGGTGCTGCGCTCGGCCATCGCCGAGGTTGAGCAGTACTCGCGAGTCAAACTGGTGCCGCCGATCGAGGGCACCTTGCGCGGCCACGCCGTCGCCGACGTCATCCACCTGGTCGCCGAGCTCGTCGAGAACGCCACCATGTTCTCCGCTCCCCACACCAATGTGCTGCTGCGCGCCCAGAACGTCACTGCGGGCCTGGCCATCGAGGTCGAGGACCGCGGCCTGGGCATGCCGCACGCGGACCAGCAGCAGATGAACGGCCTGCTCGCCGACCCCGACCGGGTCGACATCGACGAGTTGCTGCACGACGGCCGTATCGGACTGTACGTGGTCTCGGCCCTCGCCCGTCGGCACGGCGTCGTGGTGAAGCTGCAGAGCAATATCTACGGCGGTATCCAGGCCGTCGTCGTGCTGCCCCAGGGACTGCTCGGCGCCGCATCCCAGGAACGCGCGCCAAAGCAGCAGACGCAAGCACAACGGACGGGGCAACCGGCACAGTTGGCGCCGCCACAGGGCGTGGCCCACACCTCGGCAGCGATCCCGGCTCCTCGGCCGCACCCCGCTCCCGCTCCGCTCCCGGCGGAGGTGCCGCTCCCAGCCGTCGGCCACAGCAACGGCAGCGGACGTAAGCCGACGTCCGCCGCCCGGCACGGTTCGGACAGCGCCCCGTACGGGCCGCCGGCAGCGGCACCGGGGAGCCGGGAGCCGGCCTTGCCCGCACGGGAGTCCGGCGCGCAGCCCGGCGTAGGAAAATCTGCGCCCGGGCCGGTGCCGCCGGTCCCGGCAGCTCCCGCCGGTGATGTGACCACCCACCACCGCACTGCCCATGGCGTGCGCCCGCAACTGCCGCAGCGCCGCGGGCAGACTCACCTGGCGCCTCAGCTGCGCGATACCCCTGCCGTCTTGCGCGACGAACCGGTCGTCGGCCACGATCCAGGCCTGATGGCCGCCTTCCAGCGGGGCATCAGCCTCGCGGATGCCGCGGCTGATGAGGAAGCTGGTCCGTCGGGCCGTCCCGACGCCGCAAGCTGACCATGCGTCCCCCTTCCCCCAAGGAGAATTTACCCATCATGGTGAGCGATGTCCCCCAGGGCCAGCCATCCGATCTTGCCTGGCTGCTGAGCGGCCTGGTCCAGCGCGTTCCCCATACCCGAAGCGCCGCGCTGCTGTCCTCTGACGGGCTGGTCAAGGCCGTCCACGGCCTGGATCTCGACAGCGCCGACCAGTTGGCCGCAGTCGCCTCCGGATTGTTTTCGCTCGGGCGCAGTGTCGGAGCCCACTTCGGGGGCGGTGAGGGGGTCCGGCAGGTGGTGGTGGAACTGGATGCCACCCTGCTGTTCGTCTCGACGGCCGGCTCTGGCACCGTGCTGGCCGTGCTGGCCGCCCGGGAGGCCGACGCGGGTGTCCTCGGGTACGAGATGGGGCAGCTGGTCAAGAGCGTCCGTCCGTACCTGATCACGCCGGCGCGGCACGCGACCTTCGCTCCCGGCAACGCGGCCCGGTGACCATGACGGTTCCGCAGGACGGGCCGTGGCTCGATGATGACGCGGGGCGTCTTGTGCGCCCGTACACGGTGAGCAACGGGCGCACCCGCCCCACGGTGGTGCTGGATCTGCTGTCCATGGTGAAGGCCACCGGCCGGGTGCCCGAGGCACATCTGGACCCGGACCACGCCCGGGCCCTCGGCCTGTGTTACGACCCGACCTCGGTGGCGGAGGTTGCGGCGCATCTGCGGCTGCCTGTTGTCGTCACCAAGGTCTTGCTGGCCGATCTTGCCGACTGCGGAGCAGTGACCACACGAACTCCCGGCCCTGCAGCCGATCCCGCCGACCGATCCGTACTGGAGACAGTGCTCAATGGCCTACAACGACTCCTCTGAGTCACTTCCCACCGCCCTCAAAGTCCTGATCGCGGGCGGATTCGGCGTCGGCAAGACCACCTTCGTCAGCGCGGTAAGTGAAATCCAGCCCCTCAGTACCGAGGAGCTCCTCACCTCGGCCAGCGTCCGCACCGACAGCCTGACGGGAGTGGAGAACAAGTCCACCACCACGGTGGCTATGGACTTCGGCCGCATCACCCTCGACCCCCAGCACGTGCTGTACCTGTTCGGCACCCCCGGCCAGGAGCGCTTCTGGTTCATGTGGGACGAGCTGTCCAACGGCGCACTGGGCGCGGTCGTCCTGGCCGACACCCGCCGCCTGGAGGACTGCTTCGCTGCCGTCGACTTCTTCGAACTCCGCGGCATCGATTTCCTCGTGGCGGTCAACGAGTTCGATGGCGCCTTCCACTACGAGCCCGATGAGGTGCGGGCCGCCCTCGGGCTGAAGCCACACGTGCCGGTCGTGCTGTGCGACGCCCGTCACAGCCACTCCGCCACCTCGGTGCTGGCATCCCTCATACAACACCTGCTCGCCGCCACCACGTCCTACTCGGCGTAGACCCGCCCCCCAGACCTGCCAGATACGGAGCCCGTCATGACCTATGACCCCGCAGGCCACCAGCTGTTGACCCCCATGGACCGTGAAGCGCCGCAGCGAGTGGTGCGGCTGCAGGAACTCGGCCTGGGGGAAAGCCCGGACCCGGAGTTCGACGAATTCGCCCGCAAGCTCGCCCAAACCACCGGCGCCCCCTACGCGATGGTCAACTTCATCAGTGAGACCCGCCAGTACTTTGCCGGCCTGTACACCCCCTCCGGTACGCAGGCCGACTCCGACCTCGGCTCCGCGGCGGCGGCTGCGGCCGCCACCGTGGAGCCGGGCCGGGAGATGGACCGTGACCACGGTTACTGCCCGCATGTCGTGGTCCGGCGCAAGGCCCTGGTGCTGGAGGACGTCTGCGACTACCCGCGGTTCGCCGGCAATCCGGTAGTCGACGAGATCGGCATCCGTTCCTACATGGGGGCCCCGTTGATCGACCACACGGGCACGGCTCTCGGCACGATCTGTGTCGTGGACATCGAGCCGCGCCCCTGGGGCCGTCCCGGGCTGGAAACCATCAAGTCGATGGCCGCTGAGCTGATGGAGCGGATCCACCAGCGCGAAGGACGCCTGTAATAGTCAGGACCCGACGCCGGCAAAGGCCTCGGACTCCGTCCGTACGAGGTCGGCGAGCCGCTCCGACCACTGCCCCTTCGACGTGCCCAGCGCCACCTCCCCGAGGCGGAGCAGTTGCACGTCGGAGGTGCCGGCTGGGGCGAAGATGTGGTGCGCGTCGCGCAGGAACCGTTCGACCGGCCGGTCGGTAAAGAGCCCGCAGGCGGCGTGTATCTCCATCGCGTTGCGCGCCGAATCCAGGGCTGACTCGACGTTGACCAGCTTGGCGTTCATCAGCTCCGCATCGCACGGCAGGCCGTTGTCCAGTAGATGCACCGCGTGGTAGGCGGCCAGCCGAGCGGTCATCAGCCGGGACTGTATCTGGCCCAGCTTCAGCTTGATCGACGGGACTTCGTGCAGCGGCTTGCCATAGCGTTGCCGCGCGATGGAGAACGCCGTGGTCTCCTCCAGGATCGCCTGGTGGATGCCAAGGGAGACCGCGGTCAGGTTTGCCCTGCCGTACAGGACGCTGGAGGAGTACGCGACGGGCAGTCCGTCGCCCTCCGCACCAAGCAGGTTGGAGGCGGGGACCCGGCAATTGTCGAAAATGAGCTCGCCGAAGCTGAAGCCGTGCAGGCCCATGGCGGGTTGCTGCGGTCCGAGGGAAAAGCCGGGCCGGTCGGACTCGACCAGGAACGCTGACAGGCCCCTCGAGCCTGGCCCGGTGCGGACCACGACGCCGTGCAGGTCCCCCACGTGGCTGTTGCCGACGTACACCTTGCTGCCGTTGAGAAGGTAATCGTCCCCGTCGCGCACCGCGCTCGCCGTCATGCCCAGCACATGGCCTCCGGCCTCGGCCTCGGTGACGGCTATGGTCGGCAAGCAGTCGCCGGAGGCGATCGCCGGCAGCCAGGTGTCCTTCTGCTCCACATTGCCGAAGTGCACGATTTTGGCCACGCCGAGCTGGGATGCCTGCACCATTGCACCCATCGCGCCACTGACCCTTGACAGTTCTTCGATGATGATCGTCTTCGCAAGGTGCCCCAGGCCCATCCCGCCGTACTCCCGGCCGATCGTGACGCCGATCCAGCCCTGGCGGGCGATCAGCCGGGACAGCTCGTGCTGGACGGACCGGGTCGCCTCCATCTCCGGTATTCGGGGTCTGACCTCTGATTCCGCGAAGGTGCGGACCTCTTCCCGTAGACGCTCATGACGCTTCGTAGTGAAATAGCCGTCCATGTGGAGACCTCCTCGCAAATCGCCTGTCCGCCGGGATCGGCGCACAGGTGGTGCGGCCGCCCCCGCCCCGTCCCCGGACAAGCCGACTAATTCATGGTCAATACTTCACTCGCAAGGTACAAGATCGCTCAGGGGGTTTGGCCGGAACTCGACCTGTTGATTTATGGCGGAACCTGTGCCTCCGCAGATGGTGGGGTAGCGGCGGCCTGGTGGACTTTGATGGAGTAGTCGTCGCCCCCAACCCCCTCCGAAACTGCGGGGCAAGGGGAACGCCGCCGCCGATCTCATCCTCGTGGGTCTCTCCGAAACAGGACGCCTAACTGATCCAGGCGGCTGTACAGCAGCGAAGTACAGCAACCACTACGACCGCAGCCGACCGCAGCCGACCCCAGGCGACCGGCTGACCAGCCGTAGAGACCTCAGCGCAAGCATTCAGGGGCTAATCGGAGCGTGATGGTGACGGCTGTGTGTGACGCTGTGTGAGGTTGCTGCTCTGGTGTGGTTGGATCAGGCCGTGCCTG
>NZ_RJVR01000079.1 GCF_003999195.1 Streptomyces soli
CCACCGCGCCGGTGAGCGCGGAGGCGGCCCGGCCGGCGGTGCTCCTGACGGCCTGACCGGCGGTGGAGTTCAGGGCCGCCCGGCCGACCGCGCCCAGCCCGGCCATGGCCCCAGCGGTCGCCGCGCCGGTGAGGGCGCCCACGCCGACCGTGGTCGCGAGGCCGCCCCAGGAGAACTGCTCCTTGCCCTCGGCGACATCGACCCCGTACCCGGCCGCCGCACCGGCCGCACCGGCCGCCGCGCCCGCCAGGATCAGGCAGCCGACGCCGGTTGCGCACACCGCGCCGACCGCGATGCCGACGCCGATGCCGACCGCCACGTCCGCGATCAGGCCCTTGTGCTGGTCGGCCCAGTCCCAGGCCGACGACACACCCGACTTGACCGCGTTCCAGGCCCCGGACAGCGACCACAGCCCGGTCGGGTCGGTGTACGACACCGGGTTGTTGGCCCCGTAGGAGTACGGGTTGGCGGTCTGCGCCGACAGCGAGTCGTACGCCGGGTCCGTGGACAGGAAGCGGCCCAGCTCGGGGTTGTAGTAGCGGGCCCCGAGTGCCACCAGCCCGGTGCTGGGGTCCTTGGTCTTGCCGAGCCAGCCCCGGTCGGTGACCGGCGACGCGGATCCGGTGCGCACCTCCCCGTACGGGTCGTAATAGGTGCGCTCGAAAAGTCCGGTGCCTTCGAGCACGGCGATCTGCGCCGAGCCCTGGGTGTCGCTGAGCTGCCACTTCAGCAGCCCGGTCGGCAGCCGTTCGGCGATGGTGGTGCCGGCGATGGCGTAGTAGCGGGTGCCCTTGCAGATGCCGAGGGCGACGGTGATCTCCTGGCCGTCGATGTAGAGGGTGGCGACGCCGGCGGGGTCGGTTCTGGCCAGCCGGGTGCCGTCGGGCGCGTAGACGAAGCTGGTCTTCTTCAGCAGCGCCGTGGTGGCCGACACCATCTGGTGCCGGTCGTTCCACTCGTAGGTGGTGGGGATCAGGAGCTCGGTCTGCTTGCTGGTCTGGCCGTTGACGTCGTAGCTGTACGAGTCGTGGCCTGCGCCGGTGACCGCGTGCGGGTGGGCGCTGTCCTCGTACGCGTAGGTCACGGTGCCGCCCAGCAGGGAGCGGCGGGAGGCGAGGTTGCCGTCGTCGGTGTAGGTCCAGGACGAGTTGAAGCCGGCCGGGCCCTCGTGGGTGGTCGTGGAGCCGGCGTCGGAGCAGTCGGTCTGCTGGGTGGTCCAGGCGTGGGTGAGCCGGTCGAGGCCGTCGTAGGTGTAGCAGGTCTCGACGGGCTTGGGCAGCGTAGTGTCGGTGACCGAGGTGAGGTTGCCGGAGGGGTCCCAGGCGTAGGTGTCATCCTGTTCGGTCTTCGTGCCGTCGGTGAGCGGGTTGCCCATCAGCGTCTGGATGCGCGACAGCCGCTGGGTGCCGTTCTCGTACGCGTAGGCGCGGCGCAGCGGGAAGTGATCGTCGGCGTAGTCGCGGCCGGCGAGCTTGCCGTCGGCGGCGTAGTCGGTGCCGGAGACGTAGTCGCGCGTCTTGCCGTCGGTGGTGCCGGACAGGGTGACGGGGTTGCCGAGGGCGTCGTAGGTGGTGGTGAGTTTCTCGGCGGGGGTGCCGATGACGGCGTCGGGGTATTCGGTGCTGATGACGTGGTCGGCGGCGTCGTAGGTGTAGTTGACGGTGTGCGACAGGGCGTGGAGGGAGCCTCCGGTGCCTGCCGGAAAGGTCCACTTCTTGCCGTTGACCCGGCCCCGGGGGTCGTAGCCGGTGACGGCGACCGTGTACTGCTTGCCGCCCACGTAGCTGGTCTGCGCGGCGAGCTGGCCGGTGCCGTTGCTGATGTCGGCGGAGTCGTAGGTCCACGACGCCGTCCTGGTGCCGCTGCCGGAGGGGCCGGTCCAGCGGGCCACGGGCCGGTCGAGGGCGTCGAAGTCCGTCGTCACGGCGAGCTTGCCGGTGCCCTCAGCGACGGCCTTGGCGTCCCAGGACTTCACGGGGTTGCCGTTGGCGTCGTACTCGGTCTTCGAGGCCCCGGAGTCCGGGTCGTCGGCGGTGAGGGACCGGCCCAGCAGGTCGTAGGTGTAGGTGGCCCTGTGCCCCTGCGGGTCGGTGGTCGAGGCCAGTTTGTCACCGGTGGTGTAGGTGTAGGCGGTGGTGACGAGGTCGTCGCCGCTGCCTTCCTGCTTGCGTACCTCGCGGGCCCGGGCGTCGGTCCAGGAGGTGGTGGGGACGCCTCCGGCGGGCGGCGTGGTGCGGACGTGGTCGCCCCAGTAGGCGATGCTGCTCGCCCACAGCTCCTTGCCGCTGCCGTACTCGGCCTTGCGGACGGCCCGGCCGAGGGAGTCGTAGGTGTAGCGCGTTTCGTCGACCTGGTCCGCCGGGACCGACAGCAGGGCGGAGCCGGCCTGGCCGGTGGCGACCAACGGCAGGGACTCGGCGGCGACGTCACCGTAGTCGTCGTAGCGGGTGTCGGTGACGACGGTCTTCGGCGCGTCGCCGGTGGAGGCCGGCGAGACCTCCTGGGTCTGCCGGTCGCGGCCGAGGGAGTCCAGGAACGCCCAGGTGGTGACGTAGCTGTCGCCGGACTGGAGCTGGCGAGTGGTCACCAGTGGCGGCTTGGTGTGGTCCGGATCCAGGTAGTACGCGAAGGTCTGGGCCGGTGGGTCGCCGGCCGCCTGCTCGGCCTCCCGTACGGAGGTGAGCCGGCCGAGCTGGTCGTAGGTGTTGGCCGTGGTGCGGTTGTTGGCGTCCGTGACGGCGGTGGGCTGCTGGCGGTCGGGGTCGAGGGTGGTGACCTCGGTCTGGCCGAGTGCGTTGGTCTCGGTGACGGTTGCCGGGCGGCCGGTTGCCGGGGCATAGGCGGTGGTGGAGACGTTGCCGTTTCCGTCGGTCTCGCTCACGGTCCGGCCGTACGCGTCGAAGGCGGCCGCCGTGCTGACCGTTTGCGTGACCGTGTCGGGCCCGGAGGCCCGGACGGCGGAGACCGAGCGGGTCAGGTCGCCCTTGGTGACCGGGCCGCCGACGGTGGTGGAGCCGTCGTAGTACTGGTCCTAGTCCTGGGTGTTGGAGTCGTAGTGGCCCTCGGGCAGGTTGTCCACGGGGCACGGGTCCGGCTGGCCGTACACCACGTCGACGCGGCGGCCCAGCTCGTCGGTGACCGAGGAGATGCGGAGCTTGCGCATCTGCGGGGCGCCGGAGGCAGGGTCGGCATCGGCCCGGTTGGCGTACTCCTTGCCGGTGAACTCGACGGCGGGCAGGGACTCCTCGCCGTCCCCGGCGAGGCCGGTCTGCTGGACCTTCTCCAGCCAGAGCGCGGCGCTGGTGCCGTCCGACGGCTCGGGGAAGGAGTACGTGAAGTCGAGCCGGTCGACGTCCGTCCAGCCACCGTCGGCGTTGGAACGCTGGGCGGTCGCCGAGCGCAGCAGCTCCCCGGTGAAGAAGGTCGGCGCCTTCTGGTCGTCCCCGGTACAGTCGCCGCTGGTGCAGAGCGAGTCCATCGGCACGTCGGGGTAGGAGGAGGCGTGGTCGGCGTCGAAGGCCGGGCAGTCACCGGTCCCTCCCCCAGACTCCGTCCGGGAGGTACCCCCAGCGGCCTCGGTGCAGCGCGGGGCTGTGGTGAAGTGCAGCCGGGCCGGGGCCTGGGTGTCCTTCGCGCCGGAGCGCTGGGAGTAGACGATGTCCCGCAGCGAGCCGCCGCGTACGTACTCGGTGGAGCGAGAGGCGATGCCGTTGCGGGCGTAGCGGTTGGTCTCCTGGGTGTAGAAGAAGGTGCTGGAGTTGCCGTGGGCGTCCACGACGCCGTCGAGGTTCCAGCGCCAGGCCTGCTTGCACCAGGAGTCCTCCAGCGACGCGGCGTGGCAGGGCTCGCCGGAGTCGTCACCGAAGACGGGCACGGTGAAGACCGAGTCAGTGGCACTGGCCGTAGTGGCCTGCTTGCCGCGTCCGAAGGTGTACTTGGTGCCCTGAGGGGTGGTCACCACCCAGTACTCGCCGTTGTTGTCGCCGTTGTCGGCGCCCGTGAAGCGCTGCACGCGCCAGCCGGGGTCCTCCTTGGCGCGCCAGATGTCGTCGCCCGCGGCCTTGTCCTTGACCAGGGCCGATGACGTGCCCTGCAGGGACAGCCGCAGCTCGTCGCCGGCCCAGCACAGGTCGCCGGTGTCGCCGCCGTCGTCGGCGCAGCCCTTGTATCGGCGCTCCAGGAAGGGCAGCGCCAGGTCCCAGCCCTGGCCGACCCAGGACGACTGGTTGTTCTCGGCGGCGACCATGCCGTCCACGGCCTGCGAGGAGTAGCCGAGGTTGATGTCGGGCGCGTCCCCGGAAAGCGCGGGCACCTGCGGCAGCGGCAGGGACCAGTTGAAGTCGCCGGATTGCAGACCGACCGACCACTTGCTTGACGACGACAGCTTGGTCGCGGTGGCGGAGCCGGTCTCGCCGGACACGGCGGCGATGACGACGAAGACGGTGCCCGGGTCCGAGGCCGGGACATCGGCGACGAGGGTGTGGGTGGTCAGGTCCACATGGCTGGGCACCGGCGTGCCGGTGGCGCAGTCCGGGTTCTCCGGGGTAGTCAGTACGCAGGCGGGCTTGGCCGCCAGACGTAAGCGGGACTCGAAGTCCCCGCCGTACGCGTCCGCGAACCCGGAGACGTCGACCCGGACACCGACCTTGCCGCCGCCCTCGGCCTTCGTGACCCGGAACGCCGTGCCGTGGCCGCCCGAGCGGCGTGCGGTGTCATTGCCGTACGCGGTGACCGAGACCCGGTCCGGTGCCTTGGCCCGGGCTCTGGGCGCGGTGACGGACACCGCGCTCGCGCCCACCTCGGCCGGCGCGGCGCCCGAGCGGACGGCGACGGTCGCCGAACCGCCCTTGGGCCTACGCACCTTGGCGGGCGCTGCCTGCGCCGGTGTCGTGTCGGCCGCCTTGGGCCGGGCCTTGACCGCCGTCCCCGTCACGTTCACCACGGCCGCGTCGGCGTTCACTATGTCCGTCACGACGGCTGCGGCCTGCGCCACCGGTTGGAGCCCCGTGAGCACCAGAGCCGCTAACGCCACACCGGTGACCTTTGACCGTCCTTTGCGCATGTGCCGCCCCCATAACAGCCAACTCACAGAAATCAGGGCTGGGACAGTCTCAAGGCATGCATGTACGCGTCAATCGAACGGCTTTCGCTCCCCCGGTTCCGGAACTGGCCGTGTCCTGCACCGGCCAGGGGACACCGGTCAGGCGAAGTTGGCGAGGATCTTCGACTCGGCGTCCTTGGCCTCGACCAGGGCCAGGAAACGGTCATCCGGGCCGAAGACAGCCGTGGGCTGATCCCCCACGCCTGGTGGGAGGGGCAGCCGGATGCCGTGGGAGAGCCGCTTGGCCTGCTCGGCGTCGACCTCCCAGCGAGGGAAGGCCGCGGCCGCCGCCTCACCGATGGGCATGATGTCGAGGGACGCCTCGAGCTGCTCCAGGGTGCGGGCCGTGCCGATCCCGTACGGCCCGACGCGGGTGCGCCGCAGGGCGGTGAGGTGTCCGCCGACGCCCAGGTCGGCGCCCAGGTCGCGGGCGAGGGCGCGGATGTAGGTACCGGAGGAGCACTCGACGGTGACGTCGAGGTCGACGAGGTCGCCCTCGCTGCGCAGGTCGTCCAGGGTGAAGGAGGAGACGGTGACCGGCCGGGCGGCCAGCTCGAAGTCCTCGCCGCCGCGCACCCGCGCGTAGGACCGTACGCCGTTGACCTTGATGGCGCTGACCTTGGAGGGGACCTGGAAGATGTCGCCGGTGAGCTTGGCGATGCCCGCGTCCACGGCCTCCCGGGTGACGCCGGCCGCCGGGGCAGACGCCGTCACCTCGCCCTCCGCGTCGTCCGTCACCGTGGTCTGGCCGAGCCGGATCGTGGCGACGTACTCCTTACGGGTGAGCGCGAGGTGGCCGAGGAGGCGGGTGGCCTTCTCGACGCCGAGGACCAGGACGCCCGTCGCCATGGGGTCCAGGGTGCCGGCGTGGCCGACGCGCCGGGTGCCGGCGAGGCGCCGCATGCGCGACACCACGCCGTGGGAGGTCAGCCCGGCCGGCTTGTCGACAATGACGAGCCCGTCCTTCATGCCTTGTCGCCCTGCTCGTCCTCGTCGTCGTCGATCTCGTCGTCCTCGGAGGGCTTGCGGTACGGGTCGGCCTCGCCCGCGTACGCCGCGTCCGTGGCCGTCTTGCGGACGTCCTCGTCGATGGCGCGGGCCTTGGCGAGGAGGTCCTCGATGGTGCGGGCGTTCTCCGGGATGGCATCGGCGACGAAGGTCAGGCTCGGGGTGAAGCGCACCCCGGTCTGCCGTCCGACCTCGGAGCGGAGGACGCCCTTGGCGCTCTCCAGAGCGGCGGCCGAGGCCGTGCGCTCCTCCTCGGAGCCGAAGACCGTGTAGAAGACGGTCGCCTCCCGGAGGTCACCGGTGACCCGGGTGTCGGTGATCGTGACGTACCCCAGGCGCGGATCCTTGATCCGGCGCTGAAGGGTCTCGGCGACCACGACCCGGATGCGGTCCGCCAGCTTGCGCGCCCGCGCGGTGTCGGTCATGCGTGCTCTTCTCTCTCTTCGGTCTTCAATCGTCGTCGCCGTGCAGCCGCTGCCGTACCGACAGCAGGTCCACCTCGGGCCGGGCCGCCATCCAGCGCTCGCACCGGTCCAGTACGTCATTGAGGTGCCCGAGGTCCCCGGACACCACCGCCAGGCCGATCTCGGCCCTGCGGTAAAGATCATGGCCGTCGACCTCGGCCACGCTGACCGCGAACTTGCGGTGCAGCTCGGCGACGATGGGCCGGACGACGGACCGCTTCTCCTTCAGTGACCGTACGTCACCGAGAAGCAGATCGAAGGACAGCGTCCCTACATACATGGGCGTCAGGGCAAGCCGCCCTGTGAGGCCTCGTTGTGAACAGCATGAACAGTCATCACAACACTACGGGCAACGGCCGGGGCCGATCGACGGAATTTACTCCGCCGACCGGCCCCGGTCGCGTGTACCGCTGGATCAGCTTCGCGGCTTCTCGCGCATCTCGTACGTCGCGATGACGTCGTCGATCTTGATGTCGTTGAAGTTGCCGAGGTTGATACCGCCCTCGTAACCCTCACGAATCTCGGTGACGTCATCCTTGAAGCGACGCAGACCCTCGATGTTGAGGTTCTCGGCGATGACCTTGCCGTCGCGGAGAAGGCGCGCCTTGGTGTTGCGCCTGACCTCGCCGGAGCGGACCAGGACACCGGCGATGTTGCCGAGCTTGCTGGACCGGAAGATCTCGCGGATCTCCGCGGTGCCGAGCTCGACCTCCTCGTACTCGGGCTTGAGCATGCCCTTGAGGGCCGCCTCGATCTCCTCGATGGCCTGGTAGATCACCGAGTAGTAGCGGATGTCGACACCCTCGCGCTCGGCCATCTGCGTGGCGCGGCCTTCGGCCCGCACGTTGAAGCCGATGACGATGGCGTCGGAACCCGCCGCCAGGTTGATGTCGGACTCGGTGACCGCACCCACACCACGGTGCAGGATGCGGATGTCCACCTCGTCGCCGGCGTCGAGCTGGAGCAGCGAGGACTCGAGAGCCTCGACCGAACCGGACGCGTCGCCCTTGATGATGAGGTTGAGCTGCTGGACCTCGCCGGCCTTGAGAGCCTCGTCCAGGTTCTCCAGGGAGAACCGGACACCCTTGCGGGCAAAGGCCGCGTTCCGCTCACGGGCGGCACGCTTCTCAGCGATCTGACGGGCGGTGCGGTCCTCGTCGACAACCAGGAAGTTGTCGCCGGCGCCCGGCACGTTGGTCAGACCGAGCACCAGGACCGGGGTCGAGGGGCCCGCCTCTTCGAGGTTGTTGCCGTTGTCGTCGAGCATGGCCCGGACACGGCCGTACGCGTCGCCGACGACCATCGTGTCGCCGACCCGCAGGGTGCCACGCTGGACGAGCACGGTGGCCACGGCGCCACGGCCGCGGTCGAGGTGAGCCTCGATCGCGATGCCCTGCGCGTCCTGCTCCGGGTTGGCCCGCAGGTCGAGCGAGGCGTCCGCGGTCAGGACCACGGCCTCCAGCAGGCTGTCGATGTGCAGGCCCTGCTTGGCGGAGATGTCGACGAACATGGTGTCGCCGCCGTACTCCTCGGCCACCAGGCCGAACTCGGTCAGCTGACCGCGCACCTTCGTCGGGTCCGCGCCCTCGACGTCGATCTTGTTGACTGCGACCACGATCGGCACACCGGCCGCCTTGGCGTGGTTCAGCGCCTCGATCGTCTGGGGCATCACACCGTCGTTCGCCGCCACCACGAGGATCGCGATGTCGGTCGACTTGGCACCACGGGCACGCATGGCGGTGAACGCCTCGTGACCCGGGGTGTCGATGAAGGTGATGCGACGCTCTTCGCCGTTGACATCGGTGGCCACCTGGTAGGCACCGATGTGCTGGGTGATGCCGCCGGCCTCGCCCGCGACCACGTTGGTCTTGCGGATCGCGTCGAGAAGGCGGGTCTTACCGTGGTCGACGTGACCCATGACGGTCACGACCGGCGGACGCGCGACGAGTGCTTCCTCGCCACCCTCGTCCTCGCCGAACTCGATGTCGAAGGACTCGAGCAGCTCGCGGTCCTCCTCCTCCGGGCTGACGATCTCCAGGACGTAGTTCATCTCGGTCGCGAGCAGCTGCAGCGTGTCGTCCGAGACCGACTGCGTCGCGGTGACCATCTCGCCGATGTTCAGCATCACCTGGACGAGCGACGCCGGGTTGGCGCCGATCTTCTCGGCGAAGTCAGTCAGCGAGGAGCCACGGCGAAGCCGTACCGAAGCACCGTTGCCGCGGGGCAGCAGCACGCCGCCCACGGACGGGGCCTGCATGGCCTCGTACTCCTGGCGCCGCTGACGCTTGCTCTTACGGCCACGGGCCGGACGGCCACCGGGGCCTCGACCGAAGGCACCCTGCGTACCGCCACGGGCGTTGGGGCCGCCGGGACGGCCGCCGAAGCCACCGGGACGGGGACCGAAGCCACCGCCACCACCGGGGGCGCCGCCACCCGGACGGGGACCGCCGAAGCCGCCGCCACCACCGGGACGACCGCCACCGCCGCCGCCACCGCCGGGACGACCGGCGAAGCCGCCGCCACCGCCGCCGGGACGACCGGCACC
>NZ_RJVR01000076.1 GCF_003999195.1 Streptomyces soli
CGCGCCTGCGAGGGCTACGGCGGAGGTGGTCAGCAGCCAGGTGGCAAAGCGGGGCTCCAGGCGTTCGGCGAACGGCCGGGCGGCCAGAGCTGCGAGCACGGGGAAGAGCAGCGGCAGGTAGACGGCGAGGCGCATCGGGCCGGCTCCCTATTGCCCGGGGTCGAGGTCGGCGCCGAGGAGCCGGCGCAGCAGTTGCTCGTCATCGGTGGACAGGTCGTCGACGAAGCGGGTGAGGACGCTTTCGCGGTCGGGGCCGGCGTCCAGGGCCTGGCGCATCGTGCGGGCGGCGAGGCCGGGGGCGTCGGCGACGGGGGTGTAGGTGTGGGCGCGGCCGTGCTTGGCGCGGGTGAGCAGGCCCTTGACGTGCAGGCGGGACAGGATCGTCACCACGGTGGTGTGGGCGAGGTCGCCGCCCAGTTGCTCCATGACCTGCGCCGCGGTCATCCCCCGGCCGGCTGCCTGGAGTACGGCGAGGACCTCGGCCTCCAGGGTCCCAGGGGCCCGGCGCCCGTCCGGGGGTCCTGCGGGGGCATCAGGGTTCACGGCTTGGAGACCTTCCGTTCATCGTCTACAGTCCTGTAGAAATTCTACGACTTTGTAGAAGTCGCGTGCTGCTCCGAGTGTGCCATGCCCCGGCACTCCGGGCACCGCCGACCCCGTCACCGCGCCGCGGCCACCTGGCCGCCACCGCACCGATCCGTTCTCGGGAGACCCCACCGCATGACACCCTCCATGCTGGCGCTGCCCGGCCCGCTGTCCGCCTTCGACGGCCCCTCCTTCGACGGCGACTGGTACACCGAGGTCACCGACCTCGCCCGCCGCACCACCTGGGCCAACGGCGCCGTCGACGCCTACACCACCTACGGCGTGCTGCTCTTTGGTGTCCTGCTCGCCGCGGCCTGGTGGTCCGCACGCCGCACCGGCGGCCGGGCCATGGCCGCCACCTTGTGCGCGCCGATCACCATCGCCGCCGCCCTCGCCGTGAACGCCGCGCTCAAAAGCGTGGTCGCCGAGGCCCGCCCCTGCCGGGCCCTGCCCCACGCATTCACCGTGGAACCCTGCCCCGCCGCGAGCGACTACTCCTTCCCGAGCAACCACTCCGCCATGGCCGGCGCGGTCGCAATGGCGGTGCTGCTGATCAACTGGCGCCTCGGCGTACTCGCCGCCGCTGCCGCGCTGCTGATGGCCGCCTCCCGGGTATACGTCGGCGTCCACTACCCCCACGACGTCATCATCGGCCTGGCCGTCGGCACCACCGTCGTCCTGGCCGGCTACGCCGCTCTGCGCAACATCGCACTGCGGCTACTGAACACACTCACCCGCACACCCCTGCGACCACTGCTCACCGCCACCGCCACCGCGCCCGCCGTAGCGAACTGACCGGCAGGATCCGCGCTGCGGATCGACCGCCGCAGCAAGGAGGTGTGCACTACCCCGGCAGCAGGCCGTGCCGGGCCAGCAGTGCTCCGGCTTCGGCCGCCCACCGCGACGATGCCCACCGCGAGGACTGCGGCCGATATCACGGTCGCCCCCGCCGCGATCATCCAGCGCGGTGGCGTCCACCGTGGCCGATCCGGGCAGCTGCTGAGAATCTCCCCCATGCGCGCAGTCTTCTCGCTTCTTGACGGGCAGCCGTACGGCACCAGCCGGAAACCGCCCCACCGATGGGTTGTCCAGCCTTTAGGCGGCTGCGACACCCCGGAGGGGTATATTGAGCGCTCCTCCGGGTCTCCCCGCTCTCTCCCCGGGAGCACGGCGAACGGAAAGCGCAGGTGGAGGCCATGGCGATACGGACAGCGCGCAGCGGCACGGTCCGCTGGGCGCGTGGCGCAGTCATCGCCCTGTTGGCCGCGCTCGCCGTGCTTGTCCATCATGAGATAGCCGCTGGCGCGTTCTCCTCCATGCAGACCTCCATGCCCGGGATGCAGATGCCGGGCATGGAGGCGTCCGCGGCCACGTTGCCAATGGGCCCCTCCGCGGCTGACACGGAGATGGTGGGCGCGGATTCAGCCGCGCACAGTAGCGACGACGGTGCCTGCGCCGCCGGCATGCAGCACTGCGCCACCGCGAGCGTCGACACGATGAAGCTCATCACGCCGCCTCAGGGCTACGCGGAGCGCCTTCCGAATCCGTACGGCGCGGTCGTCGGCTCGGTGACCTCAGGGGTTGTCGGCCGGGCGCCGCCGGACCTTTCTGTCCTTTCTCAACTGCGCATATAGGCCGCGCTGACGGCACCCGTGTGCCGTCTCCACCCGGCCGCAAGCGCACCTGAGAAAGAGGAACCAAACGTGAACGCCATCAACCGCCGCTCCATCCTGCTCGCCGGGCTCGGTGCCGCAGGCGCCGGAGCACTCGCCGCCTGTAGCAGTTCCGGCGGCTCGGGCAGTACCCCTGCCCTCATCAGCCCTTCCGGCGCGGAAGTCGCCAGTACCGAGAAGAAGCGCACGAGCACCGGCAAGGAGCACAAGCTCACCCTCACCGCGACCTCCGCCATGGTCGACCTGGGCGGCGGTCTCATGCCCATGAGCTGGGCCTTCCAGGGCCAGGTCCCGGGCAAGGAGATCAGGGTCACTGCCGGTGACACGGTCGTGGCCGAGCTGTCCAACCAGCTGCCGAACAAGACCACCACCTCGATTCACTGGCACGGGGTGGCCCTGCGCAACGACATGGACGGCGTACCGCCCGCCACCCAGGCCGCCGTACGGGCGGCCAGCAACTTCACCTACCGCTTCATCGCCGCCGACCCGGGTACGTACTTCTTCCACCCGCACGTCGGCGTCCAGCTCGACCGCGGGCTGTATGGCCCGCTGATCGTCGAGGACCCGAAGGAGCCGCTGTCGTACGACGACGAGTGGGTGGTCGTCCTCGACGACTGGCTCGACGGCATCACCGGCACCCCCGACGAGGTCTTCGCCGAGCTCAAGCATGGCATGGGCAGCATGACCGGAATGGACATGGGCAGCCCCAGCCCCAGCCCCAGCAGCTCGTCGAGCAGCAGCATGAACATGGGGGACATGGGCGGCATGGACATGGGAGGTGGCTCTCCCTCCCCGTCCGCCTCGTCGGGCGGCATGTCGATGAAGTTCATGCTCACCGGTGCCAAGAGCGATCTGCTCGGCGGCGACGCCGGCGACGTGAAGTACCCGTACCACCTGGTCAATGGCCGCGTTCCGATCGACCCGGACGTTTACACCGGCAAGCCGGGCAAGAAGGTGCGGCTGCGGATCATCAACGCCGGCTCCGACACCGCCTACCGCATGGCGCTCGGCGGCCACAAGCTGACCATCACGCACACCGACGGCTACCCGGTCGACCAACAGGAGGTCGACGCGCTGCTGATCGGCATGGGCGAGCGCTATGACGTCCTGGTCACCCTCGGCGACGGCGTCTTCCCGCTGGTCGCCCTCGCCGAAGGCAAGGACCAGACCGGCATGGCCGGGGTTCGTACCGGCTCGGGCAGCGCGCCGTCCGCTACCGTCCGCCCTGCCGAGCTCAAGGGCATGATCATGACGGCGTCCCAGCTCAGTGCGGCCGCCAACGTACAGCTGAAGTCCGCCAAGACCGATGTGACGCACCAGATCAAGGTCACCGGCGGCATGGAGAAGTACAACTGGGCCATCAACGGCACGCAGTTCGACATGAACAACCCGACCGCCAATCCCCTGCGGATTCGGGAGGGCCAGCGGGTGCGGCTGGACTTCGTCAACGACACCACCATGTGGCACCCCATGCACCTCCACGGCCACACCTACCAACTCGGTCACTCCGGCCCGCGCAAAGACACCGCGATCGTGCTGCCCAAGAAGAAGCTGTCGGTGTTCTTCGACGCCGACAACCCGGGGGAGTGGCTGCTGCACTGCCACAACGCTTACCACGGTGAGGCCGGAATGATGGCACTCGTCGCCTACCAGAGCTGACCACAACCGAAAAGGCGTCAATAACTCCCATATCGTAATCATTCGGTTACTGTCGGTGGCGTGCCGCAGGATGTGGAGACGGGGTCGCGACAGCGAGGCTTCCTGGTCGCTCTGCTCGTGGGCCTGGCCCTCGTCGCCGCGGCCCACGTGCTCGCCTGTGCCGCCCACGCTTCCGACGGCCACCACGGTCCGGCCACCGTCTCGGTGTCGTCCGCCACCGTGGAGAGCGAGGAGTGCCCCGGAGAAGGCGCGGCGCACAGCCACACACCGGATGACGACCACGACTGCTGCACCCCGGCGGGGCATGCATGCTACGGCCCGGTGCGGACCGAGCCGGTGTCCCTCCTCATGCTGTTGCTCGGCCTCGCCGCCCTGGGCTGGGCCGTGCCGTACGAGCGGCGTGCCCTCCTCGGCACCGGTGCCCGCCGGGCGGGCGCGCCGCCACCCCGGCCCGGCCTCCAACTGCTCCGACTGGCCTGCGTCAGCCGTACGTGAGACGGCTCCGCCCGCACCGCCGCGCCTCGCGGCCGGGTGGGCGTGCCGCCCATACGCGTACCGCATCTGACCGACGGCCCCGGCGAGGGCCGTGGAAGGACCAGGCCATGACCACCGCTCTGCGCGGTATCTCCACCCATGATGTACGAGCCTTCGTCGCCGCTCATGAACTGCCCGAACCAGCCGGGACCCCCTGCCGCTCGCCTGCCGGAATGGTGGGCAACACTCCCGTGCTGTGGATCGGCGAGCCCTTCAACCCGGCCGGGCGCGGCTTCTGGGCGAAGCTGGAGGGCGCCAACCCCGGAGGTATCAAGGACCGGCCGGGACTGCACATGGTCGCCGCCGCCCGATCCCGCGGTGAACTCGCGTCGGGGGCGCCGATCGTGGAGTCGACCAGCGGCACGCTGGGCCTCGGCCTGGCGCTGGCCGGCATCACGTACGGCCATCCAGTGACACTGGTCGCCGACCCCGGGCTGGAGCCGCTGCTGGTGCACCAGCTCCAGGCGTACGGCGCCCGGGTGGAGGTGGTGGCCGAGCCGCACTCGGTCGGCGGCTGGCAGCAGGCACGCAGGGACCGGGTCCGCGCGCTGCTGGACCGGCAGCCGGGAGCGTGGTGCCCGGACCAGTATCACAACCCGGACAACCCGGCCGCCTACGCCGCCCTCGGGCTCGAACTGGCCGTCCGGCTCGGCCAGGTGGACATCCTGGTCGCGGCCGTCGGCACCGGCGGCCACTCGGCCGGGATCGCCCGGGCGCTGCGCGCCTTCTCGCCCGGGCTGCGGCTGGCCGGCGTCGACTCGGTCCGCTCCACGGTCTTCGGCCAGCCCGCCGGCCCCCGGCTGATGCGCGGCCTCGGCAGCAGCATCCATCCACGCAACGTCGACCACGCCGCCTTCGACGAGGCACACTGGGTCGCCCCGGCAGAGGCGGTGTGGGCGGCGCGCCGGCTGGCCCGGCACCACTATGCGAGCGGCGGCTGGAGTGTCGGCGCGGTCGCGCTGGTCGCCGGCTGGCTGGCCCGTACGCATCCGCCGACCACCCGGATCGCGGCAGTCTTCCCCGACGGGATCCACCGCTACTGGAACACCGTCTACAACGACGATTACTGCCGCACCCACGACCTGCTCGGACAGCGGCCCGCCGACGACCCCGACGAGATCGCCCACCCCGGCGAGCGGGTGGTGGAACGCTGGACCCGCTGCGTGAACCTCACGGAAGGTGCGCGGTGAAGGATCTCACCCGGCAGTTCCGCTCCTTCGACGGCAGCGTACGGCTGCTGATGATCCAGCAGTTCACCATCAACACCGCCTTCTACATGCTCATGCCCTACCTCGCCGTCCATCTCGCGGACGGCCTGGGCATGGCCGCCTGGGCCGTCGGACTGGTCCTGGGGGTGCGCAACTTCTCCCAGCAGGGCATGTTCCTGCTCGGCGGCACCCTGGCCGACCGGCTCGGCTGCAAGCGCATGATCGTCGCCGGGTGCGTACTGCGCACAGCCGGCTTCGGCCTGCTCGGCTTCGTCCAGACCCTGACCGCCCTGATCGTCGCCTCCGCGATGACCGGCTTTGCCGGGGCATTGTTCAACCCGGCGGTACGGGCCTACCTGGCCCGCGAGGCGGGCGAGCGGCGGGTGGAGGCCTTCGCCCTGTTCAACGTCTTCTACCAGGTGGGCATGCTCGTCGGACCGCTGATCGGACTGGCGCTGATCGCGCTCGACTTCCGCGCGGTGTGCACCGTCGCCGCCCTGCTGTTCCTCGGCCTGACGGCAGTACAGATCCGCGCCCTGCCCGACCGCCGCGACGCCAAGCCCGCCCGGGCGGGGGCCCGCGGCGTACTCGCGGACTGGCGGACGGTCGTGGCCAACCGTCCGTTCCTGCTTTTTTCCGCAGCGATGATCGGCTCGTACGTCCTGTCCTTCCAGATCTATCTGGCCCTGCCGTTGCAGGCGCATCGCGCCTCCCCCGGCAGCGGCAACGGTGTCACCACCGTGCTGTTCGCGGTCTCCGCCGGCGTCGCGGCCGCCGGTCAACTTCGGATCACGGCCTGGGCGCGGGCGCGCTGGTCACCGCAGCGAGCCATCGTCTACGGGATCGGACTGATGGGCGCGGCATTCGCACCCTTGCTACTGGCGGGCGCCCCATCCCAGGGCGGCGGCCCGGCCGCCCGCACGGCTGCACTGGCCCCGCTCCTCCTCGCCGCCGGGCTCCTGGCGCTGGGCACGGCGCTGGTCTACCCCTTCGAGATGGACACGGTGGTCTCACTGTCCGGCGGCCAACTGATCGCCACCCACTACGGCCTGTACAACACCGTCTCCGGCATCGGCATCACACTCGGCAACCTGGCAACCGGAGCGGTATGGGACGCCTCCGCCGACCACCCGCGGCTGCCCTGGCTGGCGCTGAGCGCGGTGGGCGCGACCTGCGCCGCAGCGGTCGCGGCCCTGGCCCGTACAGGTCGGCTGTGCCCCAACGGGGGCCGGCCGGTGGGGGAGGCCGCAGCCACGCGCTGACCTCCGGCCGAGTCGCCACGTGGCCTGTGGCCGCCCCCGCGCACCGCCAAGGGCAGGCAGGGCTACGACTTACGCCCTCGGGTTCTCGCTGTGGCGGCACTTTGAGGGTTTCAGGGCAGGGGGCCCTCGTCGCCTACCAGGCCTGATCGTTTACGCGCACATGGCGTCCGGACGGTGAGGGCATGTTGCTTCCCGCTGGCGCTCGTCCATGGGGCGATCCGTCGACCAGCGTCAATGAGCGAACACCGGCCCTTGGGCGGGGTCAGGCTTGCCGGCGGGGAGCAGGAAGGCGCTGGCGGCCGCTGTCACCGCGGCGATGACGACGCAGGCGGTGAAGGCGTTGCCGAAGCCGGTGACGCCGGCCGTGCCTGCGCCGCCTTCGAGGCTGGTGCCTGCGATGGTGGCGATCACCGCGACGCCGAGGGTGGCCCCGAGCTCATGGGAGGTGCTCACCAAACCTGAAGCGAGGCCCATGTCCTGATGAGGGAGCCCGGTCATGCCGGCGGTGGTCGCGGTGACGAAGACGGCGCCGAGACCGAGCGAAAGCAGGGCAAAGCCGGGGACCAGGCCGGTCCACACACTGCTCTCCCGGGACAACCCGGTAAGCAGAGCAGCCCCGACCGCGGCAAGGACGAAGCTGCTGATGCCGACGGGGCGCCAGCCGAGGCGGCCGATGGCCCGGGAGCCGAGGTGGGCACCGATGGTGATGGCCACCGCGATGGGCAAGAAGACCAGGCCCGTCTTGAGCGGGCTGTAGCCGAGCACGTGTTGGACGTAGAACGAGCTGAGGAAGAACGTCGAGATCAGCAGCCCGGACGCGGCGAGCATAACCAGGATTCCGCCGACGAGCGTACGGCGGGCCAGGAGGGCAAGGCGCACGAGCGGCTCACGGACCGTGCGTTCCACCGCCACGAAGACCGCGGCGGAGAGTACGGCGACCGCCAACGGGATCCACACGGATGCGGCGTCGAAGCCGTGGTCGCGTGCCTGGACTAGGCCGAAGATCAGCAGGGCCGGAGCCGCGATGAGGGTGAGCGCGCCGGGAAGGTCGAGCGGGGTCCGCATGTGGGACGGGCCGGTCATGGATCGAGCGTCGCCAAGCAGGACAGGGACGCCGAAGAGCGCGAGGAGCCCAACGGGGACGTTGATGAAGAAGATCCATTCCCAGCCGGGTCCGGACACTAGTACACCACCGAGCAGGACCCCGACCGCCGACCCCGCACCGCCGATCGCGGCCCAGATGCCGAGGGCCTTGTTGCGGTCCGGGCCGCGAAAGAGCGTGGTGACGATGGCCATGGCGGCGGGTGAGAGCAGGGCGGCGCCGATTCCCTGGGCGGAGCGGGCGGCGATCAGCATGCCACCGTTCACCGCCAGGCCGGAGGCGATCGACGCCGCGGTGAACACGATCAGCCCGGCGAGGAACATGCGCAGCTTCCCGGCCGCGTCCGCGAGCCGTCCGCCGAGCAGGAGCAGGCTGCCGAAGAAGAGAGTGTACGCAGTGACGACCCAGGTGAGGGCGGCGCCGCCCAGGGAGAGCTCCGCGCCGATGGTGGGCAGCGCGACGTTGATCACTGTCACGTCCGCTATGAGCATGAACTGGGCGAGGGACAGCAGGCCCAGCAACCGCCAGTGGTGCGGCGGCACGGGCGAGGTGTCATGGCTGGAGGCTTCGCCGTCGTGACGTGGCTGCGGAGGGTGCGGTTCGGTTGGCGGCGCACCATGTCGCTGATCCATCTCGAACTCCTATCTTGAACAGTGATGTAAAGATTAGGTTCGAGGCGCGCTCGCTGTAAAGTGAACAGCACTGTTAAGAATCGGAAGCCAGGAAGGCCGTCATGCCGGATCCAGCCAGCACGCCGACCAAGCGGCGTGCCGACGCCGAGCGCAACGTCACCGCGATCCTCGACGCCGCCCTGGAGTGCTTCGGCCGCAGCCCCGACGCACCCATGACGGAGGTCGCCAAGGCCGCCGGCGTCAGCCGCGTGACCCTCTACGCCCACTTCACCTCCCGCGAGGCCCTGCTGGACGCGCTCCTGCAGCGCACCATCGCAGAGATCGACGCCGCACTCGAAGCCGCCGACCTCGACCACGGCCCACCACAAGAGGCCGTTGCCCGGCTCATGCACGCCCCTTGGCTGCTAGTGCGCTTCCGCGGCCTGTACGCCGCAGCCGTACGCCACCTGGGTGCTGAGCATGTGCACCACCGCCACGATCCGGTCCTCGCCCGCATCGACCGGCTGATCGCCCGCGGCCAGGACGAGGGCGCCTTCCGTACAGACCTGCCCCGCCACTGGCTCGGCACCGCTGTCTACAACCTCGCCCACGCCGTCATCGCCGAGGTCAAGGAAGGCCACCTCACCGCCGAGGAGGCTCCCGCTGTGGTGACGGCCAGCCTGATCAGCCTTCTCGGACCCGCCTGACATCTGGCGATTGCGGCTGCCACTTCGAAGTCGAAGGCCTGTAGGCCCAGATGTTGTTGCCGCCCTCGTCGATCAACCGGCCCAACCATGGGCATGTAGGTGCCCGCCGTGGTGCAAGTGTTGGGCCTGGGGGGCTGCTTCCCCGTCCGTGGGCGACGGGGTGACCGCGTCGGCCTGGGGGTGCAGTCCCGCCAGAGTGACGGTGACGAGTCGGTGAACCGCCGCCTGGGACGGCAGGCTGCTGGCTGCCGCGAGGGCGTGGAGGCAGTAGGTCGCGAGTTCGTCGGGAGCGACATCACCCCGGAGGGTGCCGGACTCGGCCCCCTCGGCCAGGAGGTCCCGGATCATGTCGTGGAGTTGCTGATGCGCTCGGGCGACGTGGTCGCCTCGGTGCAGGAAAGCTCCGAGTTCGCTGCTGTGGTGTCCGTGGTGCTCGTGGGAGATGAACGCGTAGGCCCGGAGTACTGCTTCGAGTTGCTCGCCGGCGTCCCCGGCTCGGTCGCGGACTTCGATGAGGTGGGCGAGGTGGCTGGTGATCTGGCGTTCGTGCCAGGCGAGCAGGATCGCTTCGACGTCGGAGAAGTACTTGTACAGCGTCGCCCGTCCGATGCCTGCCTTCTCGGCGATCTGCGACATGGTCACCGACAGCAGACCGTGCTCGGCGGCCAGCGCCGCAGTGGTGTCCAGGATGGCGTCGCGCACGTCGCGGCGGTGGGCCTCGATGGTCTCGTTCCACAGTTTGGGCACGGCCACAGTGTACGTGACGACGATGCCGTGACACTTTGATTTGGCAGTAGACAGAATGTCTCGCAAACTCATACCGTCGTGAACGCCGTGACATCACGCCGACAGAACGAGGACTCGCCATGACCGACTTGCCCCCTGCCCCCGACTCCCGCGGCACCACCGGCGTGGGGCCCGGCCGCGGACCGGCCCCGATCACACCGCGCTGGGTGAAGGTGTCCGGCATCATCGCCGGCGTCCTGGTCGTGGCGTTTGTCGTCATGCATATCGCCGGCGGTGGCATGGGGGGCCACCACTGATGCCCCTGACGCCGCGCCTCCGCAAAGCCTCGCTCGCCGCGCATGTCGCGACCTCGGTCGGCTGGCTCGGGGCGGTCGCCGTCTTCCTGGCTCTCGCCATCGCGGGTCTGACCAGCCAGGACGGTCAGATGGTGCGTGCCGCGTATCTCGTGATGGGGTTGACCGGCTGGTTCGTCATCGTCCCGTTGTGCTTCGCTTCGCTGCTGACCGGGCTTGCCTTGTCCTTGGGCACCACGTGGGGCCTGTTCCGGCACTACTGGGTCCTGGCGAAACTGCTGATGACCGTTCCTGCCACTTTCGTCCTGCTGGTGCACATGCAGCCGATCGACCACATCGCGGGCGTAGCGGCGAAGGCGTCGTTGTCCGGTGCCGAACTGCATGGACTGCGGATCCAGCTTGTGGTCCAGGCGGGCGCCGCCCTGCTGGTGCTGCTCGTGGCTACGGTGCTGTCGGTGTACAAGCCGAAGGGCATGACCCGGTACGGGTGGCGTAGGCAGAACGAGCAGCGCACGGCGTCAGCAGTCATGGCCGAGATGACGACGGCATAGGCAGGGGCGGGCCCGGCACCGAAGATCAGTGCCGGGCCCCAGCGTGCGAGGCAGTGTCACCCAGCGGCGCGGAAGCCGCGCAGGCGCAGGCTGTTGCCGACGACGAAGACCGACGAGAAGGCCATCGCGGCACCCGCGATCATCGGGTTGAGCAGCCCCGCGGCGGCGAGCGGAAGGGCGGCGACGTTGTAGCCGAAGGCCCAGAAGAGGTTGCCCTTGATGGTGCCGAGGGTTCGCCGGGAGAGCCGGATGGCGTCGGCGGCGACGCGCAGGTCGCCGCGGACGAGGGTGAGGTCGCCGGCCTCGATGGCGGCGTCGGTGCCGGTGCCCATGGCCAGGCCCAGGTCGGCCTGGGCGAGGGCGGCGGCGTCGTTGACCCCGTCGCCGACCATGGCGACGATGCGGCCCTCGGCCTGGAGCTGCTTGACCACCTCGACCTTGTCCTCCGGCATGACCTCGGCGATGACCTGGTCGATGCCGACCTCGGCGGCGACGGCATCCGCCACTGCCTGGTTGTCGCCGGTGAGCAGGATTGGGGTCAGGCCGAGCGACCGGAACCGCCGGATCGCCTCGGCGCTGGTCGGCTTGACCGCGTCGGCGACCTCCAGGACCGCGCGGGCCTCGCCGTCCCAGGCGACCGCGATCGCCGTACGTCCCTTGGCCTCCGCCTCGGCCTTGGCGGCGGCCAGTGCGTCCGGAAGCGCCATCGCCCACTCGGCCAGCAGCTTCTCGCGGCCCACGAGGACGGCGTGCCCCTCGACGACACCCTGGACGCCCAGTCCGGGGACGCCTGCGAAGTCCTCCGGCACGGGCAGCGGGCCCACCCGCTCGGCGGCACCGGCGGCGACGGCCTGGGCGATGGGGTGCTCGGAGGCGTGCTCCAGGGCCCCGGCCAGCCGCAGCACCTCGTCCTTGTCCTGGCCGTCGGCAAGGTGGACGTCGAGCAGGGTCATTCTGCCGGTGGTGACGGTGCCGGTCTTGTCGAGCACGATGGTGTCGACCTTGCGGGTGGACTCCAGCACCTCCGGGCCCTTGATCAGGATGCCGAGTTGGGCGCCGCGGCCGGTGCCGACCAGCAGTGCGGTCGGGGTGGCCAGGCCCAGGGCGCAGGGGCAGGCGATGATCAGCACGGCGACGGCGGCGGTGAA
>NZ_RJVR01000180.1 GCF_003999195.1 Streptomyces soli
CGTGCGGCCTGGCCGCGGACCGTGACCTGGTCTCCGCAGCGCTCGCCGCACACACCACCCTGACCGACCCCGACGACCCAGCCACCGCGCGTCTGGACACCGTCCAGGCACGCAACACTCAGATCCTGTTCTCCCCAGGGCTGCAAGAGGCCCTGTCGAGTCAACCGCAGCGAGGCGCCAGCCCCACCCGGGGCCGCGCCCACACGGCAGCCCACCAGCCCGGAACCCTAGTTCCCCGGCAGCGGGCCCCTGCTCGGCAAAACACCGCCACCCGTAACGTACCCACCCCGGATGAGACCCGACCCGCAACCACGCGGCACAAGGCCCACACCGGAACAGCACGCCAGCGCGACCCGGTACCACAGGCACCAGGTCACGCCGGAACGGAAACGGCATCCCACACCAATACGGGATGAGTCTTAGCGGCACCCCGGCAGCGTGCGCATGTTGCGGGCCTCGCGGTTACGGGCCGCGAGCAGCTCGTCGGCCGGATAGCCGACCTCCTCCAGGGTGAGCCCGTGCGGCCGTACGACGTTGACCGCCGAGTGCCGGACGCGCCCGGCGAGGACCTCGCCGGGGAAGCCCACCGCGCGGTGCCCGTCGCCGACCAGGATCATCGCGCCGACCAGGGCGCGCACCATGTTGTGGCAGAAGGCGTCGGCCCGCACCGTGGCGACGGCCAGCCCGGTCGCCGGGTCCCGCTCCCAGTACAGCTCGAGGAGCGTACGGATCGTCGTGGCGCCCTCCCGCTTCTTGCAGTACGCCGCGAAGTCGTGCTCGCCGAGCAGCAGCTTCGCCGCCTCGTTCATCAGGCCGACGTCCACCGGCCTGTCGTGCCAGAGCACGTGCCCGCGCAGCAGCGGGTCGACGCCGCCCGGATGGTCGCCCACCCGGTACGCGTAACGCCGCCAGATCGCGGAGAAGCGCGCGTTGAAGCCCTCCGGGGCCTCGCTGACCCGCCACACCCGCACGTCCCAGGGCAGCCGCCCGGCCAGCCGCCGCAGAAGCTTGCCGCCCTCGGCCGCCCAGACCTCCGCCGGAAGGTCGACGTGGGCGACCTGGCCCCGCGCATGCACCCCGGCATCGGTTCGGCCGGCGACGGTCAGGTCCACCGGGTCCGCCAGCCGGAGCACGGTCTGGATGGCGGATTCCAGCTCGCCCTGCACGGTCCTCCGGTTCCGCTGCTTGGCCCAGCCGGAGAATTCGGCGCCGTCATAGGCCAGGTCCAGCCGCACCCGTACGAAACCGGGCTCCACCTCATCGCTCACGCGGGTGATCCTCTCAGAAACGCGAAACGGGCCCGCCCCCAGCAACCTGGGGGCGGGCCCGTCCTGGTACGCGTTACGCGTCCTTGGACTCCTCGGCCGGAGCCTCGTCCTCGACAACCTCGGCCTCGGCGTCAGCCTCGGGCTTGGCGTCCTCGACGACCTCGGGCTTGGCCTCGGACTCCTTGACCGCGCGCTTTGTCGCGGCCTCGGCCTCACCGGTCGCCTGCTGGGCGACGGTCAGGGCCTCCACCAGCTCGATGACCGCCATCGGGGCGTTGTCGCCACGACGGTTGCCGATCTTGGTGATGCGGGTGTAGCCACCGGGGCGGTTCTCGTACCGCGGGGCGATCTCGGTGAAGAGCGTGTGGACGACGCTCTTGTCCGTGATCGTCTGCAGCACCAGGCGACGGTTGTGGATGTCGCCCTTCTTCGCCTTGGTGACCAGGCGCTCCGCGATGGGACGCAGACGGCGCGCCTTGGCCTCGGTGGTGGTGATGCGGCCGTGCTCGAAGAGCGACTTCGCGAGGTTCGCGAGGAGAAGCTTCTCGTGCGCAGCGCTGCCGCCCAGACGGGCGCCCTTGGCGGGCTTCGGCATGGTGTTTCTCCTTGAGATCTGCACCGGCCGTATCAGGTACCGGTGTCAGGGCCCCGCAGGCGGACGCCTGCGGGCAGCAATCAGGTCAGGCTCAGTACTGCTCGGTCTCCACGAAGCCCGCGTCCGCGTCGTCGTCGGCGCCGAAGGCGTCGGCAGCGGCGGTCGGGTCGAATCCGGGCGGGCTGTCCTTGAGGGCCAGGCCCATTCCGGCCAGCTTCGCCTTGACCTCGTCGATCGACTTCGCACCGAAGTTGCGGATGTCGAGCAGGTCCGCCTCGGAACGCGCCACGAGCTCACCCACGGAGTGGATGCCCTCGCGCTTGAGGCAGTTGTACGAACGGACGGTGAGCTCGAGCTCCTCGATCGGGAGCGCGAGGTCCGCCGCCAGCGCGGCGTCCGTCGGGGACGGGCCCATGTCGATGCCCTCGGCATCGACGTTGAGCTCGCGGGCCAGGCCGAACAGCTCGACCAGGGTCTTACCGGCCGAAGCCATCGCGTCGCGCGGGCGCATGGCCTGCTTGGTCTCGACGTCGACGATCAGCTTGTCGAAGTCGGTGCGCTGCTCGACACGGGTCGCCTCGACCTTGTACGTGACCTTGAGCACCGGGCTGTAGATGGAGTCGACCGGGATCCGGCCGATTTCCTGGCCCTGCTGCTTGTTCTGGACGGCGGAGACGTAGCCGCGACCGCGCTCGACGGTCAGCTCCATCTCCAGCTTGCCCTTGGCGTTCAGGGTGGCCAGAACCAGGTCGGGGTTGTGCACCTCGACACCGGCCGGGGGCGCGATGTCGGCGGCGGTGACCACACCCGGGCCCTGCTTGCGCAGGTACATCACGACCGGCTCGTCGTGCTCCGAGGAGACGACCAGCTGCTTGATGTTGAGGATGAGGTCGGTGACGTCCTCCTTGACGCCCGGCACGGTGGTGAACTCGTGCAGGACACCGTCGACCCGGATCGAGGTGACTGCGGCACCCGGGATCGAGGAGAGGAGCGTACGGCGGAGCGAGTTGCCAAGGGTGTAGCCGAAGCCCGGCTCCAGCGGCTCGATCACGAACCGGGAGCGGAATTCGTCGACGACCTCTTCGGTCAACGAGGGGCGCTGAGCAATCAGCATGAGGTGTTGCCTCCAGTCTGCGGCACCCACTATTTGATGCCGACGGATACTGCAAGGGTACGGGCGGTACGGCCGCAAAGCGTCCGTACCGCCCGATCCGTACTACAAGCGCGAGTGCGCTGACGCCGGAGCGTCAGACACGGCGGCGCTTCGGCGGACGGCAGCCGTTGTGCGGGGTGGGGGTGACGTCCTGGATCGAGCCGACCTCGAGGCCAGTGGCCTGGAGGGAGCGGATCGCGGTCTCACGGCCGGAGCCGGGACCCTTGACGAAGACGTCGACCTTGCGCATGCCGTGCTCCTGCGCGCGGCGGGCGGCCGACTCGGCGGCCATCTGCGCGGCGAAGGGGGTGGACTTGCGCGAGCCCTTGAAGCCGACGTGGCCGGCGGAGGCCCAGGAGATCACGTTGCCGGACGGGTCCGTGATCGAGACGATGGTGTTGTTGAACGTGCTCTTGATGTGCGCGTGGCCGTGAGCGACGTTCTTCTTTTCCTTGCGGCGCACCTTCTTGGCAGCGCCCTGGCGACCCTTGGGGGGCATGTGTTGACTCCAGAGGGGAGGTGGTCGGTCCTACAGCGAAGACCGCTGATAAGCGTCCTGCTGAGGACTACTTCTTGCCCGGCTTCTTCTTACCGGCGATGGCGCGACGCGGGCCCTTGCGGGTGCGGGCGTTCGTGTGGGTGCGCTGACCGTGGACCGGCAGGCCACGGCGGTGCCGCAGACCCTGGTAGCAGCCGATCTCGACCTTGCGGCGGATGTCCGCCTGGACCTCACGGCGGAGGTCACCCTCGGTCTTGTAGTTGGCGTCCACGTACTCGCGGATCTTGACGAGGTCTTCCTCGGCAAGGTCGCGGACGCGGGTGTCCGGGTTCACGCCGGTGTTCTTCAGGGTCTCCTGGGCACGGGTGCGACCGATACCGAAGACGTAGGTGAGGGCGATCTCCACGCGCTTTTCGCGCGGGATGTCAACGCCCGAGATGCGTGCCACTGACTGGCTCCTGGTTAGCGTCGGAGGTCTTCCACAGCACCTCTCCCGGACCGTACGCGTACGTGGCGGCCGGGTCCCCGGCCTCCGCCGGGGGTGTCATCCCCTTCGCGCAGGGGATGGGTGACTGCGTATCTACATTTTGTGCGTCGCGCGAAGAACTGCGGTAGTGCAGGTGGTCGTACGTCAGCCCTGGCGCTGCTTGTGGCGCAGGTTGTCGCAGATGACCATGACCCGACCGTGGCGGCGGATCACCTTGCACTTGTCGCAGATCTTCTTGACGCTCGGCTTGACCTTCATGGGGTTCAGGTTCTCCGGGTCGTGAGATCTACTCGTTGCTACTTGTAGCGGTAGACGATCCGTCCGCGCGTCAGGTCGTACGGAGACAGCTCCACGACGACCCGGTCATCCGGGAGAATACGGATGTAGTGCATCCGCATCTTGCCGCTGATGTGCGCGAGGACCTTGTGACCGTTCTGCAGTTCCACCTTGAACATTGCGTTCGGCAGAGACTCGATAACGGTGCCCTCGATCTCGATGGCGCCTTGCTTCTTGGCCATGTCCTGCTTTCGGGATCGACTACCTTGGTCGGCCCGTACATGCACGCAGGCATGCGAGAGCCGACGTGTCAGTCTACGTCAGCCCATCCTGAAAGACGAATCCGGGCCCATACCATGCCCAATCCCCGAGATCATTACGCCCCCGGCCTCTTCTTCTCGCCGCTCTCGCGGGCGCTTCGCTGGCTTCGACCAGCTGCGCCGGCCTCCGGCCGACAACCCGACATGGGCCAACGCGCCCGGCCTGGGCACAGAACACTAGGCCAGCGGGTCCGGCGCCGCCGTGATGCCGTACTCCGCCAGCTTTGCCTTGCCGCCGTCCACGGCGGTCAGGACCAGGGGACCCTCTTCCGTCAGGGCGACGGAGTGCTCCCAGTGGGAGGACCAGGTGCCGTCGTTGGTTTTGACGGTCCACTCGTCTTCGAGGACGTGGGTGAGGGGGGTGCCGAGGCTGACCATGGGCTCGATGGCGAGGGCGAGGCCGGGGACGAGGCGGATGCCGCGGCCGCGCTTGCGATTGACGTAGTTGAGGAGGTGGGGGTCCATGTGCATGGCGGTGCCGATGCCGTGGCCGCCGTATTCCTCGATGATTCCGTACTTGCCGCCGCCGGGCTTGGGCTGGCGGCGGATGTAGGTCTCGATGGCGCGGGAGATGTCGACGAGACGGTCGCCCTTGCGGAAGGCGGCGATGCCGGCCCACATGGACTCCTCGGTGACGCGACTGAGCTCGACCAGCTCCGGAGCGTGACCGGTGCCGACGAAGGCAGTGTACGCGGCGTCGCCGTGCCAGCCGTCGACGATGGCGCCGCAGTCGATGGAGATGATGTCGCCGTCCTTGAGAACGGTCGCGGTGTCCGGGATGCCGTGGACGACGACGTCGTTGACCGAGGTGCAGATGGTCGCAGGGAAGCCGCCATAACCGAGGAAGTTCGACTTGGCCCCGTGGTCGGCGAGCACCTTGCGCGCGACGTCGTCCAGGTCCTTCGTCGTGGCCCCGGGGACCGCCGCCTCGCGGGTCGCCTCGTGGATGGCCGCGACGACAAGACCCGCCGCCCGCATCTTCGCGATCTGCTCGGGGTTCTTGATCTCGACCATCGGCTTACGCCCTCCTCTAAACGGCCTGCGTTCAACGGTAACGGCCGCGGCGCCCCATGGGCACCGCGGCCGTTTTGCACTTCGTACGTACTGCCTACTCCGCTACCGCGCCCTTGCGTGCCCGCAGCGCGTCCATCGCCCGCTGGGTCACCTCGGCCACCGGCCCGAGCGCGGAGATGGTGATCACCAGATCCTGCGCCCGGTAGTAGTCGATGATCGGCTCGGTCTCGCGGTGGTAGACCTCGAGACGGCGCCGCACCGTCTCCTCGGTGTCGTCCTCGCGCTGGTACAGCTCGCCACCGCACTCGTCGCAGACGCCGTCGACCTTGGGCTTCTTGTACTCGACGTGGACGGTGTGGCTGCTGTCATTGCGGCACGTACGGCGGCCCGCGATGCGCCGGACCACTTCCTCCTCCGGGACCTCGAGGTCGAGGACCGCGTCGAGCGCGATGCCCTCCTCCTTGAGGATCCGGTCGAGCGCCTCGGCCTGTGCGAGGTTGCGCGGGAAGCCGTCCAGCAGGAAGCCGTGCTCGGCATCCGACTGCTCCAGGCGGTCCTTCGCCATGCCGATGGTGACCTCGTCGGGCACCAGGTCGCCGACCTTCATGTAGGCCTGCGCCTGCTTGCCGAGCGGCGTGCCCTGGCTGATGTTGGCGCGGAAGAGGTCGCCCGTGGAAATGTGCGGGATCGACAGGTTCCTGGCAAGGTACGCGGCCTGCGTACCCTTGCCCGCCCCAGGAGGGCCGACGAGGACGATGCGCATCAGCGGAGGAACCCTTCGTAATTACGCTGCTGAAGCTGGCTCTCGATCTGCTTCACGGTCTCCAGACCGACACCCACGATGATGAGGATGCTCGTCCCGCCGAACGGGAAGTTCTGGTTCGCGTTGAACAGCACCAGCGCCACGGTGGGCACCAGGGCGATCAGACCCAGATACATCGCACCCGGCCACGTGATCCGATTGAGCACGTAGCTGAGGTACTCAGCGGTGGGTCGACCAGCCCGGATGCCCGGGATGAACCCACCATACTTCTTCATGTTGTCGGCCACTTCCTCGGGGTTGAAGGAGATGGCGACGTAGAAGAACGCGAAGAAAACGATCAGCAGGAAGTACGTGGTGATGTAAATCGGGTGGTCGCCCTTGACCAGGTTGGCCTGCACCCATTGCGCCCACGGCGCTGTCGAGCCGCTGAACGACACGACCAGCGACGGGATGTAGAGCAGCGACGAGGCGAAGATGACCGGGATCACACCCGCCTGGTTGACCTTCAAGGGGATGTACGTGGACGTACCGCCGTAGGACCGGCGGCCGATCATGCGCTTCGCGTACTGGACCGGGATACGGCGCTGGGCCTGTTCGACGAAGACCACCAGGCCCACCATCACCAGGCCGATCGCGATCACCGAGCCGAATTCGACCCAGCCGCCCCCGATCTTGCCGGCCGTCTTGATGGCCCACAGGGAGGTCGGGAAGCCGGAGGCGATCGACACGAACATCAGGATCGACATGCCGTTGCCGATGCCGCGGTCGGTGATGAGTTCACCGAGCCACATGATGACGGCGGTGCCGGCGGTCATGGTGACGACCATGGTGATCGTGGTGAAGATCGACGTGTCCGGGACGATGCCGAACCGGTTGGAGCACTGGGAGAACAGCGTGCCGGAGCGGGCGGTGGCCACCAGGCCGGTGCCCTGCAGTACGGCGAGCGCGACGGTCAGATAGCGCGTGTACTGCGTGATCTTCGTGGTGCCTGCCTGGCCCTCCTTCTTGAGGGCCTCCAGGCGCGGAATGACCACGGTCAGCAGCTGAAGGATGATGCTCGCCGTGATGTACGGCATGATCCCGAGCGCGAAGATGGTCAGCTGGAGAAGCGCACCACCGCTGAACAGGTTGACCAGGCCGAACAGCCCCTGGGAACCGCCGACTTCCTTGATGCACTGATTGACGACCTGATAGTCGACGCCCGGTACCGGGACGTGGGCTCCCAGCCGGTACAGCACCATGATGCCCAGCGTGAACAGCAGCTTCTTGCGCAGGTCGGGCGTCCTGAACGCCCGGGCGAACGCGGTGAGCACGGTGCCTCCTGCGACCCCCGCGACGCGCGCGGTAGGTGACGGTCTCGATTGCTAGGACAACGAATGAATAGCAGTGTCCGCCACCTTACCGGCGAGGAACGTCCGCTAGGAATGACCAACCGGGGATGCCCCGCACAAAGTGCGGAACATCCCCGGTTGAGGAGTCACTTTTCGAACTCAGACGAGCTCGGTGACGGTGCCGCCGGCAGCGGCGATCTTCTCCTTGGCGGAGCCGGAGACCGCGTCAACGGTCACCTGCAGCGCCACGGTGATCTCGCCGGTGCCGAGCACCTTGACGAGGTGGTTCTTGCGAACCGCACCCTTGTCGATCAGGTCCGCAACCGTGACCTCGCCACCCTCGGGGTAGAGGACCGCGAGCTTGTCCAGGTTGACGACCTGGTACTCGGTACGGAACGGGTTCTTGAAGCCCTTGAGCTTCGGCAGGCGCATGTGGAGGGGCATCTGCCCACCCTCAAAGCGCGCGGGAACCTGGTAGCGGGCCTTGGTGCCCTTGGTACCACGACCGGCCGTCTTGCCCTTGGACGCCTCACCACGACCCACGCGGGTCTTGGCGGTCTTGGCGCCCGGAGCCGGACGGAGGTTGTGCGGCTTGAGCGGGTTCTCGTTACTCATGTCAGTCAACCTCCTCGACCGTGACGAGGTGGCGGACGGTGTGGACCATGCCGCGGATCTCCGGGCGGTCCTCCTTGACCACAACGTCGTTCAGGCGCTTGAGCCCGAGCGAACGCAGGGTGTCACGGTGGTTCTGCTTGCTACCGATGTAGGACTTCGTCTGCGTGACCTTGAGGCGAGCCATTACGCACCCACCCCGGCACGAGCACGCAGCAGGGCTGCGGGCGCGACGTCCTCCAGCGGCAGGCCGCGGCGGGCAGCGATCTCCTCGGGGCGCTGAAGGCCCTGAAGCGCGGCCACCGTGGCGTGCACGATGTTGATCGCGTTCGACGATCCGAGCGACTTCGACAGGATGTCGTGGACGCCGGCGCACTCGAGCACGGCACGCACCGGGCCACCGGCGATAACGCCGGTACCGGGGGAAGCCGGCTTGAGCATGACGACGCCCGCCGCCTTCTCACCCTGGATCGGGTGCGGGATGGTGCCCTGGATACGGGGGACCTTGAAGAAGTGCTTCTTGGCCTCCTCAACACCCTTGGCGATGGCGGCCGGCACCTCCTTGGCCTTGCCGTAACCGACACCGACGGTGCCGTCACCATCGCCCACCACGACCAGCGCGGTGAAGCTGAAGCGACGACCACCCTTCACAACCTTGGCGACACGGTTGATGGCGACAACACGCTCGACGTAGGCGGTCTTCTCGGCCTGCTGGCCACCGTCCCGCCGGTCCTTGCGTTCCCGCCGCTCGCCGCCACCGGCACCGCTTCCGCGGCGCTGGGGTCCAGCCATTGGAATTACCTCTCTTCGTTGCTTCCGCTAGCTACGAGCGGACTCAGAACTTGAGCCCGGCTTCGCGGGCGGCGTCCGCCAGGGCGGCGATGCGCCCGGCGTACTGGTTGCCGCCACGGTCGAACACGACAGTCTCGACGCCCTTGGCCTTCGCACGCTCGGCCACGAGCTGGCCGACCTGCTTCGCCTTGGCGCTCTTGTCGCCTTCGCCGCCGCGGATGGACGAGTCGAGAGTCGACGCCGACGCGAGCGTGTGGCCCGCGATGTCGTCGATGACCTGAGCCGTGATACCGCGGTTGGAGCGGGTCACGACCAGGCGCGGGCGCTCCTGCGTACCCGAGATCCGCTTGCGGACCCGGATGTGGCGACGCTTGAGGGCGGCACCCTTGTACGCCTTGCCCTTGGCGATCTTCACACCGTATGCCATGGCTTACTTACCCGCCTTTCCGACCTTGCGGCGGATGACTTCGCCCTCGTACTTGACACCCTTGGCCTTGTACGGGTCGGGCTTCCGCAGCTTGCGGATGTTCGCGGCGACCTCGCCGACCTTCTGCTTGTCGATGCCCTCGACCGAGAACTTGGTGGGGTTCTCGACCTTGAAGGAGATGCCCTCAGGGGCCTCGACGAGGATCGGGTGGCTGTAGCCCAGGGCGAACTCCAGGTTGGAGCCCTTCGCCTGAACGCGGTAGCCGACACCGCTGATCTCGAGCTTCTTGCTGTAGCCCGCGGTCACGCCGGTGATCATGTTCGCCACCAGCGTGCGGGACAGGCCATGCAGGGCCTTGTTCTGACGCTCGTCGTTGGGGCGGGTCACCTGCAGGGTGCCGTCCTCGCCCTTGGCGATCTCGATCGGCGCGGCAACGGTGTGGGAGAGGGAACCCTTGGGGCCCTTCACCGAAACCGTCCGGCCATCGATGGTGACGTCCACGCCGGCGGGAACCGGGATGGGCAGCCGTCCAATACGCGACATTGCTGAACCTCCGTTTCCCGAGTTACCAGACGTAGGCGAGGACTTCTCCGCCTACACCCTTCTTGGCGGCCTGCTGGCCGGTGAGGAGACCGTGGGACGTGGAGATGATCGCCACGCCCAGGCCGCCGAGCACCTTCGGCAGGTTGGTGGACTTTGCGTAGACCCGCAGACCGGGCTTGCTGATGCGCTTGATGCCGGCGATCGAGCGCTCGCGGTTCGGACCGAACTTCAGGTCGATGGTGAGGTTCTTGCCGACCTCGGCGTCCTCGACCTTCCAGCCCGCGATGTAACCCTCCTGCTGGAGGATCTCCGCGATGTGCGACTTGATCTTGCTGAACGGCATGGTGACATCGTCGTGGTACGCGGAGTTCGCGTTCCGCAGACGCGTCAGCATGTCTGCGATCGGGTCAGTCATGGTCATGTGATGGCCTTAGGCCTCTCTCGCCGGGGTTTCCTATCTGCGCCATCCCTCTCCCCCACTCATGCTGGGGACGGGTGCGGCACGGGGACCTACGGCGTAGTAAGACGGTCGTGGGCGGCGGGCGCCCAACCCTTCTACCTTACGGTACGAAAGGCCGGGCTCCCGCCATCCAGATGCTTACCGAGAGCCCTGGTGCAACCTGAAGAGGTTGTTACCAGGAGCTCTTGGTCACGCCCGGCAGCTCGCCACGGTGAGCCATCTCACGAAGGCACACGCGGCACAGGCCGAACTTGCGGTACACGGAGTGGGGACGACCGCAGCGCTGGCAACGGTTGTAGGCACGGACCGCAAACTTGGGCTTGCGGGCGGCCTTGGCAATGAGAGCCTTCTTCGCCACGGCTCACGCCTCCTTGAACGGGAAGCCGAGGTGACGAAGGAGCGCGCGGCCCTCAGCGTCGTTGGTCGCCGTGGTGACCACGGTGATGTCCATACCCCGGACGCGGTCGATCTTGTCCTGGTCGATCTCGTGGAACATGACCTGCTCCGTGAGACCGAAGGTGTAGTTGCCACGGCCGTCGAACTGCTTCGGCGACAGACCACGGAAGTCGCGGATGCGCGGGAGCGCGAGCGACAGCGTACGGTCCAGGAACTCCCACATGCGGTCGCCCCGGAGGGTGACGTGGGCGCCGATCGGCTGGCCCTCACGCAGCTTGAACTGCGCGATGGACTTACGGGCCTTGGTGACGGCCGGCTTCTGACCGGTGATCGTGGCGAGGTCGCGGATGGCGCCCTCGATCAGCTTGGAGTCGCGGGCGGCGTCGCCCACACCCATGTTGACCACGATCTTGACGAGGCCGGGGATCTGCATGACGTTCTCGTACGAGAACTCCTCACGCAGCTTGCCCGCGATTTCCTCGCGGTAGCGCAGCTTGAGGCGCGGCTGGGTGGTGGTAGTCATCAGATGTCCTCACCCGTCCGCTTGGCAACGCGGATCTTGTTGCCCTCGTCGTCGAAGCGGTATCCGACGCGAGTGACGACCTTCTTGCCGTCCTTCTCCACGACCAGCTGAACGTTGCTGACGTGAATCGGGGCCTCGGTCGTGATGATGCCGCCGGTCTTGGAACCACGGGCGGTCTGGCCGGCCTTGGTGTGCTTCTTGACCCGGTTGACACCCTCGACCAGGACGCGGTCGTCGACGGGGTAGGCAACGATGACCTTGCCCGTCTTGCCCTTGTCCTTACCGGTGATGACCTGGACCAGGTCGCCCTTCTTGATCTTCATCGGTTACAGCACCTCCGGCGCGAGAGAAACGATCTTCATGAACTTCTTCTCGCGCAGCTCACGACCCACCGGGCCGAAGATACGGGTGCCGCGGGGGTCGCCGTCGTTCTTCAGAATGACGGCGGCGTTCTCGTCGAACCGGATGTACGAGCCGTCTGCGCGGCGGCGCTCCTTGACGGTCCGGACGATGACCGCCTTGACGACCTCGCCCTTCTTCACGTTGCCACCGGGGATCGCGTCCTTGACGGTGGCGACGATGACGTCACCGATTCCCGCGTAGCGGCGGCCCGAGCCACCGAGAACACGGATGCAAAGGATTTCCTTCGCACCGGTGTTGTCGGCGATCCGAAGCCGCGACTCCTGCTGGATCACGTCTATCTCCTGATTGTCGCGTCGGTTCCCGGCAGGGGCGGGTTGCCCCGACCCCTACCGAGCCTGACGGAACGGTCCTGAGGGCCCACCATTTTTTCCGGGCCCTCAGGGATTACTTGGCCTTCTCGAGGATCTCGACGATCCGCCACCGCTTCGTGGCGGACTGCGGCCGGGTCTCCGCGAGGAGGACACGGTCGCCGACGCCGGCGGCGTTCTGCTCGTCATGCGCCTTGAGCTTGTTCGTGCGGCGGATGACCTTGCCGTAGAGGGCGTGCTTGACACGGTCCTCGACGGCAACGACGACGGTCTTGTCCATCTTGTCGCTGACGACAAGGCCCTCGCGGGTCTTGCGGTCGGCGCGTGCGGTCTTGTCAGTCACATTCTTCTCGCTCATCAGGCGCTCTCCACCGTCTCGATGCCGAGCTCACGCTCACGCATGAGGGTGTAGATCCGGGCGATGTCCTTGCGGACGATCTTCAGCCGGGTGTTGTTCTCCAGCTGGCCGGTGGCCGCCTGGAAGCGAAGGTTGAACAGCTCTTCCTTCGCCTCGCGGAGCTTGCCGAGGAGACCCTCGTCATCCAGCTCACGCAGCTCTGCCGTCTTGGTGCCGGCCGCCATTACGACTCACCTGCCTCGCGCCGGATGATCCGGCACTTCATCGGAAGCTTGTGGGCGGCGCGGGTCAGCGCCTCCTTGGCAACCTTTTCGTTCGGGAAGGACAGCTCGAACATCACCCGGCCGGGGTGAACGTTCGCGATCCACCACTCCGGAGAACCCTTACCGGAACCCATGCGGGTTTCGGCCGGCTTCTTCGTCAGCGGACGGTCCGGGTAGATGTTGATCCAGACCTTGCCACCACGGCGAATGTGACGGGTGATGGCGATACGAGCGGACTCGATCTGCCGGTTCGTCACATAGGCCGGGGTCACGGCCTGGATGCCGTACTCACCGAACGCCAGCTCGGTGCCGCCCTTGGCCATGCCACGGCGCTTGGGGTGGTGCTGCTTACGGTGCTTGACCCGACGGGGGATCAGCATGAGGGTCAGGCCTCCGTTCCGGGGGTCTCCGCAGCCGCCGGAGCCTCAGAAGCGACAGCTTCGGCCTTGGGGGCCTGGGCAGCGTCACCCTGGGGACGACGACCACGGCCGCCGCGCTCGCCACCGCGGCGCTGCGGACGGTCATTACCGCCACCGCCGGCACCACGCGCCGGGCGGTTGCCCGCGCGGGCAGCGGCGTTGTCGGCGCGGACCTCGGCGATGTTCTTGACGTCGCCCTTGTAGATCCAGACCTTCACACCGATACGGCCGAAGGTCGTACGGGCCTCGAAGAAGCCGTAGTCGACGTTCGCGCGGAGCGTGTGCAGGGGCACACGGCCCTCGCGGTAGAACTCCGAGCGGGACATCTCGGCGCCGCCGAGACGACCGCCACACTGGATCTTGATGCCCTTGGCGCCGGCCTTCATCGTGCTCTGCATGCTCTTGCGCATCGCACGACGGAAGGAGACACGGGAGGACAGCTGCTCGGCGACGGCCTGGGCCACCAACTGAGCGTCCGTCTCCGGGTTCTTGACCTCGAGGATGTTCAGCTGGACCTGCTTGCCGGTCAGCTTCTCGAGGTCACCGCGGATACGGTCGGCCTCCGCGCCACGACGGCCGATGACGATGCCCGGCCGGGCGGTGTGGATGTCGACGCGGACGCGGTCACGGGTGCGCTCGATCTCAACCTTCGAGATGCCGGCGCGCTCCATGCCCTGCGTCATCATCTTGCGGATGGCCACGTCTTCCTTGACGTAGTCCTTGTACAGCTTGTCGGCGTACCAACGGGACTTGAAGTCCGTGGTGATGCCGAGCCGGAACCCATGCGGGTTAACCTTCTGGCCCATTACCGGGTCCCTTCCTTGCTGGAGACGACCACGGTGATGTGGCTGGTCCGCTTGCGGATCCGGTAGGCACGGCCCTGGGCGCGCGGCCGGAACCGCTTCAGGGTCGGGCCCTCGTCCACGAACGCCTCGCTGATGAACAGCGACTCGGCGTCCGTGTGGTCGTAGTTGTGCGCGGCGTTGGCAATGGCACTGTCCAGCACCTTGCCCACCGGCACGCTCGCGGCCTGCGGGGCGAAACGCAGGACCGCCTGAGCCTCCGTGGCGCTCATGCCACGGATAAGGTCCACCACGCGGCGGGCCTTCATGGGCGTGACGCGGATGTACCGCGCCTGGGCCCTGGCTTCCATGGTTGTCCCTTCGGTGTCAGTCATAGTCGTTCACACCCCGCCGTCAGCGACGCTTCGACTTGCGGTCGTCCTTGACGTGGCCGCGGAAGGTGCGGGTCGGCGAGAACTCGCCGAGCTTGTGGCCGACCATGGACTCGGTGACGAACACCGGGACGTGGATCTTGCCGTTGTGCACCGCGATGGTGTGGCCCAGCATCGCCGGGATGATCATCGAGCGCCGGGACCAGGTCTTGATGACGTTCTTGGTGCCAGCTTCGTTCTGTACGTCCACCTTCTTGATCAGGTGGTCGTCGACGAAGGGCCCCTTCTTGAGACTGCGCGGCATCTAAACCCGCTCCTAGCGCTTCTTGTTCGTCTTGCGGCGGCGGACGATGTACTTGCTGCTTGCCTTCTTCGGCGAGCGAGTACGTCCTTCCTTCTGACCCCACGGGCTGACCGGGTGACGGCCTCCCGAGGTCTTGCCCTCGCCACCACCGTGCGGGTGGTCGACGGGGTTCATGGCCACACCGCGGACGCTCGGGCGAACGCCCTTCCAGCGCATACGGCCGGCCTTGCCCCAGTTGATGTTCGACTGCTCGGCGTTGCCGACCTCGCCAATGGTGGCGCGGCAGCGAACGTCGACCATACGGACCTCACCGGACGGCATACGAAGGGTGGCCATGGAGCCCTCCTTCGCCAGCAGCTGGACGGAAGAGCCCGCGCTGCGGGAGATCTTCGCGCCGCCGCCGGGACGCAGCTCGATGGCGTGGATGGTCGTACCGACCGGGATGTTGCGGAGCGGGAGGTTGTTGCCCGGCTTGATGTCGGCGCCAGCGCCGTTCTCAATCCGGTCACCCTGGCTCAGCTTGGCCGGGGCCAGGATGTAGCGCTTCTCGCCGTCCGCGTAGTGCAGCAGCGCGATGCGCGCGGTGCGGTTGGGGTCGTACTCGATGTGCGCGACCTTGGCCGGCACGCCGTCCTTGTCGTGACGACGGAAGTCGATCACTCGGTAGGCGCGCTTGTGTCCGCCACCCTGGTGGCGAACGGTGATCCGACCGGCGTTGTTACGGCCGCCCTTGCTGTGCAGAGGGCGAACCAGCGACTTCTCCGGCGTGGACCGCGTGATCTCGACAAAGTCGGCGACGCTGGAGCCACGACGGCCCGGGGTCGTCGGCTTGTACTTGCGGATACCCATTTCTCAGTCCTCGTCCGATTCCGGACGACTCGGACTCCGTTAGGAGACCGGGCCGCCGAAGATGTCGATTCGGTCGCCCTCAGCGAGGGTCACGATGGCGCGCTTGGTGTCCTTGCGCTTGCCGAAGCCGGTGCGGGTGCGCTTGCGCTTGCCCTGCCGGTTGATCGTGTTGACCCCGGTGACCTTGACCGAGAAGACCGCCTCGACGGCCTGCTTGATCTGGGTCTTGTTCGAGCCCGGCGCGACGATGAACGTGTACTTGTTCTCGTCCAGCAGGGCGTAGCTCTTCTCCGACACGACCGGCTTGACAAGAATGTCGCGCGGGTCCGTGAAGGTCTTGCTCGTGATCGTCGCCTCGGACATCAGGCGTCGCTCCCTTCGGTCTCGGCAACGCCGGCACCGGTGAAGCGGTCGAAGGCGTCCTTGGTGAACACCACGTCGTCGGAGACGAGCACGTCGTACGTGTTCAGCTGACCGGCCTCCAGGATGTGGACCTGGGGCAGGTTGCGGGCGGACAGCCACGCGGCCTCGTCGGCACGCTCGACGACCAGGAGCACGTTCTTGCGCTCACTGATCTTGCCGAGGAGGGACTTGGCAGCCTTCGTCGACGGGGCGGAGCCCTCGACGACGCCGGTCACGACGTGGATGCGGTTGTGACGCGCGCGGTCGGTCAGAGCGCCCTTGAGGGCGGCCTTGACCATCTTCTTCGGGGTCCGCTGCGAGTAGTCACGCGGCTTGGGGCCGTGGACGACGCCACCGCCGACGAACTGCGGGGCGCGGGTCGAACCCTGACGGGCGCGGCCGGTGCCCTTCTGGCGGTACGGCTTCTTGCCACCACCACGGACCTCGCCACGACGCTTGGTGCTGTGCGTGCCCTGACGGGCGGCAGCGAGCTGCGCCACGACGACCTGGTGGATCAGCGGGATGCTGACCTTGGCGTCGAAGATCTCGGCCGGGAGCTCTACGGTCCCGGTGGTGTCGCCGGAGGGCGACAGAATGTCAATGGTGCTCATATCCTCAGGCCCCCTTGGCCGCGGTGCGGACCAGGACGAGGCCGCCGTTCGGACCGGGGATGGCTCCCTTGATGAGGAGCAGTCCCTTCTCCGCGTCAACGGCGTGGACGGTCAGGTTCTGGGTGGTGACCCGCTCGTTGCCCATACGGCCTGCCATGCGCATGCCCTTGAACACACGGCCCGGGGTGGCGCAGCCACCGATGGAGCCGGGCGAGCGGTGCTTGCGCTGGACGCCGTGTCCGGCGCCGAGGCCCTTGAAGTTGTGACGCTTCATGACACCGGCGAAGCCCTTGCCCTTGCTCTTGCCCGTGACGTCGACCTTGACGCCGGACTCGAACACCTCGGCAGTGATCTCCTGGCCGAGCGTGTACTCGCCGGCGTCGGAGGTGCGGAGCTCCACCAGGTGGCGGCGGGGGGTCACGTCTGCCTTGGCGAAGTGGCCCTTGAGGGGCTTGTTCACCTTGCGCGGGTCGATCTCGCCGAAAGCGATCTGGATCGACTCGTAACCGTCGACGTCGTTGGTACGGACCTGGGTCACGACGTTCGGGCCGGCCTTGACAACAGTGACCGGGACGACACGGTTGTTCTCGTCCCAGACCTGGGTCATGCCGAGCTTCTCGCCCAGGATGCCCTTGATCTGCTTTGCCATCTTCTCCGCGCCTCTCAGAGCTTGATCTCGATGTCAACGCCGGCCGGAAGGTCCAGGCGCATCAACGAGTCAACGGTCTTGGGCGTCGGGTCGAGGATGTCGATCAGGCGCTTGTGCGTGCGCATCTCGAAGTGCTCGCGCGAGTCCTTGTACTTGTGCGGCGACTTGATGACGCAGTACACGTTCTTCTCAGTGGGCAGCGGCACCGGGCCCGCGACATGCGCACCAGTACGGGTCACCGTCTCGACGATCTTCTTCGCCGAAGAGTCGATGACCTCGTGGTCGTATGCCTTGAGCCGAATGCGGATCTTCTGTCCCGCCATGGCTTCCTCGTAATCCTGTCTCTGTGGAACGCTCTGGAACCTGGTGGTTCGACCGTCTTTCCCCGACCCACGCGGTCGGGCGTGTCGCTCCCCTTCCCGTAAATCTCCGCATGGCGAAGATCCCTCGTGAAGGGGTTCGTGGGAGAAGACACCCACCAGGTGCCTGGTCTGCACCCCGTTGACACTTCCCGGAAGATTCCCGTACGTCCGCCCCAGCAGGGGCGACGAGTACTGTGGGACTCGCTTCCGGTCCTCCCGACGAGAGGCGTGCAACATCGGCGCTCGACCGAGCAACTTGGCTAGTCTGCCATACCGACCGCGCCGGACGCCAATCGGGCGGATTACCTTACCCATGACGTCGGTTATGTCAAACCTGATGCCACCTGGTGCACCCAAAGCCGAGGGCCCGGTCCCACCGCCGAAGCGGTGGGACCGGGCCCTCGTACCAGCTGGGTCGCTAGATCACTGGGTGATCTTGGTGACCTGGCCGGCGCCGACCGTACGGCCACCCTCGCGGATGGCGAACTTCAGGCCCTCCTCCATGGCGATCGGCTGGATCAGCTGAACGCTCATGGCGGTGTTGTCGCCCGGCATGACCATCTCGGTGCCCTCGGGGAGGGTCACGACGCCGGTCACGTCGGTGGTCCGGAAGTAGAACTGCGGACGGTAGTTGTTGAAGAAGGGGGTGTGACGGCCACCCTCGTCCTTCGACAGGATGTAGGCCTGGGCCTCGAACTGGGTGTGCGGCGTGACCGTACCCGGCTTGATGATGACCTGGCCACGCTCGACGTCCTCGCGCTTGATGCCACGAAGCAGCAGACCGACGTTCTCACCGGCCTGGCCCTCGTCGAGCAGCTTGCGGAACATCTCGATGCCGGTGACCGTGGTGGTGGTCTTGGCTTCCTTGATGCCGATGATGTCGACGGTCTCGTTGACCTTGAGGACACCACGCTCGATACGACCGGTGACAACGGTGCCACGGCCGGTGATGGTGAAGACGTCCTCGATCGGCATCAGGAACGGCTTCTCGACGTCACGCTCGGGAGTCGGGATGGCCTCGTCCACGGCCGCCATGAGGCCGAGGAGCTTCTCGCCCCACTCCTTGTCGCCCTCAAGGGCCTTGAGTGCCGAGACGCGCACGACCGGAAGGTCGTCGCCCGGGAACTCGTACTCGGAGAGCAGCTCACGGACCTCGAGCTCGACGAGCTCCAGGATCTCCTCGTCGTCCACCATGTCGGCCTTGTTCAGGGCGACAACGATGTACGGAACGCCGACCTGGCGGGCCAGGAGCACGTGCTCCTTGGTCTGCGGCATCGGGCCGTCGGTGGCGGCGACCACGAGGATGGCGCCGTCCATCTGCGCCGCACCCGTGATCATGTTCTTGATGTAGTCCGCGTGACCGGGGCAGTCGACGTGCGCGTAGTGACGCGACTCCGTCTGGTACTCGACGTGCGCGATCGAGATCGTGATACCGCGCTGGCGCTCCTCGGGAGCCTTGTCGATCTGGTCGAAGGCCGAGGCCTCGTTCAGGTCCGGGTACGCGTCATGCAGCACCTTGGTAATGGCGGCCGTGAGGGTCGTCTTACCGTGGTCGATGTGACCGATGGTGCCGATGTTGACGTGCGGCTTAGTCCGCTCGAACTTCGCCTTCGCCACTGGGGTCCTCCTGTGGAGTGGTTCTGTACGCCTTGCTTCATCGGCGCCAGGTGATCTTTGCTGGGGTTGCGGGCGAGGAGAGCACCCGCCGCAATCTTCTTACGGATTGCGACGGTATGCCCCACTGCCTGCCGTCAAGCCTAAGGCTTGCGTGGAACTCCGGGATCCCCGGAGCTACTCGCCCTTGGCCTTCGCGATGATCTCCTCGGCGACGTTCCGCGGAACCTCGGCGTAGGAGTCGAACTGCATCGAGTAGCTTGCGCGACCCGAGGTCTTGCTGCGGAGGTCTCCGACGTAGCCGAACATCTCCGAGAGGGGCACGAGGCCCTTCACGACGCGGGCGCCGCTGCGCTCATCCATGGCCTGGATCTGGCCACGGCGGGAGTTCAGGTCGCCGATGACGTCGCCCATGTAGTCCTCGGGCGTGGTGACCTCTACGGCCATCATCGGCTCGAGGAGCACGGGGCTCGCCTTGCGCGCACCCTCCTTGAACGCCTGCGAACCGGCGATCTTGAAGGCGAGTTCGGACGAGTCGACCTCGTGGTAGCCACCGTCGAGAAGGGTGACGCGGACGCCCACCATCTCGTAGCCGGCCAGGATGCCGAACTTCATGGCCTCCTGCGCACCGGCGTCCACCGACGGGATGTACTCGCGGGGGATGCGGCCACCGGTGACCTTGTTGACGAACTCGTAGGACGCGTCGCCACCCTCGAGCGGCTCGAGCATGATCTGCACCTTGGCGAACTGACCGGTACCACCGGTCTGCTTCTTGTGGGTGTAGTCAATGCGCTCGACCGTCTTGCGGATGGTCTCGCGGTACGCGACCTGCGGCTTGCCGACGTTGGCCTCGACCTTGAACTCGCGCTTCATGCGGTCGACCAGCACCTCGAGGTGCAGTTCGCCCATGCCGCCGATGATGGTCTGGCCGGTCTCCTCGTCCGAGTGGACCTGGAAGGAGGGGTCCTCCTCCGAGAGACGCTGGATGGCGACACCCAGCTTCTCCTGGTCACCCTTGGACTTGGGCTCGATGGCGACCTGAATGACCGGCGCCGGGAAGTCCATGGACTCCAGGATCACCGGGTTCTTCTCGTCGCACAGCGTCTCACCGGTGGTGGTCTGCTTCAGGCCCATGACGGCGATGATGTCGCCGGCGCCCACCGAGTCGATCTCCTCACGCTTGTTCGCGTGCATGCGGTAGATCTTGCCGATGCGCTCCTTCTTACCCTTCACCGAGTTCAGCACAGCGCTGCCGGACTCCAGGCGGCCCGAGTAAACCCGGACGAAGGTGAGCTTGCCGAGGTGCGGGTCGCTCATGATCTTGAACGCCAGGCCGGAGAACGGCTCGTCGTCCGACGGCTTGCGCTTGACGATGACGTCGGGGTCCTTGACGTCGTGGCCCTCGATGGCCTCGACGTCCAGGGGCGACGGCAGGTAACGCACGACCGCGTCGAGCAGGGGCTGTACGCCCTTGTTCTTGAACGCGGTGCCGCAGAACACCGGGGTGACGGTGACAGAGCCCGCGCCGCCCTTGGAGGCGAGGGTGATGCGGCGGATGGCCGCCATCAGCTGCTCCTGGTCGGGCTCCTGGCCCTCCAGGTACAGCTCCATCATCTCGTCGTCGTTCTCTGCCACGGCCTCGAGCAGCTTGCCGCGCCACTCGTCGGCCGCCTCGACGTGGGTGTCCGGGATGTCGACGACGTCGTACATCTCGCCCTTGGTCGCCTCGGCGGACCAGACCAGAGCCTTCATCTGGACGAGGTCGACCACGCCCTTGAAGTCGGCCTCGGCACCGATCGGGAGCTGCATGACCAGCGGAACCGCGCCAAGGCGGTCCACGATCATGTCGACGCAGCGGTGGAACTCCGCGCCGGTGCGGTCGAGCTTGTTGACGAAGCAGATACGCGGCACGCCGTAGCGGTCCGCCTGACGCCACACAGTCTCGGACTGCGGCTCCACGCCGGCGACACCGTCGAAGACGGTGACGGCGCCGTCGAGGACGCGGAGCGAACGCTCCACCTCGACGGTGAAGTCGACGTGACCGGGGGTGTCGATGATGTTGATCGTGTGATCAACACCCTCGAGCGGCCAGTGACAGGTCGTCGCGGCGGACGTGATGGTGATGCCGCGCTCCTGCTCCTGCTCCATCCAGTCCATCGTGGCAGCGCCGTCGTGGACTTCACCGATCTTGTACGAAACACCGGTGTAGAACAGGATCCGCTCGGTGGTGGTCGTCTTGCCCGCGTCGATGTGGGCCATGATCCCGATGTTGCGGACCTTGGCCAGGTCAAGCGAAGTGGTGGCCATAAGGCTCAGTCTTCTCTCGGTTCTCGATGGGGTTGTGACTACCAGCGGTAGTGCGCGAAGGCCTTGTTGGACTCGGCCATCTTGTGGGTGTCCTCACGACGCTTGACGGAGGCGCCGAGACCGTTGCTGGCGTCCAGCAGCTCGTTCATCAGGCGCTCGGTCATGGTCTTCTCGCGGCGGGCCCGGGAGTAGCCCACGAGCCACCGGAGGGCGAGGGTGGACTGACGACCCGGGCGGACCTCGACAGGCACCTGGTAGGTCGCGCCACCGACGCGGCGGGACTTGACCTCGATGGCCGGCTTGACGTTCTCCAGGGCGCGCTTGAGCGTGACGACCGGGTCGGAACCGGTCTTCTCGCGCACACCTTCGAGGGCGCCGTACACGATGCGCTCAGCGGTGGAGCGCTTGCCGTGGAGGAGGATCTTGTTGACGAGCGAGGTCACCAGAGGAGAACCGTAAACCGGGTCGATGATGACCGGGCGCTTCGGGGCGGGGCCCTTACGAGGCATTCTTACTTCTCCTTCTTGGCGCCGTAGCGGCTGCGGGCCTGCTTGCGGTTCTTGACACCCTGGGTGTCGAGGGAGCCGCGGATGATCTTGTAGCGAACACCCGGCAGGTCCTTCACACGGCCGCCGCGCACGAGCACGATGGAGTGCTCCTGCAGGTTGTGGCCCTCACCCGGAATGTAAGCGGTGACCTCGATGCCACTGGTCAGGCGGACACGAGCCACCTTGCGCAGCGCCGAGTTCGGCTTCTTCGGGGTGGTCGTGTAGACGCGCGTGCAGACGCCGCGACGCTGGGGGGAACCCTTCAGCGCGGGCGTCTTGTTCTTCTCGACCTTGTCCTGCCGGCCCTTCCGGACCAGCTGCTGGATCGTAGGCACCGTTTCTCCGGTTTCTGTGTGCCGATCTCGATACATCTAACCTGGGGTTTCAGCGATCCGCTCCGACCCACGCGGTCGGGTGTGTCGCGGACCTCATACGTTTCCCGGGGAACAGGAAGTGCGTATTTGTCGGTGTCTCGGCCACGGTGTCCCACGCGGTCAAGTGCACGCGCGAGAACCCGGGCACACCCCAGGCACAAGGTCAGAGCGTACCTATAGCATCGGCTCCGGTCAAAATGAAAGCGGCTGCGCCGCCGTCAGCCCGCCTCGTGCACTACCGCGGTGATCAGCGCGACCATCAGCGCCACGGCCACCACCATCACGATGGTGACCACATAACCGAGCACCAGGCCGCCCACCGCCAGCCCGTCGCCCTGCTCACCGGTGCGACGGATCTCACGCCGGGCCATGTGCCCCAGCACGATGGCCGGAATCGCCGTCACCCCCACGAAGACCCCGCTCACCCCGCAGACCAGGGCCCCCACCGCCTTGCTGTTGGTGCGCGGAGGGCGGGCCGGCAACGGCAGTGGGGGCCGCGGCAGGTCGTGGGTGAGCGCGCTGAGTTCGCCGCTCGTACGGGCCTGGAAGGCCAGGCCTATCCGGTCCTCGTACTCCCCCTGCGTCAGACGCCCCTCGGTGAAGGCGTCCTTCAGGGTCTCCACCGCACGCTCGCGGTCAGCATCACCGGCCAGCATCCCTCCATCATGCCGCAGGGCGGCCACCCCGGCGTGGGGTGGCCGCCCTGCGGCTTACTGCGGTACGACTCAGCCGTTGTACGGGCCGTAGTCGTAGTCCTCCAGCGGGACGGCCTGGCCGGAGCCGGTGCCGAACGGGCTGTAGTCGATGTCGTCGTAGCCGACGGCCGAGTACATCGCGGCCTTGGCCTCCTCGGTCGGCTCGACCCGGATGTTGCGGTATCGGGACAGACCCGTACCGGCCGGGATGAGCTTACCGATGATGACGTTCTCCTTGAGGCCCAGCAGCGAGTCCGACTTGGCGTGGATCGCCGCGTCGGTGAGCACTCGGGTCGTCTCCTGGAAGGAGGCGGCCGACAGCCAGGACTCGGTGGCCAGCGAGGCCTTGGTGATACCCATCAGCTGCGGACGGCCGGAGGCGGGGTGACCGCCCTCGGAGACCACACGACGGTTCTCGGTCTCGAAGCGACCACGCTCGACCAGCTCGCCGGGCAGCAGCTCGGCATCGCCGGACTCGATGATCGTCACGCGGCGGAGCATCTGCCGGATGATGATCTCGATGTGCTTGTCGTGGATCGACACACCCTGGGAGTTGTAGACCTTCTGGACCTCGTTGACCAGGTGCACCTGCACCGCACGCTGGCCGAGGATGCGCAGCACGTCGTGCGGGTTGGTCGCGCCGACGATCAGCTTCTGGCCGACCTCGACGTGGTCACCCTCACTCACCAGGACACGGGCACGCTTGGAGATCGGGTAGGCGATCTCGTCGGAGCCGTCGTCCGGGGTGACGATGATCTTCTTGGTCTTCTCGGTCTCCTCGATACGGACCCGGCCGACGGCCTCCGAGATCGGGGCCACGCCCTTGGGCGTACGGGCCTCGAAGAGCTCGACGACACGCGGCAGACCCAGGGTGATGTCGTCACCGGCCACACCACCGGTGTGGAAGGTACGCATCGTCAGCTGGGTACCGGGCTCACCGATCGACTGGGCCGCGATGATGCCGACGGCCTCGCCGATGTCCACCAGCTTGCCGGTGGCCAGGGAGCGGCCGTAGCACATGGCGCAGGTGCCGACGGCGGACTCACAGGTCAGGACCGAACGCATCTTGACCTGCTCGACGTCGTTCGCGACGAGCTGGCCGATGAGTACGTCGCCCAGGTCGGCGCCGGCCGTGGCCAGCACCTTGCCGTCCACCACGACGTCCTCTGCGAGGCAGCGGGCGTACACCGTGGACTCGACGTTGTCGTTCTTGCGAAGGACACCGTCGTCGCCGCGCGAGGCGATCGTCAGCTTGAGGCCGCGCTCGGTGCCGCAGTCCTCCTCGCGGATGATCACGTCCTGCGAAACGTCCACCAGACGACGGGTGAGGTAACCCGAGTCGGCGGTACGCAGGGCGGTGTCGGCGAGACCCTTACGGGCACCGTGGGTGGAGATGAAGTACTCCAGCACGGACAGACCCTCGCGGAACGACGCCTTGATGGGACGGGGAATCGTCTCGTTCTTGGCGTTGGACACCAGGCCACGCATACCCGCGATCTGACGCATCTGCATCATGTTTCCGCGGGCACCCGAGTCGACCATCATGAAGATCGGGTTGGTCTTCGGGAAGTTCGCGTTCATCGCCTCGGCAACCTCGTTGGTCGCCTTGGTCCAGATCGCGATGAGCTCCTGCGTGCGCTCGTCCTTGGTGATCAGACCGCGCTCGTACTGCTTCTGGACCTTCTCGTCCTGGGCCTCGTAGCCCTTGACGATGGCCTTCTTGGCCTCCGGCACGACGATGTCGGAGACAGCGACGGTGACACCGGAACGGGTGGCCCAGTGGAAGCCGGCCGCCTTCAGGTTGTCCAGCGTTGCCGCCACGACGACCTTCGGGTAGCGCTCGGCGAGGTCGTTGACGATCTCGGAGAGCTGCTTCTTGCCCACCGGGTAGTCCACGAACGGGTAGTCCTCGGGCAGCAGCTCGTTGAAGAGCGCCCGCCCCAGGGTCGTGGCCAGCCGGAAGGTGTCGCCGAGCTGGTACGGCTCGTCGCCCTCTTCCTGGGCCGGCGGGGTCCAGCCGCGCGGCGGGACGGTGCCAACCGGGAAGCGGATGTCGACCGTCGACTGGAGCGAGAGCTCGCGGTTGTCGAAGGCCATGATCGCCTCGGCGGTCGAGCCGAACGCCCGGCCCTCGCCCTTGAGCTCGCGCTCCTCGGGGTCGGTGGTCAGGAAGAACAGACCGAGCACCATGTCCTGGGTCGGCATGGTGACGGGACGACCGTCGGCCGGCTTCAGGATGTTGTTCGAGGACAGCATCAGGATGCGGGCCTCGGCCTGCGCCTCTGCGGACAGCGGCAGGTGGACGGCCATCTGGTCACCGTCGAAGTCCGCGTTGAACGCGGTGCAGACGAGCGGGTGGATCTGGATGGCCTTGCCCTCGACCAGCTGCGGCTCGAAGGCCTGGATACCGAGGCGGTGCAGGGTCGGCGCACGGTTCAGCAGCACCGGGTGCTCGGCGATGACCTCTTCCAGCACGTCGTACACGACCGTGCGGCCGCGCTCGACCATGCGCTTGGCGCTCTTGATGTTCTGCGCGTGGTTGAGGTCGACCAGGCGCTTCATCACGAACGGCTTGAAGAGCTCCAGCGCCATGGCCTTCGGCAGACCGCACTGGTGCAGCTTGAGCTGCGGGCCGACGACGATGACGGAACGTGCCGAGTAGTCGACTCGCTTGCCGAGCAGGTTCTGACGGAAACGACCCTGCTTGCCCTTGAGCATGTCGCTCAGGGACTTCAGCGGGCGGTTACCGGGACCGGTGACCGGACGGCCACGACGACCGTTGTCGAACAGCGCGTCGACGGCCTCCTGCAGCATCCGCTTCTCGTTGTTCACGATGATCTCGGGGGCACCGAGGTCAAGGAGACGCTTGAGGCGGTTGTTGCGGTTGATGACGCGGCGGTACAGGTCGTTCAGGTCGGAGGTCGCGAAGCGGCCACCGTCCAGCTGCACCATCGGACGCAGGTCCGGCGGGATCACCGGGACGCAGTCCAGCACCATGCCGTTGGGCTTGTTGGTGGTCTGCAGGAAGGCGGAGACGACCTTGAGGCGCTTGAGCGCACGGGTCTTCTTCTGGCCCTTGCCGGTCCGGATGATCTCGCGGAGCTTCTCGGCCTCTTCCTCCAGGTCGAAGGACTCCAGGCGCTTCTGCAGCGCCGCGGCACCCATCGAGCCCTGGAAGTACGTGCCGAAGCGCTCGCGCAGCTCGCGGTAGAGCAGCTCGTCGCCCTCGAGGTCCTGGACCTTGAGGTTCTTGAAGCGGGCCCACACCTCGTCGAGACGGTCGAGCTCGCGCTGCGCACGGTCGCGCAGCTGCTTCATCTCGCGCTCCGCGCCCTCGCGCACCTTGCGGCGCACGTCGGCCTTGGCGCCCTCGGCCTCCAGCTCGGCCAGGTCCGTCTCGAGCTTCTTCTGCCGGCCCTCGACGTCCGCGTCACGGCGGTTCTCGATGTGCTGGCGCTCGACGGAGACCTGGGCCTCCAGGGAGGGCAGGTCGCGCGTACGGCGCTCGTCGTCCACCCACGTGATCATGTAGGCGGCGAAGTAGATAACCTTCTCGAGGTCCTTCGGGGCGAGGTCGAGCAGGTAGCCCAGCCGCGACGGAACGCCCTTGAAGTACCAGATGTGGGTGACAGGCGCGGCGAGCTCGATGTGGCCCATCCGCTCACGACGCACCTTGGCGCGAGTGACCTCGACGCCGCAGCGCTCACAGATGATGCCCTTGAAGCGCACACGCTTGTACTTGCCGCAGTAGCACTCCCAGTCCCGGGTCGGACCGAAGATCTTCTCGCAGAAGAGTCCGTCCTTTTCGGGCTTGAGGGTTCGGTAGTTGATGGTCTCCGGCTTCTTCACTTCGCCGTGCGACCAAGTACGAATGTCGTCCGCGGTGGCAAGGCCGATCCGCAGCTCGTCGAAGAAGTTGACGTCGAGCACTTGTCGTCAATCCCTCTTTCAGGGTCGAGTGTCAAACATGGTCTGAACGGTCCGGGGAAGGTGGGGGCTCTCCGAGAAGAGCCCCCACCGGCCCGTCAGACCTCTTCGACGCTGCTCGGCTCGCGCCGGGACAGGTCGATACCGAGCTCCTCCGCGGCACGGAAGACGTCCTCGTCGGTGTCGCGCATCTCGATGGACATGCCGTCCGAGGACAGCACCTCCACGTTGAGGCAGAGCGACTGCATTTCCTTGATGAGCACCTTGAAGGACTCGGGGATGCCCGGCTCGGGGATGTTCTCGCCCTTGACGATGGCCTCGTAGACCTTCACGCGGCCGAGCACGTCATCGGACTTGATCGTCAGGAGCTCCTGGAGGGCGTAAGCGGCGCCGTAAGCCTCCAGCGCCCACACCTCCATCTCACCGAAGCGCTGACCACCGAACTGAGCCTTACCACCCAGCGGCTGCTGGGTGATCATGCTGTACGGACCGGTGGAACGAGCGTGCAGCTTGTCGTCCACCAGGTGGTGCAGCTTGAGGATGTACATGTAGCCGACCGAGATCGGGTCCGGGAACGGCTCGCCGGAGCGGCCGTCGAACATCCGGGCCTTACCCGAGGGCAGGACCATGCGCTCGCCGTCACGGTTCGGGATCGTGGCCTCGAAGAGACCGGTGATCTCGTCCTCGCGGGCACCGTCGAACACCGGGGTGGCGACGTTGGTGCCGGGGTCGACCTGGTCGGCGCCGATGGCCTGCAGGCGCTGCGCCCACTCCTGGCTGAGCCCGGAGACGTCCCAGCCCTGCTGGGCGAGCCAGCCGAGGTGGATCTCCAGGACCTGTCCCGGGTTCATTCGGGACGGGACGCCGAGCGGGTTGAGGACGATGTCGACCGGGGTGCCGTCCTCCAGGAACGGCATGTCCTCGATCGGCAGGATCTTGGAGATGACGCCCTTGTTGCCGTGACGGCCGGCGAGCTTGTCACCGTCGGTGATCTTGCGCTTCTGCGCCACGTACACGCGCACCAGCTGGTTCACACCGGGGGGAAGCTCGTCGCCCTCCTCACGGTCGAAGACGCGGACGCCGATGACCTTGCCGATCTCGCCGTGCGGCACCTTCAGCGAGGTGTCACGGACCTCACGGGCCTTCTCGCCGAAGATCGCGCGGAGCAGGCGCTCCTCCGGGGTCAGCTCGGTCTCGCCCTTGGGCGTGACCTTGCCGACCAGGATGTCGCCGGCGACGACCTCGGCACCGATACGGATGATGCCGCGCTCGTCGAGGTCGGCGAGGACCTCCTCGGAGACGTTCGGGATGTCCCGGGTGATCTCCTCGGGGCCGAGCTTGGTGTCACGGGCGTCGACCTCGTGCTCCTCGATGTGAATCGAGGAGAGGACGTCGTCCTGCACCAGACGCTGGCTGAGGATGATCGCGTCCTCGTAGTTGTGGCCCTCCCACGGCATGAACGCCACGAGCAGGTTCTTGCCGAGCGCCATCTCACCGTTCTCGGTGGACGGACCGTCGGCGAGCACCTGGCCGGCGACGACGCGAGCACCCTCGTCGACGACGACCTTCTGGTTGAAGGCGGTGCCCTGGTTCGAGCGCGCGAACTTGGCGACGCGGTACGTGTTGTACGTGCCGTCGTCGTTGGCGACGGTGATGTAGTCCGCGGAGACCTCCTGGACCACACCGTCCTTGTCGGCCTTGATGACGTCACCGGCGTCGACCGCGCAGCGGTACTCCATGCCGGTGCCGACCAGCGGGGCCTGGCTCTTGATGAGCGGCACCGCCTGGCGCATCATGTTCGATCCCATGAGCGCACGGTTGGCGTCGTCATGCTCCAGGAAGGGGATCATGGCGGTCGCGGCCGACACCATCTGGCGCGGCGAGACATCCATGTAGTCCACTTCGTCGCCGGGCACGAGGTCGACCTCGCCGCCACGGCGACGGACCAGCACACGGGCCTCGACGAAGGTGTTCTCGTCGCTCAGCGGAGCGTTCGCCTGGGCGATGAGGTAGCGGTCCTCCTCGTCGGCGGTCAGGTAGTCGACCTCTTCGGTCACCCGGCCTTCGACGACCTTGCGGTACGGAGTCTCGATGAAGCCGAAGACGTTCACCCGGCCGTACGAGGCGAGCGAGCCGATCAGACCGATGTTCGGGCCTTCGGGGGTCTCGATCGGACACATGCGGCCGTAGTGCGAGGGGTGCACGTCACGGACATCCAGGCCGGCCCGCTCACGGGACAGACCACCGGGGCCCAGCGCCGACAGGCGGCGCTTGTGGGTCAGGCCCGACAGCGGGTTCGTCTGGTCCATGAACTGGGACAGCTGGCTGGTGCCGAAGAACTCCTTGATGGAGGCGACGACCGGCCGGATGTTGATCAGGGTCTGCGGCGTGATCGCCTCGACGTCCTGGGTCGTCATCCGCTCACGGACCACGCGCTCCATCCGGGCCAGGCCGGTACGCACCTGGTTCTGGATGAGCTCGCCGACATTGCGCAGACGGCGGTTGCCGAAGTGGTCGATGTCGTCGGGCTCGACCACGAGGGTCTGGCCGTTCTCGCCGACCGTCTCGGTCTCGCCCGCGTGAAGCTTCACCAGGTACTTGATCGTCGGGATGATGTCCTCGACGGTCAGCACACCGGAGTTCAGCGGCTGGGTGCCGCCGAGCTTCTTGTTGACCTTGTAGCGGCCGACCTGCGCGAGGTCGTAGCGCTTGGGGTTGAAGTAGAGGTTCTCGAGCAGCGTCTGCGCGGCCTCACGGGTCGGGGGCTCGCCCGGACGCAGCTTGCGGTAGATGTCGAGCAGTGCGTCGTCCTGGCCCTGCGTGTGGTCCTTCTCCAGGGTGGCGCGCATGGACTCGTATTCGCCGAACTCCTCGAGGATCTGCTCGGTGGTCCAGCCGAGAGCCTTCAGGAGGACGGTGACCGACTGCTTGCGCTTGCGGTCGATGCGGACACCGACCATGTCGCGCTTGTCGATCTCGAACTCCAGCCAAGCGCCCCGGGAGGGGATGACCTTGGCGGAGTAGATGTCCTTGTCGGACGTCTTGTCGATCTGGCTGTCGAAGTAGACACCCGGCGAGCGGACCAGCTGCGAGACGACGACACGCTCGGTGCCGTTGATGCAGAAGGTGCCCTTGTTGGTCATGAGCGGGAAGTCGCCCATGAAGACCGTCTGGGACTTGATCTCGCCGGTCTCGTTGTTGGTGAACTCGGCGGTGACGAAAAGCGGGGCAGCGTACGTGAAGTCGCGCTCCTTGCACTCGTCGATCGAGTTCTTGGGAGGCTCGAAGCGGTGGTCGCGGAAGGTCAGCGACATCGACCCGGAGAAGTCCTCGATCGGCGAGATCTCCTCGAAGATCTCTTCCAGGCCGGACTTCGTGGGGACTTCGTGACCACTGTCCAGAGCCGCCTCGACGCGAGACTTCCAGGCGGCATTACCGAGGAGCCAGTCAAAGCTCTCGGTCTGCAGCGCCAGGAGGTTCGGGACCTCGAGCGGCTCCTTGATCTTCGCGAAAGAAATGCGCAGCGGGGCAGTGCTGGCGCCGTTGTTCGTATGGGCAGTCGAGGCGTTGCGCGAGGCGGCCAAGAGGGGGTCCTTCCGAGGGCTCGGACTCACTACGCGCGTACCGGCTTCCGCCCCTGAGTCAGGCAGGAACATCCTGGTCAGGACGTCCCTCGAGTGTGCTCAGGCTTGGGCTTGCCCCTGGTGACGGGCCAGCGGGCAGCTAACAGGCAGCGCAAAGGGTCAGTGTAGCCACTTGGCACACTGATGTCCAGTGCAGAGTTCCGGAGACCGGCAGAGCCAATCTCTCCCTCCGAGAGGGGTCGCCCCCTCGTTGTACTTCGCGCTTGCATCGCTTGGCGTTAGCGAGCATTCCCGCATCGCCGTCGATCCATGCCTCGGTGCTGGTTCGATGTGGCGACGCGTCCTGAGAATTGCGCGCCGCGTGCGGTTCGTCAAGGCCTCCGCCGGGCGGAGATCGTCACACGCCACACCCCTGACCGGCGATGATCACCTTACCGGGGCCCACCGACAGCCCTGGTGGACCACCACTCAAACGACCGAGGGCGGCCACCCGTAAGGGTGGCCGCCCTGCGGCTGATCAGCCCTGCGAGAGGGCTACGCGATCAATGGGGTCACTTGACCTCGACGGACGCGCCCGCGGCCTTGAGGGACTCGGCGGCCTTCTCAGCGGCCTCCTTGGCGACCTTCTCGAGGACCGGCTTCGGAGCGCCGTCCACGAGGTCCTTGGCCTCCTTCAGACCCAGCGAGGTCAGCTCACGCACGACCTTGATGACCTGGATCTTCTTCTCGCCGGCGCCGGTGAGGATGACGTCGAACTCGTCCTGCTCCTCGGGGGCCTCGGCGACGGCGGCAGCGCCACCACCGGCGGCAACGGCAACCGGGGCGGCGGCCGTGACGTCGAACTTGTCCTCGAAGGCCTTAACGAACTCGGCCAGCTCGATGAGGGTGAGCTCCGCGAACTGCTCGAGCAGCTCGTCCTGGGACAGCTTCGCCATGATTGGCGTCCTTCCACTAATTTCGGCAGGTGCCGGATGCGTACATGTAGGCGGGCGTTCCGGCCCGCTGATACCGAACGGAGAGAGTTACTCCGCCGCCTCGGCCTCGGCGGGAGCCGGGGTACCGGCACCGCCCTGCTCGGCCTGCTTGGCACGAAGCGCTTCCGCGGTGCGGACGAACTTCGACAGGGGGGCCTGGAAGAGCGCGGCAGCCTGGGACTGCTTTGCCTTGAAGGCACCCGCCAGCTTGGCGAGCAGCACCTCGCGGGACTCGAGGTCCGCAAGCTTCTTGATCTCATCCGCGGAGAGCGCCTTACCGTCAAGGACACCGCCCTTGATGATGAGGTTCGGGTTCTCCTTGGCGAAGTCACGCAGACTCTTCGCCGACTCCACCGGGTCACCGGTGATGAAGGCGACCGCCGTCGGACCAGCGAACTGGTCGTCCAGCGTGCTGATCCCGGCCTCGTTGGCCGCGATCTTGGTCAGCGTGTTCTTCACCACGGCGTACTGGGCGTTCTCACCGAGCGAACGGCGCAGCTGCTTGAGCTGGGCCACGGTGAGACCGCGGTACTCGGTCAGCACTGCGGCGTTCGAGCTGCGGAACTTGTCCGTCAACTCGGCAACCGAGGCAGCCTTGTCGGGCCTCGCCATGAGTCTCGGCCTCCTTCCGGGTGATTGCGGACCGCACGGAAGGGGCTGAACAAAACGAAACGCCCCGGCGCAGGCGCACGGGGCGGACTCGACCGGGTGTGAACCACGGGAGTCTTCCTCTGTCACCTACGCGGGTCGTCCGCATGTAGCGGATCCTTCGGCCGCCGCTCCCTCGAATCGGGCGCGGCAACGACCAGCGGTCTTTGGCTTCCCCCAAAGAGTACGTGACGCCCGCGCCCGGACCAAATCGCCCGACAGCGCCCCCGACGGCGCCTATGAGGCGGACGCCGACGGGCTCGCGCTCTGCGCCTTCAGCAGCGCCGTGTAGTCCACCGTGTCGGCCGCCGGAGGGGCCTTGACGACGACGTGGGTGCCGTAGTGCGCGTAGTAGGCGGTGGTTGTCGTGGAGCCGGCCGAGCCGTCGTCCTTCTGCAGCGACTTGATCACCAGGCCCCGCTTGTCGATCCACAGCTCGATCCGCTGGCTGGCGGTGGTCCCGAGGTAGTGCGTGGTCTTCACACCGCGCACCTGCTCCGTACCGACCTTGCGTACGTCCCCGGACGCGATGAGCTCCTTCACCGGCTCTGCGGGGTCGCTCGCGCCGAGCTGCCCGGCGAGAGTCCCCGCCGCGGCGGCGCTGTACTTCAACCAGTGCCTGCCGCCCATGGAGGCGGCGACGCTGTCGGACACCCGTACGTAGGCGGCTTTGCGCAGGCTGCGGGTCTCGCCCGCGCCGGTGCCGGTCACGGTCAGCCGGCCGCTGGTGGGGGTGCGGGACCAGTCCAGGACGCCGTGCCGGGCGCTGGAGGAGGTGCCGGTCTTCGAGGTGCCGTCGACCTGGGCGGAGCCGGCCTTCTCGGTGGCTGTGGCGGCCTTGCGCAGCGCGCTGAGCACCTGGGGGTCGGTGGAGGTGGCGGAGGCGCCCGGGGAGGCCGTACCGCCGCTGCAGCCCGCGAGGACGGTCGTCACCAGCGCGACAGCCGCGCACGTCGTCATGCGCCACCTGATGTCCATAAAGGCAGAAAGTAACAGGCTGGGCCCGCTCCCGGAGGAGCGGGCCCAGCCTGTTGTGTCTTGTGCAGACGCGAGGACCGTCAGACGGTCGCGTCCTCCTCGGCGAGGAGGTTGCGGGTGCGGTTCGGGTCCACCAGGATGCCCGGGCCCATCGTGGTGCTGATGGCGGCCTTCTTGATGTAGCGACCCTTGGCGGCGGACGGCTTCAGACGGAGGATCTCGTCCAGCGCGGCGCCGTAGTTCTCGACCAGCTGCTGCTCACCGAACGAGGTCTTGCCGATGATGAAGTGCAGGTTCGAGTGCTTGTCGACGCGGAACTCGATCTTGCCGCCCTTGATCTCGGTAACCGCCTTGGCGGTGTCCGGGGTCACGGTGCCGGTCTTCGGGTTCGGCATCAGGCCACGGGGACCGAGCACGCGGCCCAGACGGCCGACCTTGCCCATGAGGTCCGGGGTGGCGACGACGGCGTCGAAGTCCAGACGGCCCTTCGCGACCTCGTCGATCAGTTCGTCGGAGCCGACGATGTCGGCGCCCGCGGCACGCGCGGCCTCGGCACGGTCACCGGTCGCGAAGACCAGGACCCGGGCGGTCTTGCCGGTGCCGTGCGGAAGGTTCACGGTGCCACGGACCATCTGGTCGGCCTTGCGCGGGTCGACACCCAGACGCATAGCGACCTCGACGGTCGAGTCGAACTTGGTGGTGGAGGTGTCCTTCGCGATACGGACGGCCTCGAGCGGGGCGTACTGACGCTCCCGGTCGATCTTGGCGTCCGCAGCGCGGAGAGACTTGCTGCGCTTGCTCATTGCTTCTCCTGAATGCTTTGGAGTCGTGGTGTGGGCCGAGCAGGCCCTTCCACAGGGGTGGTGGCTGTCAGCCCTCGACCGTGATGCCCATGGAACGGGCGGTGCCGGCGATGATCTTCGCGGCGGCGTCCAGGTCGTTGGCGTTCAGGTCCGGGAGCTTGGTCGTGGCGATCTCGCGCACCTGGGCGGTCGTGATCTTGGCGACCTTCTTGACGTGCGGCTCGCCGGAGCCCTTGTCCACACCCGCGGCCTTCAGGATCAGCTTCGCGGCCGGCGGAGTCTTGGTGATGAAAGTGAAGGAACGGTCGTCGTAGACCGTGATCTCCACCGGCACGACCATGCCACGCTGCGACTCGGTCGCGGCGTTGTAGGCCTTGCAGAACTCCATGATGTTCACGCCGTGCTGGCCCAGCGCGGGGCCGACCGGCGGGGCCGGGTTGGCCGCGCCGGCGTTGATCTGGAGCTTGATAAGCCCCGTGACCTTCTTCTTCTTGGGAGGCATTGCTCTCTCCGGGTCCTAGTGAGAGTGTTCTCTGCCTGCGAGCAGGCATACCGCACCACGATAGCGGGTACTGTGGCGAGGCCTGAAACCGAGCAGGTCAGGACGGTCCCCCGCAGGCGGGGGTGCCCCCAGCGAGAGCCGGCCTGACCTGGACGGAAGACTGGGTGCCGCGACTAGTTCTTCTGGATCTGGTCGAAGCTGAGCTCGACCGGAGTCTCGCGGCCGAAAATCTCGACGAGGCCCTTGACCTTCTTCGAGTCGGCGTTGATCTCGTTGATCGTCGCCTGCAGCGTCGCGAACGGGCCGTCGGTGACGGTGACCGAGTCGCCGACCTCGAAGTCCAGCACCTGGACCTCGACCTTGCGCCTGGACGGTGCGCCGCCCTCGGCCTCGGCAGCGGCGGCCGCCGCCTCCTCGACCTCCGGGGCGAGCATCTTGACGATCTCGTCCAGGGTCAGCGGGTACGGGTCGTACGCGTTGCCGACGAAGCCGGTGACGCCGGGGGTGTTGCGGACGACGCCCCAGGACTCGTTCGTCAGGTCCATGCGCACCAGCACGTAGCCGGGCAGCTTGTTCTGGCGGACGGTGCGGCGGTCGCCGTTCTTGATCTGGACGACTTCTTCCTGGGGCACTTCGGCCTGGTAGATGTAGTCCTCGACGTTGAGCGAGACGGCGCGCTGCTCCAGGTTGGACTTCACGCGGTTCTCGTAGCCGGCGTAGGTGTGGATCACGTACCACTCGCCGGGCAGGGTGCGGAGCTCCTCGCGGAAGGCCTGGACCGGGTCGACCGGCTCGGCTTCCTCTTCCTCGGGCTCGTCCTCGGAGTCCTCGGTGGCCTCGGCCGCGAGGGCCTCGTCCTCGTCCTCGACGCGGACGGCGGCAACCTCGGCGGGGATGCCCGCTTCGGCGTCCTCGGACTCGAACTCGTCGATCTCGTCGGCAGCCTCGACGATTTCCAGCTCGGTGTCGTCGCCCGTGACCTCGGCCGAGACAGCCGCGTCAACGTCGGCTTCTACCGCCTCAGCGGAATCGACGGCGTCGTTCAGATTCGGGTCAGACACGGTGGCTGCTTCTTCCTGACTTCAAGGGGTGGATCTGGCGGTCGGGCGCCTTTGGGCACCTTCCGCGGGGGAATCACCCGAAGACGTACGAGACGCCCTTGCTGAATCCCCAGTCAATCACGGACACGAGCGCGATGATGACCACAACGAACACGATCACCACGCTGGTGTACGTGACCAGGTCGTTCCGGGAAGGCCAGACGACCTTGCGCAGCTCGGCGATGATCTGGCGGTAGAAGAGCGCGAGCCGGGCCACAGGGCCCTTCTTGCCGCGCTTGCCGCCCTTGCGGGCCTTCTTGCTGGTGGTCTCCGCGGACTCAATGTCTTCGGGTCGACCACTCTCAGGCGTTGCGGTGGAGCCCAGGGCTTCCGTCACTCGTCCTCACCTGAATCCGGGTCGTTTGCTGAAAATTCCTTACCTACGCCTGCGTGTAGCAGGGCCGGAGGGACTCGAACCCCCAACCGCTGGTTTTGGAGACCAGTGCTCTACCAATTGAGCTACGACCCTTTGAAGCGTCCCCAACGTACCGCATCCGACCGGCTGCACGATGTGCGCAGGCAAGATCAGCTCGCAGGGTCCATCGACGGATGAGTGTACGTGTTCGGCGACCTCGCGTCGAATGCATAGCGTCCGGCCGGGCGGTTCGAGTCGGGAACTCGTATGCCCCGGGCCCGGGGCGTCTGCGACGATGCAGACATGACCGCTGCAACCCCTCCCGTAAAGTCCCCCACCGAACGACGCGTGTCGGCCCGCATCGGGTCGATCTCCGAGTCCGCGACGCTCGCCGTGGACGCCAAGGCCAAGGCCCTCAAGGCCGCCGGGCGTCCGGTGATCGGCTTCGGCGCGGGCGAGCCGGACTTCCCCACCCCCGACTACATCGTCGAGGCCGCGGTGGAGGCCTGCCGCAACCCCAAGTACCACCGCTACACCCCGGCCGGGGGCCTGCCGGAGCTGAAGGCCGCCATCGCGGCGAAGACGCTCCGTGACTCCGGGTACGAGGTCGACCCGTCCCAGGTCCTGGTCACCAACGGCGGCAAGCAGGCCATCTACGAGGCCTTCGCCGCCATCCTCGACCCGGGTGACGAGGTCATCGTCCCGGCTCCGTACTGGACCACCTACCCCGAGTCGATCCGCCTGGCCGGCGGCGTCCCGGTCGAGGTCGTCGCGGACGAGACCACCGGCTACCGGGTGTCCGTGGAGCAGCTGGAGGCCGCCCGCACCGAGCGCACCAAGGTGCTGCTCTTCGTGTCGCCCTCCAACCCGACCGGCGCGGTCTACCCGCGTGAGCAGGTCGAGGCGATCGGCCGCTGGGCCGCCGAGAAGGGCCTGTGGGTCCTGACGGACGAGATCTACGAGCACCTGGTCTACGGCGACGCGGAGTTCTCTTCCCTGCCGGTCGTGGTGCCCGAGCTGGCCGACAAGTGCATCGTCGTCAACGGTGTCGCCAAGACCTACGCGATGACCGGCTGGCGGGTCGGATGGGTCATCGGCCCGAAGGACGTCGTCAAGGCCGCGACCAACCTGCAGTCGCACGCCACTTCCAACGTCAGCAATGTGGCGCAGGTCGCGGCGCTCGCCGCCGTCTCCGGCGACCTCGACGCCGTCGCGGAGATGCGGACCGCGTTCGACCGCCGCCGCCAGACGATCGTCCGGATGCTCAACGAGATCCCCGGCGTCGTCTGCCCCGAGCCCGAGGGCGCCTTCTACGCCTACCCGTCCGTGAAGGGCCTGCTCGGCAAGGAGATCCGCGGCAAGCGCCCGGCCGACTCCGTCGAGCTCGCGGCGCTCATCCTGGACGAGGTCGAGGTCGCCGTGGTCCCGGGCGAGGCCTTCGGCACGCCGGGCTACCTGCGGCTGTCGTACGCGCTCGGCGACGAGGACCTGGTCGAGGGCGTCTCGCGGATCCAGAAGCTGCTGGGCGAGGCCCACTGACGACTGGGCCCGGGCTTGCCCGAATACGGATTCGGGCAAGCCCTCGTTCGGGCAAAGCGGTACCGGCGCGACCATGGCGTACGGCAGGATCTGTGAATGGCACGTGACGTACGAACGCTCCCCAAGGCACACCTGCACCTGCACTTCACCGGCTCCCTGCGGCCCAGCACACTGCTCGAGCTGGCGGACAAGTACGGTGTGCACCTTCCCGAGGCCCTGACCTCCGGCGAGCCCCCGAAGCTCCGCGCGACGGATGAGCGCGGCTGGTTCCGTTTCCAGCGGCTCTACGACAGTGCGCGGGCGGTGCTGCGGGAGCCCGAGGACATCCAGCGGCTGGTCCACGAGGCCGCCGAGGAGGACGCCAGGGACGGCTCGGGCTGGCTGGAGATACAGGTCGACCCGACCTCGTACGCACCCCGCCTGGGCGGGCTCATCCCGACGATGGAGATCATCCTCGACGCGGTGGAGACCGCCTCCCGGGACACCGGGGTGGGCATGGCCGTGATCGTCGCCGCCAACCGCATGAAGCACCCGCTGGACGCCCGGACGCTGGCGCGGCTCGCCGTGCGGTACGCCGACCGGGGCGTGGTCGGCTTCGGGCTCTCCAACGACGAACGGCGGGGCCTGGCCCGGGACTTCGACCGCGCCTTCGCCATCGCCCGGGACGGCGGGCTGCTGGCCGCGCCGCACGGCGGCGAACTCTCCGGCCCCAGCAGTGTCCGCGACTGCCTCGACGACCTCCACGCCGGGCGCGTCGGGCACGGGGTCCGGGCGGCGGAGGATCCGCGGCTGATGGCGAAGCTCGCCGAACGGCAGATCACCTGCGAGGTGTGCCCGGCGTCCAACGTTGCCCTGGGCGTCTACGAGAAGCCCGAGGACGTGCCGCTGCGCACGCTCTTCGAGGCCGGTGTGCCGATGGCGCTCGGCGCCGACGACCCCCTGCTCTTCGGCTCGCGGCTGGCCGCGCAGTACGAACTGGCCCGGGACGCGCACGCCTTCACCGACGAGGAGCTGGCCGAGCTGGCCCGCCAGTCGGTGCGGGGCTCCCGCGCCCCGGAGGACGTACGGGACCGGCTGCTGGCCGGCGTCGACGGCTGGCTCGCGGCGGGGTGAGCGCCGGGGGCGCCGTAGGCGGCGTCAGGCGATGCCGGCCCGGACGGTCTGCGTCGGCGACCCGGCGACGGTCAAGCAGGTGGTGGGGGTGGGCGGCGCCAAGGGCTGACGCGCGGAAGGCTGTTACAGGCTGACGCCGACCGTCACGGGCTCGTTGACCAGCGTGACGCCGAAGGCCGCGTGAACACCGTCCCGCACCTCACGGGCGAGGGCGAGGAGGTCCTCGGCCTTCGCGTGGCCGCGGTTGGTCAGGGCGAGCGTGTGCTTGGTGGAGATCCGGGCCGGTCCCGAGCCGTAGCCCTTGGTGAAGCCCGCCTTGTCGATCAGCCAGGCGGCGGAGGTCTTCACATGGCCGTCGCCCGCCGGCCAGCCGGGCGGCGCCGCCTCGGGGCCGAGGCGGTCGTGCACGCGGCTGATGAAGGCGTCGTACTCGGCGTCGCTCAGAACGGGGTTCGTGAAGAAGGAGCCCGCGGACCAGGTGTCGTGGTCGTCAGGGTCCAGGACCATGCCCTTGCTCGCGCGCGTCCTCAGCACGGTCTCGCGGGCGAGCGCCAGCGGGACGCGCCCGCCGGGCTCGACGCCGAGCGTGCGGGCGACCTCGGCGTACTTGACGGGCGCGGACAGCCCGCCCGCGTCCTCCAGGTCGAAGCGGACGCGGAGCACCACGTAGCGGGCCGGGTCCGCCTTGAAGCGGCTGTGGCGGTAGGAGAAGGCGCAGTCCGCGTTCTTGACGGTCACCACCGCGCCGAGGTCGCGGTCGTACGCGACCACCTCGGCGATCGTGGCCGACACTTCCTGGCCGTACGCGCCCACGTTCTGGATCGGCGTCGCCCCGGCCGAGCCGGGGATGCCGGCCAGGCACTCGATTCCGGCCAGCCCCGCCTCGACGGTCCTGGCCACGGCGTCCGTCCAGACCTCGCCGGCGGCGAGTTCGAGCCGCGTACCGTCCAGGCCGAAGCCGGTGGTGGCCATGCGCAGCGCGGTGCCGTCGAAGCCGTCGTCGCCGATCACCAGGTTGCTGCCGCCCCCGATGATCAACAGCGGGGTGCCGGAGTCGTCCGCCTCCCGCACCGCCGCGACGACCTCGTCGTCGGTCGTGGCCGTCACCAGGCGTGCGGCGGGGCCACCCAGGCGGAAGGTCGTCAGCGGGGCAAGCGGGGCGTCGTACGTAACGGTCACGCGGTTCAGCTTACGCAGCGCCGTGTGGGGGCCGTCTCCGGTGCCGGTCCGGGGCCTCCGGGGCTGGGAGTCCTGGACCGTCCGGGCCCCCCGGACCGGCACCGGGGATCAGACGCGTACGGGCTCCGTGGCGCGCTCGCGCGCCGCCGGGACCGACGGACGCCGGAAGCGGGGAGCCGTCAGGGCGGCAAGGGACCCGAGGGCAACGGCGGAGGCGCCGGCCCAGAGGGCAGGGGTGAGGCCGTCGGCGAAGCGCGCGGCGGACTCGTAGCCGCCCTGGGCGGAGAAGACGGAGGCCAGGACGGCGATGCCGAGCGCGCCGCCCACCTCACGCAGGGCGTTGTTCGCACCGGAGGCGATGCCCTGCTCCTCGGGACGGACGCTGCTCATGACGAGGTTGGCGCTGGGCGCGAAGAACAGGGACATCCCGATGCCGCTGATGACCATGGCCGGGAGCTGGGACGCGTACGACACGTCGGGCGAGACGACCAGCGCGAAGAGCGCGAGGCCGACGGCCTGCAGGGCGAGCCCGGTGGCGACCACCGGCCGTCCGCCGATGCGGTCGGAAACGGCGCCGGCGATCGGGGCCAGGAGCAGCGGCATGCCGGTCCAGGGCAACATCCGTACGCCGGCCTCCATCGGGGAGTAGCCGCCGACGCCCTGCAGGAACTGGCTGAGCAGGAAGATCGAGCCGAACATGCCGAGGAACATCAGCAGGCTGGCCGCGTTGATGGCGGAGAAGGCGCGGCTGCGGAAGAGCCGCATCGGCAGCATGGGGTTCTTGCCGCGGATGCCGTGGCGGACGAACCCGCCGAGCAGCGCGGCGCCGACGATCAGGCCGGTCAGGACCCAGGTGCTGGTCCAGCCGTCGGCGTTGCCGCGGATGAGGCCGTAGACGAGGCCGAAGAGGCCGCCGCTGGCGAGCAGAGTGCCGGGGATGTCGAGGCGGGCATTGGCGCCACGGCTCTCGTCGAGGCGCAGGCGGGCCAGCGGGATGAGGAGAAGGCCGAGCGGGACGTTCAGCCAGAAGATCCAGTGCCAGGAGACGTGCTCGGTCAGCGCGCCGCCTATGAGCGGACCGGTAGCGACGGCCACACCGTTGGCCGCGCCCCAGATGCCGAAGGCGGCGCCGCGGCGTTCGGCCGGGACGGCGGCCGTGAGCAGGGTCAGGGTCAGCGGCATCAGGATCGCGGCGCCGACGCCCTGGACGGCGCGGGCGACGATCAGCTCGCCCATGCCCGGAGCGAGCGCGGCCGCGGCGGAGGCGGCGGAGAAGATGCCGATACCGATGACGAAGAGCTTGCGGCGGCCGAAGCGGTCACCGAGCGCGGCGCCGAACATGAGGAGGACCGCAAAGGTGAGGGTGTAGGCGCTCACGGTCCATTCGAGGTCTGCCAGGCCGCCGCCGAGGTCCTTGCGGATGGAGGGGAGGGCGGTGGTGACGACGAGGTTGTCGAGCGCGGCCATGAAGCCCGCGACGCTGGTGATCACCAGCGCCCAGGCGACGGAGCCGCGCCGGGTGGTGGTGCCTGGCTCTTGCATGACTCCCCCTGCGATGGTGTTAGTTATTGACCAATAACTTTTACGGACATACGGATGGGCGTGTCATGCACAGCGATGGGTCAGCAGGTCAGCCGGGATAGCGGTCCGCGTAAAGCTTCCCGATGCCCGCCCAGCAGCGCTCGCCCTCGCCTATGCCGAGGGCGACCAGCACATTGACGAGCATGCCGGTGCCGAAGAACTCGGCGGCCTCGCCCTCGTCGACGCCGGTGCGGGCCACGACGTAGGACCACAGCTCCATCCAGCCGCGCCGGCAGAACTCGCGGATCTCGTCGTCGTCGACCGAGGCGACGTACATCTGGAGCTGCATGCGCAGGGTGTCGTTCCCGCTGATCAGCTCCGCGTACCCCATGCACATCTTGCGGAAGGCGGCTTCGCCCTCCAGGCCCTCGGTCACCTGCTCGAAGTACTGCCGGATGCTCTGGAAGCAGCGCTCGGCGGCGGCGAGGAAGAGGCTCTTCTTGTTCGGGAAGAGCCGGAAGAGATACGGCTGCGACACACCGATGCGCTTGGCGATCACACCGGTGGAGGTGCCGTTGTAGCCGGTCAGACCGAATTCGGTCACCGCCGCCCGGATCGCCGCCTCGCGGCGCTCGTCGGCTGTCATCCGGATTCCGTCGCTTGCCATGCCAAGTAAGTTATCAATCAATAACAAGCAGGGTCAAGGGGGATGCGGCGGCGGAATGTCCCGCCACCGCACCTCTCGTAGTGAGTCTCCGGGCCCGCCCTCAGGCCAGCCGGACCACGGCCCGCGACATGCCCAGCACCTTCTGGCCGTCGGCGGTCGCGGTGAGGTCCACCCGGACCGTGCGCTCCTGGTCGTCCAGCTTGGCGCCGACCTTGGCGGTGACCTCGATCAACGCGCCCTTGTCGTCGTTGGGGACGACGACCGGCTTGGTGAAGCGGACCCCGTACTCGATGACCGCGCCCGGGTCGCCGACCCAGTCGGTGACGACGCGGATCGCGGAGGCCATGGTGAACATGCCGTGCGCGATGACGTCCGGCAGCCCGACCTCCTTGGCGAACGGCTCGTTCCAGTGAATGGGGTTGAAGTCGCCCGAGGCGCCCGCGTACTGGACGAGTGTGGCGCGGCTCACGGGAAACATCTGGGCGGGCAGCTCGGTGCCGGCCTCGACCTCGTCGTAGGAGATCTTCGCGGTCATGGTCAGCTCTCCTCCGGTGCCCGGGACACCAGCTTCATCAGCGCGGTCACGACGTGCTCGCCGCTCTCGTCCCGCACATCGCCCCGTACGTCGATGACATCGTTCCCGGCGAGGGACTTGATGGCGTCGATGGCCACCGTCACGGACAGCCGGTCCCCCGCCCGGACCGGGCGGGTGTAGCTGAACTTCTGGTCGCCGTGCACCACGCGGCCGAAGTCCAGCCCGAGTTCGGGGTCCAGGACGACCTGCCCGGCGGCCCTGTACGTGATCAGGAAGGGGAAGGTCGGCGGGGCGATCACGTCGGGGTGACCGAACGCCTTGGCCGCATCCGGGTCCGTGTAGACAGGATTGGGATCCCCGACCGCCTCGGCGAACTCGCGGATCTTCTCGCGCCCCACCTCGTAGGGAGCGGTGGGCGGATACGTCCGCCCGACGAAGGACTGGTCCAGCGCCATCGGCACCTCCTGTTGGAACAAACGCTGTGGATCAAACGCCTGGAGTCAAACGCCACGAGGCCGCCCCCGGTTGCGGGGGCGGCCTCGTGTTGCGTAAAGCCTGAGATCAGCGCGTTTCGCGGTGCGCGGTGTGCGCGTTGCAGCGCGGGCAGTGCTTCTTCATCTCAAGACGGTCCGGGTCGTTACGCCGGTTCTTCTTGGTGATGTAGTTCCGCTCCTTGCACTCCACGCAGGCCAGCGTGATCTTCGGGCGGACGTCGGTGGCGGCCACGTGAGTGCTCCTTGACGAACGGGTAATAGAATGTGAACACAGCAAGAGTAGCCGATTGAAGGACCGATCCCACAATCGGCTACACAGGGTAGCGGCGACCGGACTTGAACCGGTGACACAGCGATTATGAGCCGCTTGCTCTACCGACTGAGCTACGCCGCTGCGATGAAGAGACAACCCCTCGGACGGCGGGTCAGCTGATCATCAGAGCCCCCATGCGGAATCGAACCGCAGACCTTCTCCTTACCATGGAGACGCTCTACCGACTGAGCTATAGGGGCGAACGGGGAAGACATTACACGGTCCGCCGCCGAAGGTGAAATCCGTATCTGCGGGGCACACCGGGCGCTGCCTGCGGTGTCACGCAGGTCACTTGGGGAGGCGGCTCGCCCCTCCGGAGGGTGACGGCACCGGTACGACTATTCGCCTCTTACGGGACGCATCGGGTGCCGCGCCCTAGGCTCGACTGCGTGATCTTGCCTCCGGCCTCGAGGAGCGCGATGACCGACAGCCCGCCGCAGCCCTCCGTGGCCGCCACCGACACCCCCCTTCTGCTGTGCGGTGCCCGCCTCGCCGACGGCCGCACCGTCGACGTGCGGCTGGGCGGTCCCCGCATCGAGGCCGTCGGCACCGCCGGCAGCCTCGCCGCCAGCTGTCAGGCCCCCCGCATCGACCTCGGCGGCTATCTGCTGCTGCCCGCCCCCGCCGAGCCGCACGCCCACCTGGACACCGCGCTCACCGCGGACTGCGGTGGCCCGCCCTCGTACGAGGAGGAGGACGTCCAGCGCCGGGTCACCGAGGCGGTGCTGCTGCAGCTCGGGCACGGCGCCACCGCGATCCGTACGCACGTCAGGATCGGCGACGTCGCCGGGCTGCGCGCCCTGGAGGCCGTGCTGCAGGCCCGGCGCGCCTTGCGCGGGCTGGCCGAGCTGCACGCCGTGGCCGTGCCCCGGCTGCTCACCGGCACCGCCGGGGCGGACGGGCTCGCCGTGCTGCGCGACGCGCTGAAGATGGGCGCCGGGGTCGTCGGCGGCTGCCCGGACCTTGATCCGGATCCGGGGGGCTACGTCGAGACGGTGCTCGGCGTCGCCGATGAGTTCGGCCTCCCCGTCGACCTGCATACGGAAGGCGGCGACCCTGCGCGGCTGGCCCGCCTCGCCGCCATGGCCGGAGGCCTGCGCCCCGGCGTCACCATCGGCCCCTGCGGCGGCCTGGCCCGGCTCCCCCGCGACTCCGCCGCCCGCGCCGCCGACCAGCTCGCCGCCGCCGGGGTGTCCGTCGTCGCCCTCCCGCAGGGCGGCTGCGGTGCCCTCGAGTCCGTACGCCGGGGGCCTGTCGCCCCAGTACGGGCGCTGCGCGCCGCCGGGGTGCGGGTCGCGGCCGGCAGCGGGGCCCTGCGCGACCTGGCCAACCCGGTCGGGCGCGGCGACCCGATGGAGGCGGCCTTCCTGCTGGCCTCGTACGGGGAGTGCGACGCCGCCGAGGCCTACGGCGCCGTCAGCGGCCGGGCCCGGGCGGTGCTGGGGCTTCCGGAGGTACGGATCGAGGCGGGCTTCCCGGCGGAGCTGCTGGCGGTGCGGGCCGACCGGATCGAGGCCGCGCTGTCGCTCGCGTACAGCCGGATCGTCATCCACCGGGGGCGGGTGGTGTCCCGGACCAGCGCGGTGCGGGAGTTCACCGACACGCTGGCGCTGGATCTGCCCCGGCAGACGCGGAGCCGCGAGGATCCGGCCTGAGGCGTAGCGTCGAAGACATGCGCATTGTGATCGCTGGTGGACACGGACAGATCGCGCTGCGGCTGGAGCGGCTGCTCGCCGGGCGCGGAAACGACGTCGCGGGCATCATCCGCGACCCGGACCAGGCGGAGGACCTGCGCGCGGTCGGCGCCGATCCACTCGTCCACGACCTGGAGAAGGCCTCCGTCGAGGAGACCGCCCACGCCATGCAGGGCGCCGACGCGGCCGTCTTCGCGGCCGGCGCCGGGCCGGGCAGCGGACCTGCCCGCAAGGAGACCGTCGACCGCGGCGCCGCCGTACTCTTCGCCGACGCCGCCGAGCGGGCCGGCGTACGCCGCCATCTGATGATCTCCTCCATGGGAGCCACCATGACGCCTTCGGCGGGGACCGACCCCGTCTTCGCCGTCTACCTCCAGGCCAAGGCAGCCGCCGACGCCGACCTCCAGGCCCGCACCGGCCTCGACTGGACCATCCTGCGCCCCGGCCACCTCACCAACGACCCCGGCACCGGTCGCGTGAAACTCGCGGCCCACACCGGGCCCGGCTCGGTGAGCCGGGACGACGTGGCGGCGGTGCTGGCGGAGCTGATCGACACGCCTTCGACCGCCGGGCTGACGCTGGAGCTGATCCAGGGTCAGACGCCGGTGGCGGTCGCCGTGAAGAACGTCGCCGGGAACTGACGGACCAGAACTTCCCCCTGGTGGCGGGACTCTTTCAGCCGTTCGGCGCCCCCGGCTCCGTTGCGGCATGCTCTGAAAGAGGTGTCACCGCGCCTACCTGGCAGGAGCGGCAGCTCCCTGCCCCGTCGCCTGGGACTGCGCGGAATCTGCGTGTACGCCATCGGCGGGATCAGCGGCGCCCCCGCCAACGCCAACGCCCCCGTCACGAACGAGGCTGAGGTGTACAGCCCCGCAGCCAACGTGTGGGTGAAGCTGACTACGATGACGAACGCCCTTGCGGATCTGGCGGCGGTGGGAGCGCCTTGCCACCAGGGAGTGGTGAACGGCTGCGTTTACGCGATCGGCGGATCCGCCGACGGCACCACCTCGCTGGACACGGTTGAGACGTACAGCCCCGCCACCAACGCCTGGGTGAGCCTGCCCGGGTTGCCGACTGCTCGCAGGGCTCTGATGGGCACGGCGGCAAACTGTCCGAAGACATCGAAGGACCGCTGCCTGTACTCCATCGGCGGCCTCGGCGTACCTCCCCCCGGCAACACGGCCATCGCCCCCGCCACCGAAACCATCCTGGGCACAACCGAGGCCCTCCCCATCGGACGCCCGCAGCACCCGGAGGGTTCGGGGCGTCCGGAGAGTTCGGGCGGTCGTCCGAACAGTCCGGGCAGCCCGGACGGCATGGGCAGCCCCGACGGCATGGGTAGTCCGGACAGTCCGACCAATGCGGGCCGTCCGGCTGCCGACGGCTGACGCCAAAGACCCCCGTTGATCTACGTTTCCGCAGTTCAACGGGGGTCTCCCAGTGTGGCGGCGCCAGGGTTCGAACCTGGGTAGGCTGAGCCGGCAGATTTACAGACTGCGCGGTCACCCGCTCGCCACCTGCGGAAACGCCATAAGAAGGCGTCCTCACCCCACGCGTGCCCCACAAACAGCTAGCGGGCGTGAGGACAGCGAGATACCACGGGGAGCTTCTTGGCCCCCGCGCGGCGTGATGAAGGCAAGTTCTCCTGGTACAGCCATGATTCCTAGTGAAGGTGACTGGGTCGTTGAGCTGATCCTGGACCTGATCGACTTCACGCCGGACAAGGACCTGTGCGGCGCGAAGCTTGTTGAGCCGGCGCCCAACTCGTTGAAGGCGTTGAGCATGCTCTGTCGGGCCGCCGCCGAGCCGCTGTCGCGGAGCACGATCAAGCGGATGATGCAGTTGTCCGAGGGCCGGACACCCTGCCTGCCCACCTGACTCCGTCGTCGTCCACGGACGTCTCAACGATGTCGCCGATGGCGACACCCCGGATGAAGAAGGGTGTGTTCGCCAACTCGACTTCCCCGTTACCCCGGTCGATGGCCCAGAGACTCTCCACCCCGGCCGAGGGCCAGTCGTTCTCGATCTCAAGGCGGAAGCGCACCTTCACGTGCTCAGGGCCAGGTTCAGTCATGCCCGACAGCATGCACAGACGCGGTGACGCTCCGGTAGACGGGTCCCCAGTTTGGAAGAGTGCGGCTGCGGACCGTCGCTGACCTGGGAAGCGCTGACCTGGTCCGGAGTAGGGCTAGCGCCGCAACTCCCCGTGGTTGCCCGTGGGGTCCCGCCGAATCTGGCACGCTCGTGGCACGCGACGGGCGCCCGGTTCAAGCAGTTCGGGACGCTGTCGTCCCGAAGTATCGGCCGCACGGTCGCTGAGGTCTCCCGCCACTACCCGGGGCTGTTGTTGTCAGCTGCTCTTGCCACGATGACGAACTCACAGGCCTGCCCTGGAGATGAAGCACGGCGCCGAGCACGACGAGATCATGGCTACGGTGGCCAGGCCCAGGCCAACCCCCCTGGACCAACCGACCAACCTCGGTACTCCGTCCAAGGCCAGGCCCCCGCCCATCGCGATAGCACCCCAACCGGCTTTGTGGTGCTGCCTGTACAGCGCTGCTCGCCAACCGTTCAAGGTCAACGCTCCTATGGCTGCAATCAAGCATCCACAGACCAACATGATCCACGCTGTCATGGCACCCCTCCACCAGGAGGTTACCGCGCGGGCGGTGGAGCGGCTTTGGCCGGTGGCCCGGATGATCACCTCACCGAGTCACCCACGCACGCGCCGTTGACCAGCCTGAAAGTGCGAAAGACGAGGAGTAGGAGAGCATCGACTTTTCAGGTTGCTCGCGCGGTCCGGATCGCCCGGGCTTCAGAAGATCCTCGCCCTGCGGAGGGCGAGCAGAGCCGTTGCCGCCGCCCGCGCCTCCTCGCCTTCACCGGGATCAACAACGACCTCTATTCTCAACAGCGTTACGCCGATCGACTGGGCGCCAAGAGACGGGGGAGTCATAGTATGAGCGGTACGAATGAGGACAGGCGCGGCGAGCGAGAGACCCGGCGGGACGACCGCTTCAGCGGGGGCCTCGAACCGCTCACCGCCTTGGACCCGGCGCGGATCGGGCCGTACCTGCTGCTCGGGCGGCTCGGCGCCGGTGGCATGGGGAGGGTGTTCCTCGCGCGGTCCGACGGCGGGCGCACCGTCGCCGTGAAGGTGGTGCACGAGGAGCATGTGTCGGACGCGCGGTTCCGGGCGCGGTTCCGGCGGGAGATCGAGGCCGCGAGCCGGGTCGCCGAGCGGTACACGGCACCCGTGCTCGACGCCGGGCCCGACGAGGAGACACCGTGGGTCGCCACCGGGTATGTGCCGGGTCTATCGCTGGAGCAGGTCGTGCGAGGGTTCGGCCCGTTGCCCGCCGAGTCCCTGCACACCCTCGCCGACGGGTTGCTGCGCGCCCTGGAGGACATCCATGACGCGGGGATCGTGCACCGCGACCTGAAGCCGTCGAACGTCATGCTGACCGTGGACGGGGTCAAGGTCATCGACTTCGGGATCGCGCGGGCCCTGGAGACCTCCGTCGAGTCGCTTCTGACCAGTACGGGGATGGTCATCGGCTCGCCCGGCTTCATGTCACCGGAGCAGGTCCGGGGGCAGAGCGCCGGGCCCAGGAGCGATGTGTTCACCCTCGGGTGTGTGCTCACGTACGCGGCGACGGGGCGGCTGCCTTTTGGGTACGGGGCCAGCAACCAGCACGCGGTCATGTACCAGATCGTGCAGGACGAGCCGGATCTGGAGGGCGTCGAGGACCCCGCTCTGCGGGCGCTCATCACGCGGTGTCTGACCAAGGACGCCGGGCAACGGCCCGATGTGGAAGGGCTGTTGGCCGACCCGGAGCGGGCCCGGCCGTCGGCCGCCGGCAAGGCGTGGCTGCCCGCCGACGTCCTCGCGCGCATCGCGCAGCAGGCCGCCGAGCTGCTCGACGCCGAGGTACGGCCGCTGCGCGAGGAGTCCGTGGACCAGGCGACCGCGGACCTGCGCCCGCGGTCCGAGCCGCCCGTGGTCGTCGCGCCGGGCAGCGGCGGCGCCGAGCCGAAAGAACGTGAACGCCCCCCGCGCCGCCGCCGCATCTTCATCGCCCTGCCCGTGGTCGTCGTCCTCACCGTCGGTGGGACCACGATGGTCGTGCTCCAGCCTTGGAGCAGCGATCGGGGCGGATCCCACGCCCAGGGGCCGGGCAGCAGCGTGAGTCCCACGTCGGATGGCAGTAACTCGCCTGTGACGCCCAGCGGTTCACCGTCCAAGACGTCCGACGGGAAGGACAAGAAGGAAAAGGCTTCCGATGAGGGAGGCAGCGGGAGCGCAGGGGCGGCCGGAGGGGACAGCTCCGGCAGCGGCTCGTCCGGCTCCGGTAGCTCGTCCTCGGGTTCCTCCGGCTCCTCGGGTTCCTCCGGCTCCTCCGGCTCCTCCGGCTCCTCCGGCTCCTCCGGCTCCTCCGGTTCGTCCGCCGACTCCCCGCCGCCCGACCTGAAGAGCTACAAGCTCGAGTACACGAACTCCTGCTTCGGAGCGTGCGACATGCCGATAAAGGCGAGCTGGACGGCGATCTCCCGCGCGACCCGCTACGACATCCACTACACCAACAAGGGCAGCAACTTCACCGCGAAGAACGTCGACACCGTCTACTCCACCAGCAACACCAGCTACACGATCAACGGCCCGTACTCGGGCGACAAGATCTGCATCACCGTGCGCGCGGCCAACAAGTACGGCGCCTCCGCCTGGGCGGAGACCTGGTGCAACACAGTGCCCTACTAGCTAGATCCGTTCTCCGCAGGTCACCTATTCGGGAAGATCAACTGATCACAGCGGGTCAGCCACCGATCAGCGCAGCGGTCTGAGTTGCAGAACCCGCCGAAGCACGATCACTTCATCGAAGGACATCACTGCCCCCACACCTGCCTCACACGCCCGCTGCGAGGCGCATACGACTTGTCGCCTTGCAAGCCCCTGTGATCGCAAGGTAACTGGCACGGCCAGCGCGCCGACCGGGCAGGATCATGGCATGTACAGACACACTGCCCTCGCTGCTGTCGCGCTCGCCGCCGGCCTCGCCCTAACTGCCTGCAACTCCCAAACCACCACCCCGCCCTCTAATCTCGCCCAGGCTGCCCAAGACGCATCCCAGGCCATAGCGAACACCCCGCCCAAGCCCACGGGCGCCAAGCGGACCAAGCTCCTGGCCGCACTGACCGCCATCAATGCCGACCTGGGCAAAGACCAGGAGAAGGCCATCGAAGCCGCCCGCAACCAGTGCGCCGTAATGAGCAGCACCAAAGCCGATCAAGCAGCGGCAATACGGTTCGGCACCTATCTCGATACCGAGGTCACCGAGGCGGAAGGCAAACGCATCAACAACGTCTTGCGGGACCAGGGATTCTGTGACGTCTCCTGACGCGCAGGGGAGCCACGCACCAAGGACTGCAAAATGGCAGGCGGTGTACGTGCCGCCGCCGCAGGAGCGCTGGCGAGCGGCGCCGCAGCGAGCCTTGACCTGTAGAGAAAGTCGCCGTAGCTGTCCGGGCAAACGGCTTTACAGACCGCGCGGCTACGTGCCCACCCCAGCGGAAACGGCGTCGGAGGGCATCACTGCCCCCACTTCTGCCCCACACGGCCACGGCAAGGCTCGTACGACTCCCTGACTTGCGAGCCCGGGGATGGCCACTTTCTTCGTTGCGGTACCGCAGATTCGCCCGCGTTCATCCCGGCGCGTTTCCGCAGATTCCCGCCTGGGACCGAACCCCACTGCACGGCGACACCCGAGTGTGACCACGGCCAGGTCACCCGTTCGGGCGCGATGCGGCCGCGCCGGATGGCAGTTCCGCCCAGAGTGATATTTCGTTGCATCAAGTGCTTTTGGGGCGATAGGTCATCAAAGGTGCATAACCGGGGGAAACATCAGCGTCTTCAAACCCTGACAGGCGCATCAGGCGCCTGCCGTGAAAGGAGAGCGCAATGCGGGTTTCCCGTCTTGCCGCCTCGCTGGGCGTCGCGACCGCCGTCCTGCTGGGCGGCGCCACCGACGCCAGCGCCACCACCTCGGCGCCCTCGCTGGCAACTCAGGCCACATACAACCGTGGTGTCGGCCTCGGTGACTGCGGGCCCTGCGGCTTCGGGCCCGGCGACGGCTTCGGGCCCGGCGGCTTCGGGCCCGGCGACGGCTTCGGGCCCGGCGGCTTCGGGCCCGGCGACGGCTTCGGGCCC
>NZ_RJVR01000237.1 GCF_003999195.1 Streptomyces soli
CGCGGTGGGGCTGACCGCCGGAGCCGGGCGGCCGCGGGCTGTCCTTCACCGTCGGCACCGTCCGCTGCGCACGCGGCGGCCCCGCCGCGTCACCCGCATACGGAACCGCCAGTCCCAGCACCGTGAGCGTCGCCGCCGTGGACAGCGCTGCCGCCGCCTGCAAGCCACCGCCGCCGCCTGCGGGCCGCGGCCGCGCCACGCGCCCGCACACCCACAGTGCGATGCCGAATGTCGCGGCGAGCGACTGCCGCAGCGCCCTCCGGGCCCTGGCCAGCAACGACTCGACCGCCCGGTAGCTGAGCCCCATGTGGGACGCCACCTGCTCGACGTCGAGGTCCTGCGACTTCAGCCGCAGCGCCTCCGCCTGCCGGGCGGGCAGTTCCCCGCTCTGCCCGGCCAGCCAGATCGCCTCCGCGCGATCACACACCGACTCCTCCAGAGTCGCCGGCGCCGGCATCGCGTGGGTCGCGAGACTGGCCACCTCCGTCTCGCGGTTGACCTGCCGGTACCGGTCCGTGCACAGCCGTATGGTCACGGTCGTCAGCCACGCACCCAGCCGCTCGTCGTCGACGTGCGGGTTCTCCACGGCGCGCAGCATCGCCTCATGGACGGCGTCCTCCGCGTCCTCCCGGCTCATGGACCGGCGTCGCGCAACTTTCAGCAGCTGTTCACGGTGGCTCCACATGCGCTGCCACCGCTCGTCCGAGCCGCGATAGGTTTCCGTCGTCATCAGCCCCCCTCGCGCTTTCACACCGAGCGGCGCCGACATTACTCCCCAGTAAGGCTGACGGGGAGGGGGCATCTTCCGATGGCCGCCGGGTCCATGAACATGAGGCCTTCTGGATCTATCTACGGCGACCGCGGCGCAGGCCGTCTGACCTGGGCCCACCGGATGCCCCATCCCCGGCAGCGGCCGCCGCTACCCGCACCCCGTACTCCCGCCCGTGATCGCCGCCATCGAGGCCGAGCGGTGCGGCCCCTACCGCGATGCCTTCGGCTGTGCGCCGGCTGTGGACTACGCGGCCGCATCCAGCACCGCTGCGCCGCCGCCGACCCCGACCCCGGTATGGACTGCCTCCGAGTCAAAAATATTTGTCTTCAGCGCGACGGACACACCGGCCGTCCCCGTAGAGCAGATGAACGAGCTGTCCGTCCAAGGGATTCCGCACGCCGTAGCACCTCGCCCCATCGCCCCTGATCCGACTCACGAACCCACGAGGTATCTGTGGCTCTGTCTGTCTCCTCCTGCTTTCTCTCCCATCCGCGGTCATGGTGGCGCGTCCTCATCGGCCTCATAGCGCTGGCCGCCGGCAGCGCGTCCACTCTGCCGGGCAGCATTGCCGGGGCCGCCACTCCCGCTTCCGGCTCGGTCAGCGACACGTCGCCCACCGCGACCTGGAGCGCCGGTCCGTTCGTAGTGCCCAACGTATCCGGCGCCGCCGGCACACCGAGTTGCACCGGCTCCCAGTTCTGCGACGACTACGCCCTGCAGGTGACCGTACCGTCGGGCTACGACGCCGGGCACAGCGTGCGCATCACTGTAAAATGGCCTGACGCCGCCGCCGACTTCGACCTCTACGTCCTCGGCGCGAACGGCCAGGAGGTCGCCGCCTCCGCGTCGTCCAACGACCCCGAGACCGTGGTGCTCCCGGCGGTGACGGCGTCGTACACCGTGCGCGTGGTGCCGTACGCGCCGCTCGGCGACAGCTTCACCGGCACCGCGAGCCTGGTCGGCAATCCGGTCGGTCCGCCGCCCGGCACGGCCACGCCACCGACGTACAGCGCTTCATCTGCGCCCGACAGCATCAAGGACGCTCACAACGCCGGCGAGCCCTCCATCGGCGTAGACCGCGCGACCGGCGCCGCGATGTTCCAGGCGTACACCTCCACGCTGAAGGTCACGTACGGCAGCGCCGGCGCCGCCACTTGGACGGACAAGAGCGCCCAGGCCGCCAACGGCTGCCCGCAGGGCAGCGTCACCAGCCTCGACCCCATCCTGTTCACCGACCCGAAGACCAACCGCACCTTCGAGTCGCAGCTCGCCGGCAAGACCGCGCTGACCTGCTACACCGACAACGACGGCGAGACGTGGACGCCGACGTCCGGTTCCGGCATCAACTCGGGGGTCGACCACCAGACCATCGGCGGCGGCCCGTTCGCCCCGGGCGTCGTGGGCGCGCTGACGTCCTACCCGGACGCCGTGTACTACTGCTCGCAGGACATCGCCGACGCCTCGTGCGCGTCCAGTCACGACGGGGGCCTGACCTACGGGCCGGCCGTCCCGATGTACTCCCTGCTGGACTGCGGCGGCCTGCACGGCCACGTCAAGGTCGCCCCCGACGGCACGGTGTACGTCCCCAACAAGGGCTGCGGCGGCAACCAGGCCGTGGCGGTCTCCCAGGACAACGGCCTGACCTGGACCGTCCGCAAGAACCCGGCCAGCACGGCCGGCGACAGCGACCCCAGCGTGGGGATCGGCGCGGCCGGCACCGCCTACATGGGGTACCAGAACGGCGACGGCACCGCGCACATCGCCGTCAGCCACGACAAGGGCGCCACATGGCTGTACGACCAGAACGTCGGCCAGTCTCTCGGCATCAAGAACGTCGTCTTCCCCGTGGTGACCGCTGGAGACGACAACCGCGCCTCCTTCGCCTTCCTCGGCACCACCACCGGCGGCAACTACCAGGACCCGTCCTTCACGGGCGTCTGGCATCTGTACGTGGCCACGACCTACGACGGCGGCCAGTCCTGGGTCACCGCTGACGCGACCCCGAACGACCCGGTGCAGAAGGGCTCGATCTGCACCGGCGGCACCACCTGCGGCCAGGACCGCAATCTGCTGGACTTCAACGACATCACCACCGACGCCCAGGGCAGGGTGCTGGTGGCCTACGCCGACGGCTGCACCGGCGCCTGCGCCACGGGAGGCCCGCAGAACTTCGACGCCCTGGCCACCATCAGCCGCCAGGCCACCGGCAATACGCTGTACGGCGCGTACGACGCCCTGGTCAGCGGCAAGCACGCGAAGCTCAAGCCCAAGGGAGGCCAGTAGGTGAAGCCCCTTGCCCCAGCCGTGATGCTCACCGGTGCCGTGCTCACCGGCATGTTCGTCACCGGTTGCGCCCACGACACCCCGGCCGGCAAGCCCTCTGCCGTGCCGTCGCAGGTGGCGAACGCGGCGGAAACGGCGCCCGGCGGCTGCCCCACCAGAACGTCGCTGCCGCTACCCAAGGAGTTCCCGGCGACCCTGCCGGTCCCCGAACGCGCCACCGTCACGTCCGTGGAGCACCGCTCGGGCAATCGCCTGGTCGTCAACACGGTGGTGCACGGCGGTTTCCGGGCCGCCTTGTCCTTCATGCAGCAGCGGCTGCCCAAGGCCGGGTACACGCCCGCGGAGGGCGAGGTGGAGACGTACGACGCCGAGTCGAACTTCTCCTCCGCGACCGTCGCGGGGCGCTGGACGCTGCGTGCGGTGCCCGGGTGTCCCGACGCGGTGTATCTGACCTACCTGACGTCTCGGAAATCCTGACGTCACGTCACGTCACGTCACGTCACGTCACGTCACGTCAAACGCTGCGGCCGGCCCTCCCGATCCCTGGGTGGGCCGGCCGTCGGCGCGTGACGTACGTCGCTCCGCCGCGGCGGCACCCGCCAGTGGTGCTGCCGCCGAGCTCGCAGGCTGGCCCTGGCACTGCTTCACTACTGGCGGCAGGAGTACACCGCCGCCTATGCCCTGGCGATGCCCCGAGTGGAAGGGCTGCTCCGCAGACCCCGCCTCTGTCCACGTCACACACCTCGGTTGTAGACGTCGGTGCCGAACCTCGGGAGGCCGGGGGCTCCGGCGTAGCCGAGGTGGGAGAGGCCGAAGAGATCCTCAATGCTGGCCAGCAGCGAGTAGTGGTTGTACGCAGTGGAGTTCCACGTGTTGGGCGTGACGAAGCGTGGTGACACCACCAGGGCGCCGACCCGGCCGCCGCCGAGGCCGGCGATCCCGGGGAGCGGGCTGTTCGGCCCGGGGCCCTCCCCGCAGCACGCGCTGGAGTCCTGCTGCGGGCTGCCCGACTCGTCGAAGGTGATCACCAGCATGCCGTCCTTCTGGAAGGCGGGCGAGGAGGTGATCTGCGGCACCCACTGGCGCAGCCAGGCGTCCGCGGAGGCCAGCCCGCCCGGCTGCCCGTCGACGCAGGGCGAGTCGTGCCCGTCGTGGCACAGGTTCGGCGTGATGTAGGAGAGGTTGGGCGTGGTCGAGGCGCGCTGCAGGTCGGCGGGGAGTCCGCTCAGGTCCACCATATTGCTCTTGCACACCGGCGAGTCGGTGATCGCGTGGAAGTAGACGAAGGGGTCATGCCGGGCCGCGTACTGGTCGCCGACCTTCGCCGTCTGTGTGGTGTCCTGGGTGCCGAGCTGAGGGTGCCGGCAGGGCGTACCCATGTCTTCCATGTACCCCTTCCAGCTGCGCCCGGCGGCGGTCAGCTGGCCGGCCAGCGTCGGCACGGATGATGGGTACACGCAGCCCTGGCCGACCGCCTGTCCCTGCGGCGCGGTTCCGGTCTGGACGAAGTCGCTGTAGGTCTGGCAGTCGGACTGGGTCTCGGCGTTGGGTCCCTGGCCGGAGATCTGCGCGAGGTAGTTGTCCAGGCTGTTGTGCCCGATGCCGTAGTACTGGGACAGCAGTATCCCCTGCGCCCGCAGGGTCTGGCTGAGGTAGGGCGCGGCGGAGGTGGGGCCCCAGGTCTGGTCGTAGCCCTTGTTCTCGAGGTTGATCACGAAAACGTGCCCGACGGGTGGCGGGACCGAGGTCGTGGCCTGCACGCTCGCGATGTTGCCCGTGAGCAGTGCAGCGGCCAGCGCGAGGCCGGCGAAGAGCGAGAAGCGACGCAGCCGCGCCGCGCGGGATCGGTGGGTTCGCCGGCTCACGTCAGGCTCCAGCCGTTGGACACGGCAAGGTCGTGAAGCGCGTGCCACTCCTCGTAGTCGCCGGGGGTGCTGAGCCCGCAGGGTGCGCCGACGACCGAGGGGACGTTCCACTGCGGTGCCACCAGGCTGGGCGGGTTGCTGAAGTCGAGGACCTCGGCGAGATTGCGCGCGTTGGCGTCGCGAGGGGTCAGCGGTGCGAGGTTCCACCGCCATTCGATGGCCTTGAGCACCGAGGTGTGGTCGTAGACGTCATGCGCGACGTACCCTCGGCGGGCTCGCGGTGAGATGACCAGGCAGGGCACGCGGAAGCCGCGCAGCCCCCAGTCGGGGTTGGCGTCCGGTGCCACCGCGGGTGCGACGTGATCGTAGAAGCCGCCCCACTCGTCGTAGTTGATCACCAGGAGGGTGCGGCTCCAGGCCGGGCTTGAGGTGACGGCGCGGTAGATCTGGTTGAGGAAGGTCTGGCCCGCGCGGATGTCGGCATGCGGGTGGTCGTCCGCCGATGTCCCGGTGCCCTCGTCAAGGAACTTGGGGTCCACGAAGGAGACCTGTGGAAGGGTGCCGGCCGCACAGTCGGCGAGGAAGTCGCCGTACGGGTGGCTGATCGGCAGGTACTTGGTGCCCCATAGCGCGGTGAACGGCGTGTCGTAGTAGTAGTAGCGGCCGCTGAGTCCCGCCCCGGCCAGCCGGTCCCAGATGGTCGGCAGGGTCGAGGTGGCGGTGGAGTTGTGGATTCGGTCCGTCTGCGCGGCGTGCTGATAGAAGCGGTTCGGGTAGGTCTCGGCCATGATCGCCGAGAAGTATCGGTCGCAGGCGGTCCAGTAGGGCGCGGCGTTGCCGTAGAAGGCGAGGTCCTCGGGGAGGTAATAGCCGATCGAGAACAGGTCGTTCTGACCCGCCCGCAGCCATCCGTCGCAGGCGCCGCTGTTGTATTCGACGCGGCCGCCCTCGAAGGAGTGGTCCGGGTCGTTGTAGCCGCAGCCCTGGGTGGTCTGCAGGTGGTGAGTGCTGTGCGACTGGCCGGAACGGTCGGTGTAGCGCAGCCCGGCCTGCTTGCCGTCCGCCCCTGGCAGCCAGCCCAGGTAGTGGTCGAACGACCGGTTCTCCATCATCACCACGACGATGTGGTCGATCCCGGAGTTTTCGGGCGTTGGCAGAGTGTTGTCCGGTGCGGGTCGCGCCGAGAGCGGCGGGCGCGGCCAGGGTCGTACCGATCGCGGCCGTCGCGGCTCCGGCGAGGAACTTGCGGCGAGATGTACTCATTAGAACCTTGTACGGGACGAACTTACGCGCGAGTAGAACGGAATATGACGCTCCCCTGAACGCGATGAGCAGCCGCTGTGCCCGAGAACGACACCCCCGCCCCCGCTCCGGCCCCGGACACCAGGGCCGCCCAGCGGGCCCGCCACAACCACCGCGCCGTCCACGCCCTCCTGGATCCAGCGGCAGCGCCGAACTGCTGCAGCAGTGGATCGAGGACATCAAGAGCGACGACATCGCCGCGATGACCAGCTACGCGACCGGACTGACCAACGACTTCGACGCCGTAGACGCCGGCCTGAGCCTGCCGCACAACTCGGGCGTGATCGAGGGACGCGTCACCGACCTCAAACTGATCAAGCGCCATGGGAGGCCGCGCCCGTATCCGGCTCCTACGCAACCGGGTCATCCTCGTCGCGCACTCCCGGCGCTCCAACAAGCCCGCACCGATCACCGACGACCCCTGGGCGATCAACGCTCACGAAAATCTTGTATGAGCCCGTTCTTTTCTGAGTGATCTCTCTCGTGGTTGTCGTGTCCGGTCGGAGGTGAACTTCGTTGCTGTCTCTGGTTGATCGGTGCTGGCGGCGGTGCGTGGAGAGGCGGGCGGATGGGCTGCGCAGAGGTTCAGCGTGATCTAGCGAGGAACCTCGGGCGTTCACGCCCGAGAAGAATCGCTTCTCTGGACTGCTCTGACCCGCAGGTTAGTGCGGACGTTTCTGCTGCTCGATGTACTCCTTGATGATGGACAGCGGCGCTCCGCCGCACGAGGCGGCGAAGTACGAGGGAGACCAGAAGTGCGCGCCCCAAAGGTACTTGCGGATGTGACCGGGGTACTCCTGCCGTAGCCGCCGGCCGGGTCAGCTGCATGGTGTGCTGTGAAGCCCCCTCCACCGCTTCCGAACCTCTCCTGCCTCGCCTGTCACGCATTGTTCGACGGCGCTCACACTCTCACGCCTTGGCATGTAGTGGCACCTGTCATCTGGTTCGGTGGCGCTGTGGCTGGGGCTCGCGGCTCCTCAAACTAGTCTTCCGAGTCAGGAATCTCGACCTGAGTCAGCCGTGCTGGTGCTGGACGAGCGCGGGCGGTGTCCTGCTCATGTACCAACCCTCGACGCGGGGTCCGACGAGGTCGGACGGCCAGCCTGCGGTCTCGACGGCGGCATCGTAGACGGCGTCACCGAACGCCACAATGGCCTGGTGCGGGTCCGCTGTCTCCCTGAGCTTGGCCCACGGCAGACGAACCAGACCAGCGTCGGGATGCCAGGCGGCGCCCTCAACACCCCAGGACCGGCCCCCGAGACCGTCCGGCTGGGGCCAGATGTACGCGTACATGCCGACGTTCGGCGCCTTGGCATCCCCGAAGGAGAATCCCACCGACACGTACGCGTCGAGCTGGGCGTTCTGCATGAACGGCGGCTGGTGGGGCGGCGGCACGGTGGGCTGCGCCCGGTAACGCGTGGCGGACAGATCGAAGCCGCCCCACATCACACCGACCCGGGGGCGGTGTCCCAGGAAGGGGGCCTGCCACGCCTCGAGCCCGTCAGCGGCGAGGTTGAACGCTGTCCAGATCAGCCGGGCCGCGTGGCCATCCCAGGTGCGTTCGACGTGATCGTCCTCGAAGCGCGGCGGGGCATCCGGAATCTCGCAGATCAACGAACTGCGCGGTTGGTGTATGCCGAGCTCGTCCGCCGCATCGCAGAAGGACGCATAGAACATGGCGACTGATCCCTTGGACAATGGCACCGCCCGCGAGCCATTATCGGCCTCGATGACCACGCCACCGTCGAGCAGGCTGTAGTGCACCGTGAAGGTCACGCCTCGCTGCCGAAGGGTTGGCGTACTGAGCCCCCGGGGGGTGACATCGAGGACGGTGTTTCCCCAGCCGACTTCGAAGGGCTCGTCGAGGGTGTACTTGCCTGCGACCTGTACCACCCGGTTCACGTAGTCAACCATCGGCGCCAGGTCCTCATAGACCAGCGTCGGCCACGCATTGAGACGTTCGCTCACAGAGAGCCTCCCAGCGTGTCGATGGGATCATCGGGAGGGGACGTCAGGTGCCGCGCCCGCTCCCCGATGCAGCGACGGGCGGGCCTCGGACACCGAACTGCGATCCAGTAGCCAATTCTCACACGCAGGTCAGGGTCCTGCCCGCTCGGTGGCATCAGGGGCGACCGATGCGGCCTGGAGCAACGTTCACGTTCCGTGGGTTCGGCATCCAGCGGGCGCGATACATCGACGTCTTCGACCCGCCTCTGCACGGCCTGGTCCTGGCCGAGACAGAGTTCACCACCGACGAGGACATGCGCACCTTCGAGCCGCCCGAGAACATCGTCGCCGAGGTCACCGACGACCCGCGCTTCACCGGCGGCCAACTCGTCCAAGCGCACCGAACCGAACTGATCTCCTGGCTCAACGACTACGGAATCAAGCTCAACCCGGACTACTGAAAGCCATGATCCGAACAAACCAGTCCACAGGCCTTGACTATTACTCGGCCCTGGGCCTAGCGCCAGACCCGAGTTCCGTGCCGGTCGAACTGCAGAGCGACTCGGTCGACGGCCTCGCGCCGTCGCTCCTGGCCGACCCGGTGGCGCCCGAGCGAGGCCCGGTTTGTCGCACTGGATGCCGTTCCTGTTCCAACGCAGGTACGGCACCGAGGACCGGCCTCTCACCCGCAGCTACATACGCGAATGCCTGGTCGCGACCTGATGGCTCCGCAAAGTCGAGCCGTGACGTAGGTCACCATAAAACCTATGGAGGGGATGTAACCCAGTGGGTCTCCCGGAGCGTAGAGACTGTACTCATCCAATCGTCAGTGAGGAACGTTCCAATCGTGCTCCGCGCACCCACCGGTACCTGGCCAACGCGGCGTGGCCGGCGTCGCGGTGCTGCCGATCGGCTGCAAGGGCGGCAACCAGGCGTCCTCCGGTGCCGTAGGCGAGGTCAAGGGTGCGGTCAGCACTGCCGCTTCGGCTACCGGACGTGCCCTGCGGCCGTGTGCGGTACGCGGCCTGAGGGACTGCTGGACGACCCCGGATGCCCGGTGGGGGATCCGCGTCGGCGGCCGGTCCGTCGCCGGCGCCTGCGGCGCCTTCCAGGAGCAGGTTTCCAGCACGCAGCGGTCCGGCGTCGACCCGGGCGTGACCCGGGTCAGTCCGGTCGCGACGCAAACCGCCGCAGTACTCGCCGCCGTACGCCGAGGACCGCTTCCGCCGAGACGGGAGTCAGGCCGCTGCCCTACCAGAGTGATGGGTTTCTCCCCCTGTCTGCCCCGCGGCAGCGGCCCGGCACGCGTACGGCCGGGCAGGATGTCGCGGGAAACCGGAGGCTTTGGGGGTCGGACATCGCCAGACGGATACAGTGCGCAGCCGGTGGGGCCGCGCCCGGAGCACGGCGCCCCCATCCCCCGAGGGGTGTCTCGTCGGGCCGACCGGAGCAGGGAGCGGAAGCGCTTGTCGCCTGAGGAGTTCGACGAGTTCTACGCCGGGAGCTGGTCGCGGCTGGTCGGCCAGCTGTACGCGATGACCGGGAACCTGGCCGAGGCGCAGGATGTCGTCCAGGAAGCTTACGTCCGTGCCTGGCGGCAGCGCGAGGAACTCTCCGCTTCCGGGGCCCCGGAGGCCTGGGTCAGGACCGTGGCCTGGAGGCTCGCCGTGAGCCGGTGGCGGCGGGCCCGCAGTTCCCTGCTCGCGCTGTTCCGCCACGGGGTTCCACCCGACCAGACCGGACCAGGACCGGAGCACGCCGCGCTAGTGGCAGCGCTGCGCAAAATACCCGAGGAGCAGCGTCGAGTGGTTGTCCTTCACTATCTGTGCGACCTCCCCGTTGCGGAGGTCGCCGCGCAGACCGGCGCACCGGTGGGCACGGTCAAGGTCCGCCTCGCCCGAGCCCGAGCATCACTCGCCCGGCATCTGACCGGGGATCTGATGGATCTGAACGCATGATGGGCAGCAACCAGCACCACCACGACGCCTCCGGCCCCAGGGACGAACGGTTGCGCGAAGCGCTGTACCAACTCGCCGACAGCGCCGGCGGCACGCCTCCGCTGAGCGGGGCCGAGGTGCGCGCGCTGGCCGGGCGCCGCCGCAGCAGCTGGCTGGCGGTTGTGCCCGCGGCGGCCGTGGCCGGGCTGATGGTGGGCACCACCGCGTTCGCTCTCACAGGCGGCTTTGCCACCGAGCCGCGGCACACCGCGCCCACGCAGGGCACTCCACCCCCCGCCTCCGCACCCCCCGCGCCGCACGGCTCTTCCCCTTCCGTCTCCGGCCGGACCCGGACGGCTCCCGGGCCCACCACCACTGCGGTCCCCTCCCGGCCCCCGGTCGCGAGCGCAGCGTCGCACGCGCCACAACTGCCGCTCCCAGGCCCGACCCGGGTGGCCGCATGCGTTACCGTCCGCAGTGGGGAATCCCTGGTCTCGCTGCACGGGCTGAGCATCCCCGGCACCCTGACAGCGGGGCCACGCGCGATACTTTCGGCGGTACCGCTCTCCTGCGCGCGAGGACGCCTGGCGCCCAGCGGCCCCCCGCAGCAGCTGAGGGCCTCGCCGGACGCCGCGGTGACCACGACGGCCCCCCTCAGCAACAGCCCCGCCTCGGCGCCGAGCACCCTTGAAGAACTGGCCGTAGGACTGGCACGCCACCCCGACCAGCTCTTCGGCATCCGCCGGGACGCCTCGGGCCGGGTGATCCGGCTGGACGAGGTGTACGTAGGGTGACACACCGTCGAGACGTACGACCCGTACCGACGCTGCCAGGCAGCGGGCCTGCGGCCGATTCCGGACCGCTACGGGCTGCTGCCGCCCGCGGACCATGATGGCAGGAAGCACACTCTGGTCACGCTGGCGTTGATACGTGCGCACGAGCGCCTCTGCAGACCCGGACAACCTCGCCGATCTGATACTGCCGAAGGGCACGTTCCTTGTGCGTCAGGGGCGGCCCGACGAGTGGGGCTGGCCAACCAGCGAAAGCAACCCGGCGGGTCCCCGGCGCCGAGTTGCCCTCGAGTGTGGCCCGTGTCACTCATGAAGTTTGCTGGGAGATGTAACCCGGCACCGGTCGAGCTGCGTAGAGGGTGCGGTACCAGTTCCACCTACGCCCCGGGGCGTAGGTGGCAGAGCCTGACCGGCCGACCATGAGAGCACCAATGCACCATGTGCGCCAACGGTCGCCGAAATTTCAGAAATAACCTGTAGCGATTGAAGGGAAGAGGAAGTTATGCGTAAGGACGCCGCGTCGCAGATCCAGACCTGCGAGATTTCCGACAGCGAGCTGGACCACATTTCCGGCGGTATCGCCGGCGCCGCCGTCAACGCCGCCGGCTACGGCGCTTTCGTGGGCGTCGGCGACGTCGTCGGGGCCGCCGAATCCCAGGTGCGCGCCCTGCCCGTTTCCCCGTTCACGGGCCTCGTCACGGTGCAGACCACCCCTGGATTCTGACGAGGACGCTCCTCAGAAGGCGTCGCACCGTAGGCATCAATTGGCCCACCCCCGTACCTGAAAACAGGTAGGGCTGATTGATCAGGACCCTGGAACCCCGGTTCCAGGGTCCGTGCGTCTTCCGGGTGAAGGACGTGTGACCTTGACGTCGATCCCGCTTGTCGCGTTTTCTATGTGATGACCGCTCATGGCCGCCGGGCGTGCCGTGGTTTCGTAGGTGAGAGTGGGCAACGCATGTCAGCGGTTTCGGGCAACACTTCGCGATCGTTTGGCTTGGAAATATCGATGAGAAGTAGCAACGCCACAGCGGGGTAGGGCCCGCATCGAAGGCCCGGTCACTGGTGTTGACGTCCTGGCCCGGACCAATGGGTCACGTGGCAGGATGCCCAGGTGACGGAGGCCAGGAAACTGCAGCGGGTCGGGCTTATGGCCTTGCTGTCTCGGGCGGCAGAGTGCTGCTGGCCCAGATTTCGAAGAGCGCTCGTGGCGGTGTCGGGCAGTGGATGCTTCCCGGTGGAGGAGTCGAACACGGCGAGCATCCCGAAGAGACACTGGTCCGGGAGTTCGAGGAGGAGACCGGGCTGAGCGTGGCTGTCGGTCGTCTGCTTGAGATCGAGTCGGACCAACGGATCGTTCCACCTCATGAGGGGACGCACGCTGATATCCACACCGTGATGCTCATCTACTCGGTGACCGTGGTGGACGGTCATCCCCGCGACGAAGTGAACGGTGCGATGACGGGTCCAAGTTGGGTCCGCATCACTGAACTTGACGGACTTCCGGTCTTCGACACGTTCCGCAGTATTCTGGGCCTGTTGGGTGCCAAAAGTCTCGTACATGCGCTGAGCTGGGCGTTCGCCGGGCGGTCGTGATCTTCGTCAGGCGGTGCTGTGGTACTCGTGGAGGAGCCCGCTGAGGACGTCGTGGCGTTGGATGCGCTGGGCGGGGAAGAGAATGACGTCCGGGTCGTCGGCAGGAGCGCGAAGGTTCAGGGCGCGGTGCGGTCTTCCGGTGTTGTAGTGCTCGGCGTACTGGGCGAGGACTCGCCGGGCGTGCTGTTCGTTGTAGCTCAGCATCCGGTCGGTGCACTCGGCTCGGGCGGTGCGGATGAACCTCTCGACGCGGGCGTTCATCTTCGGCGCCTGTGGTGCGGTTTTGAGGATGTCGATGCCGGCGGCGGTGAAGACGGCGTCGAATGCCTGGGCGTAGCGGCTGTCGCGGTCGCGCAGCAGGTAGCGGAAGCCGGAGGCCCGTTCGTCGAGGTCGGCCAGGAGGTTTCTGGCGAGTTGGGTGGCCCAGGCGGCGGTGGGGTGGGTGGTGACGCCGAGGATGTGCACGGTCCGGGTGCCGACCTCCATGACCACGAAGGCGTACAGCCTGGTCAGGCCTGCGGTGTCAACGTGGAAGAAGTCGGCGGCGAGTAGGCCGGAGGCCTGGGCGCGCAGGAACTCGCGCCAGGTCGGTGCTGCGCTGGGACTTCGCCCGGGTGCGGGGCCGAGGCCGGCGCTGCGCAGCCCTCCAGTCCGTTCGTATCCGGGTCGGCCTCCTCGACCTCGACCGTCTCGATCACAGTCTTTTCGACACCGAGTAGCCGAGTCCATATCCTTGCAAAGCGCACGCCGTATCCAGGTTCTTCCGTTTCGTACCGTCGTAAGTCGAAACGTAGCCGGTGTACGGCGTGTTGTGTTCATCGGCCCCGCTCAGCGACCCACGGAAGCAACAGGGGAGCCCGATTTTTGAAGGTGGTTCCCCCGGGGCCGGCAGCTCCGAAAGGTCAAGATCAATCTCACCGGGATTTTCTGTACGCCGACCACTCATGCCCGAAGACACACGCCGCCACGACTGCCCGCGAGATTGGTGTCGCTCAATGCTTCCGGAGTTCGTGTGTACAGCTGCCGCCAGCGGGCACGCGGCGGACAGGGACGAGTTTCCGAGGTCCGTCGGGACAAATGCCTAGAGTTCACCCGCGGAAACTCGGACATCACGGTATTGGCGACGGCCGCCACCGCAGCAAGTGCGCGGCCCATGCGAGCAGCGCTCTGACCAGCGAAGAGATACGCATGAGCGGGAGGATCGGGACGATGGGTGACTACGAGGCATCACGCCAGATCCAAGCGAAGAGCGACACGGTGTTCGATGTGGCGGGCCATCTCGACTGGATGCAGCGCTGGCTTCCGCCCGGGATGCACCTGACCACCCCCGACCCGGCCCACCCCGAGGTGGTGCGTGTCGAGGACGAGCTGGCCAACCGCCAGTCGGAAGAGGCGGTGGTCCGCACCGCAGCAGATCGCCAGCGGATTGAGTGGGACAACCTCAAGCCGCACAACTACTCCGGCTGGTTGCAGGTCACCGATGCCGCTCCAGACAGGAGCCAGGTCACGGTCCACCTGTCATTCGTTGGCGGGCACGATGCAGGAAACGCGAGCGCCGAACGTACCCTCTCCCACGAACGGATCCAGCAGCGACTCGAAGAAGGACTCGAGCGGCTGGAACAGGAGATCATGGCCCACGCCTGAGGTGAAAGCGTGGACCCCACCTGCGGAAACGCGGACATAGTCGCTGGCGGCGTGGCTGCGGCGGCCCGACAGCGACCCTGAGCCCGTCACGCCATAGTGTCCCCCGCCGGCAGCTCAAGTGACCGGGTACGGCTCCGAAAGGACCAGCGGACCAAACTGCACTCGTGGAGCTTCCACCAGCTCGCCTCCTTCGTGGAATACAAAGCGCGCCGGGCCGGGGTACCACTGGTGTACGTCGATCCGGCGTACACCAGCCGGCAATGCTCCGAGTGCGGACACATCGACCGGAAGAACCGCGTCGATCAAGCAACGTTCGCGTGCCGATCCTGCGGGGTCCTCATGCACGCGGACCACAATGCGTCCCACAACATCGCCCACAAGGGCGACGCTGTGTGGATCGCGGGGCGTGAGTCACGCGTCCCAGTCACCGCATAGGTGCTCTGGACGGAGGAGGCCACACCACAGCCAGCGGTGCCCCACCTCCAAGCCCGGTCCTTTAGGACCGGTCAAGTTGAGTACGCCGGACATGTCCGGTCGCTAAGGGGTGGAAGTCCCCCACGAGGAGAGGTGAGACTAACTCGCTAGCCAAAGGCAAGGGCGTC
>NZ_RJVR01000221.1 GCF_003999195.1 Streptomyces soli
CAGCGGGCCGGCCGGCGCGGCCGGCTCGGGTGGCAGCTCCGGCAGCTTTGGCAGCGCGCCGGCGTCCTCGGCGGCCTCCCGGGGCTGCGGCACCCGGGGCAGTGGGGCGCCGCCGCAGGAGGACGGGTCGCCGTTGTCGGCGTGGCCGTTCACAGCAGCCGTCCCCGTCCCCGGCCGTGTGGCCCGTTGAGTTGGGCGGGATGGTCCATGGCCGTGGACAGCAGCTGCAGCCCGAGCCGCAGCCTGCGCCTCGCCTCGTCCTCGGTGACGCCCAGATCGGCTGCGGTCTGCCGGTAGTCCTGGCGCCTGCGGTAGGCCAGGTCGAGGGCCTGCCTCAGCGGGGCGGGCATCGAGGTCACGATGTAGTCGGCGCGGGCGGCCGTCGAGGCTTCGCGCACCCTGGCCTCGACCTCGTCCGGCGTGCCTTCGCCGGAGTTCTCGAACTGCCGCAGCCGGTGCACGGCCTGCCGCTGGGTGAGGCCCGCGATCCAGGAGCGCAGCGAGCCGTGCTTGGGGTCGTACGCGTCCGGATTCTCCCAGATGTACCCGAAGACCTCGCGGGTGATCTGCGCCGCAGCGTCCTCGTCGTCCATCACCCGATGCGCAAGGCTGTGCACGAGCGAGGCGAACCGGTCGTACAGCTCGCCCAGCGCCGCCTCTTCGCCGCGCGCCAGCCGCTGCTGCATCTTGCGGTCCCAGCGAGGTGGTGCGGGTGTCACCATGCGGCCGTCCCCCTCATCGCCCTCGTAGCCCGATGCGGCTGTGTCCACTGCCTCAGATCGAATGTAACCGGCCGTTCCGACGGCGTACGCCCCTTTGCGCCAACCTGCTGCCGATGCGGACCGGTTTTGATAATGCGTTATGCGGGTGTGACCGAATGAGGGCGACAAGCGGCTGCGGGCGGGGCATAAGGTCGGAGGACCCACTGCCGGACGAAAGGCCCAAGACAGTGGCGCTGAAGGTGACGCAGGCCGAACAGGACGGCTGGGCGATCGTGTCCGTATCGGGCGAAATGGACCTGGTGACCTCGCCCGCTGTCCGGCAGCATGTGCATGACGCGGTGGCCGACGGCCGCCGGGACATCGTTCTCGACCTCGCGGACGTGCAGTTCTGCGATTCCAGCGGCGTCGGGGTCCTCATCGCGGCCCGGCGCCTGATGCGCTCCTGCGCGGGCCGGCTGCGCCTCATCCTCCCGGCCGACGGGGGCCTGGACGGCTCGCACGTCAACCGGGTCCTGTCGGCGCTGGGTGTCCGCCGCCTCTTCGAGGTCTTCCCCGACCTCGCCGCCGCCACGGACGACGCGGCCCGCCCGCTGTCCGCCTAGGTCCTGGCGGCTTGCCCCGGCGGTCGGCTCAGGAGTCGGCCGGCGCCGGTCCCAGGGTGGTCGTACCGATCGCCGCGCGGTGGCCGAGCCCGGTCCGGTAGGCGTCGAGTGCGGCCTCGACCCGTCCCGTACGCCGCAGCAGGTCACCAAGGAGCCGGCAGATGTCGGCCAGATCCCCTGCGGCGCCGGCGCGTTCGAGCAGGGCGAGGGCGGATACGTAGTGCTCCTCCGCCGCCTCGTTGTCGCCGCGCTCCTCCGCCAGCAGCCCGAGCAGGCGGTGGGCGCCGCCCGCGTGGACGGCGCCGCGCCATGGGGTGAGTTCGTCGAGGAGGGCCTGCAGCAGGCGTTCCGCCTCGGGGCCCTTGCCACGCCGCCGGAGGACGTCGGCGAGCTCGACCTCCACCTGGACGGTGAAGAGCACCGAGTTGCCCGCAGCGAGCATGTCGCGGGCCGTGCGCAGTTCGCGTTCGGCCTGTTCGAGGTCGCTGTCCTGGGCGTGGACGTAGCCGCGCATCCAGTGGCAGTGGGCGAGGTCGGTGTGGAGGTCCAGGCGCTGGAAGATCTCCTGGGCCCTGGCGAGCGATGCCTCGGCCTCGCTCGTGCGGCCGGCGACGATGAGGGTGCGGGCGATGCTGCGGTGCATCAGGGCGACGAGCGCCGGATCGGTGGCGCTGGGGGCGAGGTTGAGCGCCTGCTCGGCGGCGCGGGCAGCGCGTGCGTAGGCGCCCAGGTCGGTGTAGGGGCCTATGGCGGCGATGTGCAGCAGGAGCAGGGCGTCGGGGTCGGGGCGCTCGTCGAGCTCCAGTTGGACGATTGCCTGTTCCAGCAGGTGGGAGGCGTAGCGCACTTCGCCGGCGAGCAGGTGGGAGACCGCCCGGCCGCGCACGGCCGCTGCGCGCTGCGCGACGGGGCCGTCGGCGAAGCGTTGCTCGGCGGAAGCAAAGTACTCGCGTGCCTTGTTGAGTTCGCCGGCATCAAGTGCCGCTTCGCCGAGTCGCAGCAGGGCGAAAGCCTGTTCCGCGTCGGCCTCCGTCGCGGATATCTCCGTCATGCGGAGGAGGTTACAGCGGCTGTGTTGCGGCTGTGCACCGGATAAACCCCTGTCCTGTCACCGCTTCGCAAAGCGTTCGCGGAGCTGGTAATTCAGCACCTTGCGCAGGGTCTCGTTGCGCGGCAACGCGTCGACGACTTCCAGTTGCTCGGGGAGCTTCTGGGTGGCGAGGCCCGCCTCGCGCAGATACGCGGTGATGTCGGCGAGGCCGACCGGCTTGGCGTCGGCGAGTTCCTCGATGACCGCGCAGACGCGTTCCCCGCGTTCGGGGTCGGGCAGGCCGATGACTGCGGCGTCGGTGCCGGGAAGCCGTACAGCAGCAGCATGACGAGGTAGTCAGGGCCGCCGATATGGGCGTAGGGGAAGACGATCGAGCCCACGTCGTCGCGCCGAGGCGGGCGAGTGCCGCCGACAGCACGATGCTTTCGATCAGGGGCGGCAGCTGCCAGGCGAATCTGGTGCCGGCCCGTGCGCCGAGTCCGTAGAGGCCCGCGGCCACGCGCTCGGCGCGGCGGAGATCGCCGAGCCCATCCGGTCCGTCGACCCGCTCACCCCCTGCACCTCGCGCTGGGCGGCCCGGTGCGGCCGCCCAGCCCGGAGGTCGTCCTGCTGACCTCGGCCCAGCAACTCGGCAGCGCCAGCCGGACCCTCGAACTAGCCGTACAACACGCCCGGGCGCGAGAGCAGTTCGGACGGCCCATCGGGTCCTTCCAGGCCGTCAAGCATCTGTGCGCGGACATGCTGCTGCGCGTCGAGAGGGCGCGTACCGCGGTATACGCGGCTGCGGTGACCGGCGACCGCGGCGAGACCGCCTCCGCGAAGGTGCTCGCCGACGAGGCGGCCGGCGGCAACGCCCGTGACTGTCTGCAGATATTCGGCGGGATGGGCTTCACCTGGGAGGCGGAGGTGCACCTGCATATCAAGCGTTCCTGGGTGTTGGCGGCCCGCTGTGGGGGTGCGGGGGCCTACGAGGAGGTACTCGCCGAGCGGTGCTCGATCCTTATGCGAGGAGATTTGAGTGCTATGTCCCATACGGCAGGGATAAGTGGTGCCCGAGCGTTGATATCGGGTTGTGTCCGAGGCGTGACTTGTCACGCGGTGGAGTCGAGGCCCGGCTCGGGTACGCTCCATCAGGTGCGAGTAGTGACGAGGCGCGGCAATTGCGTGGATCTCAGGAATGGGGCCCCGCGAGCTTCGTGCTGTCCGACTCTCTGTAACGAGCCCCGCATGGTATGCAGCACTGATGCCCCTTTGCGCTGGAATATGCAGGAAGCGCTTGTTGGGGTGACCGCAGGTAAATCAGGCTGTGCTGCGTCGAGGTCACGTTCGGTGAGCGGGGCAAGGCGCGAGGCGATGTGTCCGCCGGTTCGGATGGTGTGAGGTGCAGGTCCTCCAGGTTCAGCTTGAAGTGGGTCCCGACCCTGCCGAGGTGGGGCGAGCGCGTCGGTGGGCGCGCTCGCGGCTCATGGGGTCCGGGATAGGGGCTGATGAGCCGGTTGCCGAGACGCTGATCCTGCTGATCTCAGAGCTGGTCACCAACGCCGTCGTACATACCGGCTGTCCGGCCGTTCTGCGTATGCTCTTCGCCTCCGCTCAGTCCCCGGAGCGCGACACGGTACGGGTCGAGGTCGCCGACGCCAGCGACTGCCCGCCCCGCCCCCGGCACGCCGAAAAGGACGAGACGGGCGGCCGAGGCCTTGAACTGGTCGACGGGCTGGCCGACCGGTGGGGCTGGGAGCCCGAGGGTCACGGCAAGCAGATCTGGTGCGAGATCGACCGCACCGCGCTGCCGTCGGCGACCGTGCCGAAGCAGCCCGGTGGGCTGCTCAGCCGCCAGGCCTAGACCGAGACCTACCCCGTCGAGGACTTCGCCAAGGCCGCCGACGACGTGCACCACGGGCGCGTGGCCCGGGGCGTACTCACGTTCTGAAAGTGCGCCGGTACGCCGTCGGAGAGACCCCGAGCGCCGTTTGAAGGTGCTGCCGCATAGAAGCGGCGGTTCCGAAGCCGGCCTCCCGGGCGACCTGGTCGACGGAGAGATCGCTGGACTCCAGCAGCCCTCGGGCACGTTCGACGCGCTGCGCGACCAGCCACTGCCCCGGGCTGACGCCGACCTCCTCGCGGAAGCGGCGCGTGAAGGTCCGTACGCTCATCGACTCGCGTTCGGCCAGTTCGCGCAGCACCAGGGGCCGGTCGAGGCGGGCCAGCGCCCAGGCGCGGGCGGCGGCGGTGGTGGCGAGCTGCGGCTCGGGGACGGGCCGTTGGACGTACTGTGCCTGGCCGCCCTCGCGGTGCGGGGGGACGACGCTGGAGCGGGCACTGGCGTTGGCGACGGCGGTGCCGTGGTCGCGTCGTACGAGATGCAGGCACAGGTCGATGCCGGAGGCGACGCCGGCGGAGGTGAGGACGTCACCATTGTCGACGTAGAGGACGTCCGGCTCGACCTTGACCTTGGGGAAGAGCGACTGGAAGTGCTGGGCGCTGTTCCAGTGGGTCGTGGCGCGCAGGCCGTCGAGCCGGCCGGCGGCGGCCAGGAAGTACGCACCCGTGCAGATGGAGACCAGGCGGGCGCCGGGACGGATCCGGTCGAAGGCGGCGGCCAGCGGTTCCGGGTTACGGCCTTCCGTATGGGCGCTCGACCGCTCGTGCGCGGCAGGGACGATGACAGTGTCGGCGGTCTCCAGGGTCTCCGGTCCGTGAGCGACGTTGATCTCGAAGTCGGCGTCGGCACGGACTGTCCCGGGACCGTCCGGGGTGCAGGTCAGCACCTGGTAGAGCGGCTCACCCTCGGGGGTCTTCGCGCCCCCGAAGATCCGGAAGGGGATGCCTAGCTCGAAGGGGATGACGCCGTGCTGGACAAGGACGGCGACGCGGTGGGGCTTCCTCACGCTGCTGACGACTACCATGGCCCGATCCTTGCATATCATGGCCATCGGGCCACTCGTTTTGTCCGTTCCGGTGGCCGAAGCTGATCCGGTGACGCAGACACCTCAACTCGCCGCCGCCCAGGACGCCCGCCCTCCGTTGCCACGCAAGCCCCGCTTCCACCGCGCCTGGTCGGTGGCGGCGGTCGCCTTTGTCACGCTGATCGGCGCGGCCGGCTTCGCCTCCCTCCCCTCTCTGCTGATCGACCCCCTGCACACCGAGTTCGGCTGGTCACGCGGCATGATCGGCTTCGCGGTCTCGGTCAACCTCGCGCTGTACGGACTCACGGCACCCTTCGCCGCCGCACTGATGGATCGTTTCGGCATCCGGCGGGTCGTGGCGTGCGCGCTCACCACCATCGCGGTCGGCGCCGGGCTGACCGTCTTCATGACGCAGAGCTGGCAACTGGTGCTGTGCTGGGGCGTCCTGGTCGGGCTCGGCAGCGGCTCCATGGCGCTGGCCTTCGCCGCGACCGTCACCAACCGATGGTTCGTCGCCCGGCGCGGCCTGGTCACGGGCGTCCTGACGGCGGCGGGCGCGGCGGGCCAGCTGGTCTTCCTGCCGCTGCTGTCCGTCATCGTCGAGCACTCCGGCTGGCGCCCGGCCGCGCTCACCGTCGCCTGTGCGGCGCTCGCGGTCGTCCCCTTCGTATGGCTGCTCCTGCGCGACCACCCGGCGGACGTGGGCCAGGCCGCGTACGGTGCCGAGGCCTTCGTACCGAAGCCCGCACCTGTGCCGGGGGCCGCCAGGCGGGCGGTGAAGGCGCTGTTCTCGGCATCCCGTACGGGGACCTTCTGGCTGCTCGGCGGCACCTTCGCGATATGCGGCGCTTCTACGAACGGTCTGGTCAAAACCCACTTCGTGCCGGCCGCTCACGATCACGGCATGCCGGTGACGGCCGCCGCGTCGCTGCTCGCCGTCATCGGGATCTTCGACATCGTGGGGACGGTCGCCTCGGGGTGGTTCACGGACCGCTTCAGCCCCCGGCGGCTGCTGGCGGTCTACTACGGGCTGCGCGGCCTGTCGCTGATGTTCCTGCCGATGCTGCTGGCCGACACCGTGCACCCGCCCATGGTGCTCTTCATCGTCTTCTACGGCCTCGACTGGGTGGCCACCGTCCCGCCCACCATCGCCCTGTGCCGCGAGCACTACGGAGACGACGGTGCCATCGTCTTCGGCTGGGTCCTCGCCTCCCACCAGGTGGGCGCTGCCCTGGTCGCCTTCCTCGGCGGTGTCGCGCGGGACGCCTTCGGCTCGTACGACGTTGTCTGGTACAGCTCCGGCGCGCTGTGCGCGGTGGCCGCGCTGATGGCGCTCGTCATCCGGCAGCGGGATGTCACGGCGGCCCCGGCCGCAACTCCGTTGACTGTCTGAGGTTGTTGATAGCCTGGCGGCACATTGTGACGGCTGTCGGTCTCGTGGGTCTCCTCTTCGCGGGCGGTGTCACGGCATACGCGACCGGTCTGGTGCACGAGTACCGGCCGCCCCGCCTCACCGCCGCCGACTACGTCGGCACGTGGCACGACACGTTCGGCGGCGAGATCCCCTTCTCGGCGGACGGCACCTTCACCGCGAAGCGCATTCGGGATTACCCGTTCGAGGCGTCCGACCTGACGGACCACTACGCCGGTCACTCGGGTACGGGGACCTGGCGCTCCACGGCGGAGCAGACGGCCTTGGACCCGCTGGTCAGCCTCCAGTTCGACGATGACAACAGCCGGCTCGCCGACTGGGAACCCCTGGGCACCCGCTCGCGTTCGGTCGTCTACTACTGGATCGGCGACCCCGACTCGGGTGTCTGGTACCAGCTGTTGGGGCGGCCCTCCGCGTCGGACGCGCCGACGACGGCCACCGCCTCGGGCCGGAAGAACCGGTCCAGGTCGGGGACGACGGCGTACAGCGGGCGGCCGCTGACGTCCACGTCGTCCGGGCGTGGTTCGAGCCGGCCGGGGCCGGAGGGGTCCGGGTCACGGGAGCTGTACGACGATCCAGCATGGTCTCGCCCGCTCCTGCCGGTAGGTCCACGAGAACTGACGTAATGTCAGATTACTTGAACTGATGGACCGTCAGGAATGTTGTGCGGTTGAGGGAAACCTGTGGAGGATCGTACGAGGGGAGGCAGGAGCGGCCGGAGACAGCCGGCGCGGCTGGGGAAGGGCAGCTGGGGCGGCGTGCGGGGCGGGCCGGACGGCTGAGGGGGAGAGGGCCGGCCGGGCCCGCCGGATCCTGGGGTGCGGGTGGTGCTTCTTGTCCGTTGACGCCGTACCCGCCGCACGCGCGCTGTCAATGCCTTCCGTAGGTTCGATTACCCGGAAGGGGGGTGTCCTATCGCTTGGCCAGGGCCTTGGCGACCGACTTGGCGATGCGCTCCGCGTCGATGGCCATCTCGCGGAACATGCCACTGATGGGGTTGGTGTAGCCGGTGAAGTACAGGCCCGGCGCTTCCTTGGGGGTCCGGGAGCCGTGCACGGTGGGGCGGCCGCGTTCGTTGAGGAGGCCGAGGTGGCCGACCAGCGGCTCCAGGCCGTTGCGGTAACCGGTCGCGGCGATCACCGCGTCCGGGGTGATGCGGGAGCCGTCGGCGAGCAGCACCTCGTCGCCGTCGCAGCTCTCGACGGCGGCGACGAGCTCGACCTTGCGAGCGCGGACGGCGGCGATGAGGCCGACGTCCTGGACCGGGATGGAGCCGTCCAGGACGCGGGAGTAGAGGCCGTTGTCCGGGCGCGGCAGGCCGTACTCCGACAGGTCGGGCACGCTGATCCGCTCCACGTACGGGGCGATCCGGTCCACCAGTCCGGTCGGCAGGCGCCGCACCATGATCCCGGTGGCCTGGGCCGGCCAGCCGGCCGTGGACCGCCGCATGATGTGCGGGGGTGTGCGCACCGCGAGCCGGACCCGGGCCGCGCCCGCCTCCACCAGGTCCACGGCGATCTCCGCGCCGGTGTTGCCGACGCCGACGACCAGGACGTCGTGGCCCTCGTAGGGCTTGCCGTTGCGGTAGCCGGAGGCGTGCAGCAGCTCGCCGCCGTACGTGTCGCGGCCGGGCCAGTCCGGCGTGCGCGGGGTGTGGTTGGTCCCGGTGGCGATCACGATCGCGCGGGCGGTCAGCCGGCGGCCGCCGGTGGCGGGTAGTGCCCAGCCCTCGGCGCCCTCCGGGGCGCGCTCGATACGGGACACCTCTATACCGGTGGCGACGTCGAGGTCGTGGGCTTCGGTGTACTGCTCGAGGTAGCGGACCACGTTGTCCCGGGCGACCCAGCGCCCGTACGCCCGGGGTATCGCGAAGCCGGGCAGGCTGGACAGCCGTCTGGTGGTGTGCAGATGCAGCCGGTCGTAATGCTGCCGCCAGGACGCTCCGACGGCATCGGATCTCTCCAGAACCAGGGTGCGTACGCCGCGCCTCTGCAGGGCCGCCGCGGCGGCGAGGCCACCGGGGCCGGCGCCGATGACGATGGCGTCGGGCTCAGCCGTGGAGGCACTGGTGCCGGGGCCGGTGCCCGCGCCTGCGGCGCCGGTCGTTGCCGAGGTGGTGGCGGAGGTGTCGGCCATGGCGTGCTCCCGGGTGTGGGGGGTGGGTGGAAAGGGTGTGCAAAGTCGTCCTAACGGAAGGTAGCGCGGCTTCGCCAGGGGGCCTTGCGCAGGGCTGTCCGTATCCGGTGAACTGACGTATCGTCAGATAGGAGGTCGCCGTGGAGACGATATGGCTCAGCGGTGCCGAATGGCTCGCCGTGCTGCGTATCGGCCTCGGCCTGTGGTGGCTGGAGAGCCGGCGGGTTGGGGGCGCCGCATCACTACCCGCGTGAGTTCTGTCCGCGCTGCTGGAGCGACGATGTGAGCTGGAAGCAAGCGTCCGGGCTCGCCACGCTCTACACGTGGTCCGTCGTCCACCGCAACGACCTGCCGCCGTTCGGTGAGCGCGTGCCGTATGTCGCCGCCGTCTTCGACCTGGCGGAGGGGCCGCGCATGATGACCGAGGTGACGGACTGCGCGGTGGGCGCGCTGCGGATCGGGATGCGCCTGCGGGTCCACTTCCGGCCGACGTCAGAGGCGGCAGCGGGGGACGGCGACGGCCCGGCGGTTCCGGTGTTCCGGCCGGTTGCTTGAATGGGTACATGCTGCAACCCGTAGAGCTGGAGGCGTACGGACTTCTGCTTCGGCCCTGGGAGGAGTCCGACCTCGGTGCCGCCCTGCGCGGCCTCTCCGACCCAGACTTCCGCCGGTGGAACACCGCGAACTCCCCGACGCCCGACGAAGGGGGCGCCCGCCGCTTCATCCGCAGCCGCGCCGAGGGCTGGGAGCACGGCACGACGGCCTCCTTCGCCGTCACCGAGGGAGGTACCGTGATCGGCCAAGTCGGCCTCGGCATGATCGACTTCACGATGCGCACCGCCCGCGTCGGGTACTGGGTCCTCCCGGAGGGCCGAGGGCGCGGCATAGCCTCCCGCGCCCTCGAAGTGGCCACCCGCTGGGCCTTCCGCGACCTGGGGCTGCACCGCCTGGAGCTCGGCCACGCCATCGGCAACGACGCGTCGTGCGGGGTCGCCCGGCGCTGTGCGTATGCCCTGGAGGGCCTGCTGCGGGGGGCGATGATCGACATCGCCGGGATGCCGCGGGACATCCACCTGCACGCCCGCCTCGCTACGGATGCGCTGCCCGGTACGTGACCCGCTCCGCCGACGAGCCGGCCCACCCGGCTGCCGGTACTCAGTCGCGGCCGAGTACCACCGTCCCGGAGGAGCAGAACCAGCCGCCCGTGCCCGAGGCGACGGCGAGACGGGGAAGCCTTCCGGCCGCGTTGCGGACCTGGCGGTCGCCGACCTCGCCGCGGAGCTGGCGGACGGCTTCGACGAGCAGGAACAGTCCGCGCATACCGGGGTGGCAGGCGGCCAGTCCGCCGCCGTCGGTGTTGACGGGGAGGTCGCCGTCGATGGTCAGGCGGCCCATCTCGACGAAAGGGCCGCCCTCGCCCTTGGGGCAGAAGCCGAGGTCCTCGAGGGTCACCAAGGTCATGTAGGTGAAGGCGTCGTAGATCTCGGCGACGTCGATGTCGGCTGGGGTGACGCCGGCCCGCCGGGCGGCCCGATCATCCTGCCTGGACGGCGAATCTGCTCCGGAACCCGGAGGCGGAGGTGAGCTGGAAGGGGCGGGACATTCCGGTGCGGGCGGTTCTGCTCGCCGGGGAGGAACGGGAGGCGGCGTGGGCGGTGCTGCTGCGGTTCTGGCCGCCGTACGGGGCGTATGCGGCGCGGGTGGAGCGGGAGATCCGGCTCTTCCGGCTGACGCCGCGCTAGCTGCGCGTGCGGGTGGGCTGGGAGTTCCCCCACCTCGCCCCTTCCCGAAACCAGGGGGCGACCCCCTGGACCCCCGGGTTGCATTGTCGGGTGCGGGTGGGTGGGTGGGCACAACCTGGAGGCGTCCAGCGCCGAGCGCTGCGAGGGCGGCGTCAAAAATCAGTACTCGGGCGCCCTCCGGCGACCTCCCCCGAGGACCGGTCAATCGGTGCCCGCGTCATCGCAGGCAGGACTATTAAGGCGGATGCGCGGAGCGCTCAGCGCACCGGCTTCTTGCCAGTGATGCCGAGGTGGACGAGCAGGGCGAGGTTCGGCTTGAGCTCGGACTGCTTGACACCCCAGCTCTGGAAGCCTTTTTGGTGGGCTGCGACGGCGGCGAGCATGACGACGAGGGCGCCGGCGATGGCGGCAGGGCTGACATCTTTGTCGACCCGGCCCTTCGCCTGGAGCTCCTTGATCGAATCCGTAAGGGAGTTGGTGAGGGGGTTGAGGATCTTCATGCGGATCTTGTAGAACCGCTTGTCCCCTTCCGCCGCGCCAAGGTCGACGACGCGCAGGATCGCGTCGTGCTTTCGCCAGAAGGAAAGGAAACCGTCGACCAGTTCTTCGGCGGCCGCGGCGCCGGACTTTCCGACCCAGGACCGTCCGGCGACGAGGTCGGTGAGACCGGTGCCTTCCTTGGCCATTTCCTCGGCGAGTTCGAGGACGGCGCCCTCGACGTCGGGGAAGTATTGGTAGAACGTTGCGGGGGAGGTACCCGCCATCCGGGCTACGTCGATGACCTTGACGTCCCGGTACGGCGACGTGCTGAGCATTTCGCCGAGGCAGTCGAGCAGCTTCTGCCGCGTCGCCTGTCCACGACGTCCTGCCACACGTCCGTCGACGGTGCGAACTTGTCCTGTCATGCCGTCAGTTTACTGGCGGGTGATCAGCGCGCGATTCGGTGGCTGCAAATGGGGAAGGCCAAATGTTCGAATTTTCCCCGGGCGGGGTTGAAGATCCCCAGATAGCGTGTCAAGTCAGACACTCCGTCTGACGCGACCAATCGAGAGGAATCGAGGCCATGGCCGGTTACGCCGATGGGGTCCCCTGCTGGGTGGATGCCATGCTGTCCGACCTGGAGGCCGGCAAGCGGTTCTACGGGGAGTTGTTCGGCTGGACCTTCCGGGACGGTGAGAAGGAGTACGGCTACTACACCCAGGCGTTCGCGGCCGACGGCAAGAACGTGGCGGCGCTCTCGCCCAAGCCCGATGGGCGGATGCCCACCGTCTGGAACCTCTACCTCGCCTCGGCGGACGCGCAGGCGACCGCGGCCAGGATCCGGGAGGCGGGCGGGCAGCTCGTCACGGAGCCGATGGCCGTCGGGTCGTACGGGACGATGCTGATGGCGGCCGACCCTGGCGGCGCGGTCTTCGGTGTCTGGCAGGCCGGTACGCACAAGGGTTTCGAGAAGTCCGGTGAGCCGGGGTCGTACACCTGGGCGGAGATCCTCACGCGCGACGCGGAGCGGGTGGACACCTTCTACGAGACGGTGTTCGGCTACGGCAGCCGGCAGATCGGGGACGGCGAGAACTTCGACTACAAGGTCTTCGCGCCGGAGGGAAAGGACGTCACGCCGGCCAATGTGGTGCTTGGGCGCTTCCGGATGGGCTCGGAGTTTCCCGCCGAGCTGCCGGCGCACTACGACGTCTATTTCGGGGTGGAGGACGCCGACCGGGCGGCGGAAACGATCCGCCGGCTCGGAGGGCGGGTCAACCGGGGGCCCGACGACTCGCCCTTCGGGCGGTTCGCGGTTGTCGCGGATGACCAGGGCGCGAACTTCTCCATCATCGACCAGTCGAGGACGGTCGGAGACGTCCCGGCGTAGACGACATAACGCGGATTGAACCCTGACCGGACGCCAGCCGTACCCATGGGTAACGGCAGTGCGTCTCAAGAATCGCCGTGTCGACACCGCCCCGGGTTCGCAACTGGCACTCATCCCAGGAAGAATCAGGTTCCGGACCCCGGGACGGGGGGAACCCACGGGGAGGTGGCAGGGCAGTGGTGCAGCAGCTGACGCAGCACGACCCGAGACGGATCGGCCCTTTCGAGGTGCTGGGCCGGCTCGGCGCCGGCGGCATGGGGCTGGTCTATCTCGCCCGCTCGGCATCGGGCCGGCGGGTGGCGATCAAGACAGTGCGCGCCGAGCTCGCCGAGGACCAGCTGTTCCGCGTCCGGTTCGCCCGTGAGGTCGAGGCCGCGCGGGCGGTCAGCGGCTTCTATACGGCCGCCGTGGTGGACGCCGATCCCCGGGCTGCCGTGCCCTGGCTGGCCACGGCCTTCGTGCCCGCGCCCTCGCTCGAGGAGATCGTCAACGAGTCAGGACCGCTGCCCGCCCAGGCCGTACGGTGGCTGGCGGCCGGCGTCGCGGAGGCGCTGCAGTCCATCCACGGCGCCGGGCTGGTGCACCGGGACCTGAAGCCGTCGAACGTACTGGTTGTCGAGGACGGCCCGCGCGTGATCGACTTCGGCATCGCGAGCGGGGTGTCCAACACCCGGCTGACCATGACCAACGTCGCGGTGGGCACGCCCGCGTACATGTCCCCGGAGCAGGCGAAGGATTCGCGGAGCGTGACGGGCGCGAGCGATGTCTTCTCGCTCGGGTCGACGCTGGTGTTCGCGGCGACCGGGCATGCGCCCTTCCATGGGGCGAATCCCGTCGAGACGGTCTTCATGCTGCTGCGGGAAGGTCCGGATCTCAAGGGGCTGCCGAGCGAGCTGCGGCCGTTGATCGAATCCTGTATGCGGATGGGCGCCGACCAGCGGCCCAGCCCGGCTGACCTGCAGGCACAGCTCGCGCCGCATCTCTTCTCGTCGGCGGGCGGTGACGACACGGGGACGGCGTCGGCGTGGCTGCCGACGGATGCGGTGGCGTTGATAGAGCAGCGGCGCAGTGGTGGACGGCCTGGGGTGCCGCCGATGCCGGCGAAGCCGCCGGCGGCTCCGCCGGCGCCGCAGGGGGCTCCCGGTGGCCCCGGTGGCGCGGGCGGGCGGCATGCGGCGGCTGCGG
>NZ_RJVR01000322.1 GCF_003999195.1 Streptomyces soli
GGTGATTAATGTGAACGGCCCGGCGGTGGCGGGCAGCCGCTCGGGGCCGCCCAACAGCAGCCGGGCGGCCGGCCAGGCCCGCCCGCGCGCCGCCGCACCCCACTGCGGCTCCGGCAGCAGCCGCTCCCGCCCCAGGGCCAGCCGTTGTTCGTCCGGCTCGCAGCCGGTGACCGCCGCACCCCTGGCAGCCGCCATCAGCAGGGCCAGCCCCGAACCACTCCCCAGGCCCAGCAGCCGCGTACCGGGGCCGACACCTAGGCGGTCGTACACGGCGTCGTAGAGCGGAACGAGCATGCGCTCCTGGATCTCGGCCCAGTCACGGGCCTTGGTACCGGCACCGCGTGAGCGTGCGAGCGTAGGTGTCATCGAGCCAGCCCCAATCCGCCGAATCCGATTCGCAGCCTGCCGTCCAACCCCCGTGATGCACACGTGCGTCGTGCATGTCCCCGAAAGCCAGACAACTCCCCTTCCGGCCCGGAGTCCAGAGGTTTGGGGCGGTTGCTTGTGTGCGCCCTGTATACGCTCCGATCACTCCCTGCTCATACGCCGATTCACGTTTCGCAGTCGCCTCGCCGTACCATCGCGCCATGGCAAAGGCTCCCGTACTCACCCCCCAGGCGGTCGATTTCCCGCGCTGGTACCAGGACCTGATCAACAAGGCCGAGCTGGCCGACAACGGGCCGGTGCGCGGCACCATGGTCATCCGACCGTACGGGTACTCGCTCTGGGAGCGGATGCAGCAGGAGATGGACGCGCGCATCAAGGGCGCGGGAGCCCAGAACGCCTACTTCCCGCTCTTCATCCCGCAGTCGTACCTGACCAGGGAAGCCGAGCACGTCGAGGGCTTCGCCCCCGAGCTCGCGGTGGTCACGCACGGCGGCGGCAAGGAGCTGGAGGAGCCGGTCGTCGTACGTCCCACCTCCGAGACGATCATCAACGAGTACTTCTCGAAGTGGGTGCAGAGCTACCGCGACCTGCCGCTGCTGATCAACCAGTGGGCGAATGTGGTCCGTTGGGAGATGCGGCCGCGGATCTTCCTGCGCACGACGGAGTTCCTCTGGCAGGAGGGGCACACCGCGCACGCCACCTACGAGGAAGCCCGCGAGTACGCCGACATGATCCACCGTGAGGTCTACGGCGACTTCATGATCAACTTCCTCGGCGTCGACGTGGTCCTCGGCCGCAAGACCGCCCGGGAGCGCTTCGCCGGCGCGATCAACACCCTCACCCTCGAAGGGATGATGGGCGACGGCAAGGCCCTGCAGATGGGCACCAGCCACGAGCTGGGCACGAACTTCGCCAAGGCCTTCAACACCTCCTACCTGTCCGGCGAGGGCAAGCAGGAGCTGGTCTGGCAGACCTCGTGGGGTACGTCGACCCGCATGGTCGGCGGCCTGATCATGTCGCACGGCGACGACAGCGGCCTGCGGGTCCCGCCCCGCATGGCACCCGTTCAGGTGGTCGTGCTGGCGATCAAGGGCGACGACGCGGTCATCGCGAAGGTCCGCGAGCTCGGCGCCACGCTGAAGGCGGCCGGCATCCGCGTCCAGGTGGACGACCGCACCGACACCCCGTTCGGCCGCCGGGCCGTGGACTGGGAGCTCAAGGGCGTGCCCGTACGGGTCGAGGTCGGCCCGCGCGACCTCGAGAACGGCACCGCGATGCTGGCCCGCCGGATCCCTGGCGGCAAGGAGCCGGTGTCCCTCGACGCGCTGGAGGCACTGCTCCCCACGGTGCTCGAGGAGGACCAGGCCACGCTGCTGCGCGAGGCGCGCGAGCGCCGCGAGTCCCGCACCGTCGACGTGGCGACCATCGAGGAGGCCGCCGAGGCCGCCGTCACCGGCTGGGGCCGCATCCCGTGGGCCGACCTGGGCGCGGAGGGCGAGGCCAAGCTCGCCGAGCAGGGCGTCTCCGTACGCTGCCTGGTCGCCGAGGACGGTTCGGTGCCGGTCGCGGACGACGCGCCGGGTACCGTCGCGATCGTCGCGCGGGCATACTGACGGCCAATGGGCTGCCAGTTCGGCGGAGTGACTGAAAACCGACGTACGTAATCGGTAGTACGTCCCGGCTTAGGGGCGGGTGCGCGGGTTCTCCACTGTTCTCCGCACCCGCCCTCAGTCATGGGAATCACTCAGAACTGACCCATGAGTGCAAATTATTTGGGATGCCCCGGAATCGGAACACCGGGCGGTCCCGGCTCGTTGTCACGGCGTGAGCACGACACCACCAGTTCTCGCCGCCGAGCTTGCAGTCGCGTGGGCCGACATTCAACGGCACCACCCCGAACTGCCGGATCTGGCCGCCCCAGAGTCCCTGATCGGAGAGTCCTCGTCCGCCTGCGGCACCGAGCTCTCCTTTGAACGGCTGCTGCACGAGGCCGTGCACGGAGTCGCCGCCGCCCGCGGCATCCGTGACACCTCGCGCGCCGGCCGTTACCACAACCGACGCTTCCTGGCGATCGCTGACGAGCTCGGACTGGACCATTCCGAGGAGCCGCATCCCAGCAGCGGCTTCTCGCTGGTGCAGCTGCGCCCCGACACGAAGAGGCGCTATCGAGCCACGATCGACAGACTCCAGCGCGCCCTCAAGGCCCACACCGTGGCGACCGCCTCCGACACCGCCCGCAGCTTCCGCGGTCCGGCGGCCCGGCACGGCTCGTCCGGCGGCGGCGTACGCGTGAAGGCGGTGTGCGACTGCGGGCGGAACGTCCGGGTCGTACCGTCAGTGCTCGCGCAGGCGCCGATCGTCTGCGGGGCGTGTGGCACCCCGTTCCGCATCCCGGAGGCCGCGGCGGTGGCGTGAGCGGCTCGGCTTTCTGCCGGACGGCCCTGTCGCACGGCAAGGACGTGCGTACGGGGCGTGCGGCAGTGTGCCCGCCGTATGGCAGAATGGTCAGCTGAGCACTCGGCAGTCGTACAGGACCCCTCTCTCCTTCGGCTGACGCGTCCATCGGACGTTCGGGAACCACAACCCCACGTGGTGCTCCGTCACGTCCAAACACGTCAAGACCAGGAGACCCCACTCCAGTGGCAGTCAAGATCAAGCTGAAGCGTCTGGGCAAGATCCGTTCGCCTCACTACCGCATCGTCGTCGCCGACTCCCGTACCCGCCGTGACGGCCGGGCCATCGAGGAGATCGGCCTGTACCACCCGGTGCAGAACCCGTCGCGCATCGAGGTCGACTCGGAGCGTGCGCAGTACTGGCTGGGTGTCGGCGCGCAGCCGACCGAGCCCGTGCTCGCGATTCTCAAGCTCACCGGTGACTGGCAGAAGTACAAGGGCCTCGAGGCCCCGGCGCCGCTGCTCGTCGCCGAGCCCAAGGCCGACCACCGCGCCCTCTTCGAGTCCGCGACCTCCGCCGCGGGCGACGGTCCGAAGGGTGAGGCCATCACCCCCAAGGCGAAGAAGTCCGAGAAGCCCGCTGAGGCCGAGGCCTCGGCCGAGTCGACCGAGGCCTGAGCGTGCTTGAGGAGGTCCTTGAGCACCTGGTCAAGGGCATCGTCGACAACCCCGACGACGTGCAGGTGGCCGAGCGCACTCTGCGTCGCGGGCGGGTACTGGAGGTCCGGGTTCACCCCGAGGACCTCGGTAAGGTGATCGGCCGCAACGGCCGCACCGCCCGCGCCCTGCGTACTGTCGTGGGCGCACTCGGCGGCCGTGGTATCCGCGTCGACCTGGTCGATGTGGACGAGGTTCGCTGAACAGGTACGAAGCACCGGCACGGGCCGGGGTACGGCTCATGCAGCCGTCCCCGGCCCGTGTCCGTATTCCGTAGAGCAACAGGAGAACCGCAGTGCAGCTGGTAGTCGGCAGGATCGGCCGCGCCCACGGCATCAAGGGTGAGGTCACGGTGGAGGTGCGCACCGACGAGCCGGAGCTGCGGCTCGGGCCGGGCGCCGTACTGGCCACGGACCCGGCGTCGGCCGGCCCGCTGACGATCGAGACGGGCCGGGTGCACAGCGGCCGGTTGCTGCTGCGCTTCGAGGGCGTCAAGGAGCGCAACGCCGCCGAGGCGCTGCGCAATGTGCTGCTCATCGCGGACGTGGACCCGGAGGAGCTACCCGAGGATCCCGAGGAGTTCTACGACCATCAGCTGATGGACCTCGACGTGGTGACCGTCGACGGCACCGAGGTCGGCCGGATCACCGAGATCACGCATCTGCCCTACCAGGACCTGCTGATCGTCAAGCGGCCCGACGGCAGCGAGGTCATGATCCCCTTCGTGGAGGAGATCGTCCCGGAGATCGACCTGGAGGAGCAGCGGGTGGTCATCGCCCCGCCGCCGGGCCTGCTGGACGAGGCCGGTGAGGCCGGCGGGACCGGCGGGACCGGCAAAGCCGGCGAGGCAGAGTAGCCATGCGGATCGACGTCGTCACGATCTTCCCCGAGTACCTCGAACCGCTGAATGTCTCCCTGGTCGGCAAGGCGCGGCAGCGCGGGCAGCTGGACGTACGCGTCCACGACCTACGCGACTGGGCTCACGACAAGCACAACACCGTGGACGACACCCCGTACGGCGGCGGCCCAGGCATGGTCATGAAGCCCGAGCCGTGGGGCGAGGCGCTGGACGCCGTCCTGGAGTCGGGGGAGGGCGGAGAGGGCGACGCCCGGCCCGTGCTTGTGGTGCCCACCCCCAGCGGGGTGCCCTTCACCCAGGAGCTGGCGGTCGAACTGTCCGAGCAGCCCTGGCTGATCTTCACCCCGGCCCGTTACGAGGGCATCGACCGGCGCGTCATCGAGGCGTACGGCGAGTGCTTGGACGTGCGCGAGGTCTCCATCGGCGACTACGTCCTGGCCGGCGGCGAGGCCCCGGTCCTGGTCATCGTCGAGGCGGTGGCCCGCCTGCTGCCCGGCGTCCTGGGCAACGCCGAGTCGCACCGCGACGACTCCTTCGCCCCCGGCGCCATGGCCGACCTGCTTGAGGGACCCGTCTACACCAAGCCCCCGGTCTGGCGGGACCGCGAGGTGCCCGAGGTGCTGCTCAGCGGCCACCACGGCAAGGTCGCCCGCTGGCGGCGCGACGAGGCCTTCCGCCGCACCACCATCAACCGGCCCGATCTGATCGAGCGTTGCGACCCGGCGACACTCGACAAGCAGGACCGCAAACTGCTCGCCGAGCTGGGCTGGGCGGAGCGGGCGGACGGCGGATTTGGGCGAGTCGCGCAGGCCGTGGAAGAATAGGCCGCTGCTGTCCGTCCGGCGTGCGCCCCTGCCACAGGGGGAACGACGTCCGCCCGGTGGTGCGGCTCCCGTAAACCATTCCGAGATTCCGCCGATGACCTGTGGCATCGGTGAAGAAAGCAGACCATCATGTCTCACCTGCTCGACTCCGTCGACGCCGCCTCGGTGCGCACCGACATTCCGGCGTTCCGCCCCGGCGACACCGTGAACGTCCACGTCCGCGTCATCGAGGGCAACCGCGCCCGTGTGCAGCAGTTCAAGGGTGTCGTCATCCGCCGCCAGGGCTCGGGCGTCCGCGAGACCTTCACGGTCCGCAAGGTCTCCTTCAGCGTCGGCGTCGAGCGCACCTTCCCGGTGAACAGCCCGATCTTCGAGAAGATCGAGGTCGTGACCCGCGGTGACGTCCGTCGCGCCAAGCTGTACTACCTCCGTGAGCTGCGCGGCAAGGCCGCCAAGATCAAGGAGAAGCGCGACAACTGAGTCGCGCACTCCGTCGGGGCACAAAGCCGGTCCGTATAGGCTCTGCGGTCGATGGACACTGAGACAGACCTCCCGAAGCGCGACCGCACTGAGCGGTCGCGCTTCGGCGTACGTACGTATCGGTACGCGCTGCTGGCTGTGGTCTGCGCCGCCGTCCTGTTCCTGGTCAATACCTTTGTGGTGCAGCCCTTCGTGATCCCGAGCGGATCCATGGAGAACACCCTGCGGATCGGGGACCGGGTGGTGGTCAACAAGCTGGCGTACCGTTTCGGCGGTTCGCCACGGCGGGGCGACATCGTGGTGTTCGACGGCGAGGGGTCGTTTGTGCAGGAGTCGGGCGGATCCGATTACATCAAGCGGGTCATCGGCGTCGGCGGAGACCGGGTCACCTGCTGTGACAAGCGGGGCAGGATAACCGTGAATGGCACTCCGCTGGCCGAGACGTACCTTTACCCCGGGGAGCGCCCGTCCCGGGTACCGTTCGATATCGAGGTGCCTGACGGGAGGCTGTGGGTGATGGGCGATCACCGTGACAACTCCCGGGATTCGCGTGATCACCTCGGCGATCCCGGGGGCGGCACCGTACCGGTCGACAAGGTGATCGGCCGGGCGGAGTGGATCGTATGGCCGCTGAGCCACCGGCGTTCCCTGGACCGGGCAGATGGGTAACCGGGGCAGGCCGCGGGACGGCGGGGACCGGATGCCGGGGGACGACGACGGCTACGGCTTTTCCGACGACCAGCCGCGGGCGCGCCGGGCAGGAGGGCGGGCCGAACGCCGCAAGCTGGCCAAGAAGGTCAAGCGCAAGCGGCGCCGTTCGGCCGCGAAGGAAGTGCCGATCCTCATCGTCGTCGCCCTGCTGATCGCGCTGGTCCTGAAGACCTTCCTGGTTCAGGCCTTCGTGATCCCCTCGGGGTCGATGGAGCAGACCATCAAGATCGGCGACCGGGTGCTGGTCGACAAGCTGACCCCGTGGTTCGGCAACAAGGTGAAGCGCGGTGACGTCGTGGTCTTCAAGGACCCCGGTCACTGGCTGGACGGCGAGCAGACCACGACGGCCAACGACCCGGTGGTGATCAAGCAGGTCAAGGAGGCGATGACCTTCATCGGCCTGCTGCCCTCGGCCAACGAGCAGGACCTGATCAAGCGGGTCGTCGCGGTCGGCGGCGACACGGTGAAGTGCTGCGACTCCCAGGGCCGCGTCACCGTCAACGGCGTGGCGCTCAATGAGCCGTACATCTACCCCGGCAACAAGCCGTCGGACAGCGAGTTCTCGGTAAAGGTGCCCGAGGGACGGCTCTGGGTCATGGGCGACCACCGGGCCAACTCCGCGGACTCCCGCTTTCACCAGCAGGATTTCAGCGGCACCGTGTCGGAGAGCGGGGTCGTCGGACGGGCCGTGGTGATCGCCTGGCCGATGAGCGACTGGACGAAGCTCTCGGAGCCGTCGACCTACGCCTCCGTGCCGGCCGCCGGTGGCACCTCGGCCACTGCGGCCGCCGCGTCCCCTAGTGTGTCCTCAGAAGATCGTCGATACAGAACGATCCTCCTCCCGAGCCCTGCGGAACTCCCGCTCGTTATGGGAGTGGTGGGCCTGCGCCGCGCGCGGGGGCAGCCCAAGTGGCAGCGCAGAGTAAGGAGTGGACGTGAGGGATTTGTCGGTCGGCGCACGATCGGGACACGAAGAACCCGAAGATGGGGTCGACCAGGGCGCAGGCCCTTCACCCGCGGTTGAGGGTGATGAGTTGAGCAAGAGCGGGAAGGCGAAGAAGCCGCGTTCCTTCTGGAAGGAACTGCCCATCCTCATCGGCATCGCGCTGGTTCTCGCCCTGCTCATCAAGACCTTCCTCGTGCAGGCGTTCTCGATCCCCTCCGCCTCGATGCAGAACACCCTGCAGGAGGGCGACCGGGTGCTGGTCGACAAGCTGACGCCCTGGTTTGGCTCCCAGCCGGAGCGCGGCGAGGTCGTCGTCTTCCACGACCCGGGCGGCTGGCTGCAGGACACCCCGACCGCCACCCCGAACCCGGTCCAGAAGTTCCTCAGCTTCATCGGCCTGATGCCGTCGGCGGAGGAGAAGGACCTGATCAAGCGGGTCATCGCGGTCGGCGGGGACACGGTCGAGTGCAAGAAGGGCGGCAAGGTCAAGGTCAATGGCGTCGCCCTGAACGAGTCGTCGTACCTTTACCCGGGCAGCACGCCGTGTGACGACCTGCCGTTCGGCCCCCTCAAGGTGCCCAAGGGCAGCATCTGGGTGCTCGGCGACCACCGCCAGGACTCGCGGGACTCGCGCTACAACCAGTCGGACGGCCGCAACGGCATGGTCCCGGTATCCCAGGTCGTGGGCCGCGCGATCGTGGTCGCCTGGCCGATCAACCGCTGGGAGGTGCTGTCGACCCCGTCCACCTTCGACCAGCCCGGGATCAACAACCAGGCGTCGGCCGCCGCGATCTCCGCGCCCGACGTGGTGGCGCTCGCGGGCGCTGTGCCGCTGGTATTCGTGCGCAGGCGGAAGTTCACCGCCGCCGGGTGACTCCCGAGGTGGCATCCAAGGGCTGACCGAGGGCCGTACCGCCGGGTAGGGTGCGGACCCATGAGCGGCGAGAGTTCGACACGTACGGCGGGTGCCGGCGGCGGGACGCCTACCGGCGCCCGCAACGGCGCGGGTAGCGGCGCACGCACCGGCACAGGCAGCGGAGCACGCAGCGGCGCCGGTAGCGGTGCCCGCACAGGCGCGGGCAAGGCGAAGGCGGCAGGCCCGGCGGGCGGCCGGTCCGGACAGATCATCTCCGGGCTGGCCGTCGCGCTGGGATGCGTGCTGTTCCTGGGCGGATTCGTCTGGGGGGCGGTGGTCTACCGTCCGTACACCGTGCCGACCGGGTCGATGGTTCCCACGGTGGGTGTCGGGGACAAGATCCTCGCGCAGCGGATCGACGGCTCGCAGGTGCGCCGGGGCGACATCGTGATCTTCACCGACTCGCTGTGGGGCGACGTCCCCATGGTCAAGCGGGTGGTCGGGGTCGGCGGTGACAAGGTCGCCTGCTGCGACAAGCAGGGCCGGATGACGGTCAACGGCAAGGCGATCGACGAGCCCTACCTGAACGACACCAAGGGGCCCGCCTCGCCGACCGGCTTCCAGGCCACGGTGCCCAAGGGCGACCTCTTCCTGCTGGGCGACAACCGGGCGATTTCCGAGGACTCCCGGGTCCGGCTGACGGACGCCGACGGCGGCTCCGTACCGCGAAGCGCGGTCCAGGCCCGAGTCGACGCCACCGCATGGCCGCTCGGCCGGATGGGCATGATCGGCAGGACCGATGCCTTTGCCGGGCTCGCGGGGGGGACGTCGCAGCCCGGTCCGCTGACGTGGGTGGTGAGTGCGATCGTGGCCGGTGTGGTGCTGATCTTCGGCGGCGCGGCCTACGGGCCCGTGGCGGGTGTGCTGGGTCGTCGGCGTACGCGCCGGGCGGCAAGCTAGGTGACGGCGCAGGTGACGCGTCGGCGAGCCGCCAGGGTCGTACTCCTCGATCCGTCCGACCGGATCCTGCTGCTGTACGGCTTCGAGCCCGCCGATCCGGCCGTGCGCTGGTGGTTCACGCCCGGCGGGGGCGTCGAGACCGGCGAGAGCCTGGAGGCGGCGGCGCGCCGCGAGGTGGCCGAGGAGACCGGAATCACATCGGTGCGGCTCGGGCCGGTGCTGTGGGAGGGCACCTTCGCCTTCGACTTCGACGGGCGCAGGTGGGAGCAGGACGAGTGGTACTTCCTGGGGCGTACCGAGGCCACTGAGGTCCGCCCGGACGGTCAGACCGAGCTGGAGCGGCGCAGTGTGGGAGAGCTGCGCTGGTGGACCTGCGAGGAACTTCTCCGCGCGCGTGAGACGGTGTATCCGACCAGGCTCGCCGGGCTGCTGCGCACGCTGCTTGACGAAGGACCCCCGCGATCCCCGATTCGCCTGGGGACTGAGCGTGACTGACGCACAATGGGGGGACGAACGGCTGAAGGGGAACATGCCATGAGCGCCGAGGACCTCGAGAAGTACGAGACCGAGATGGAGCTGAAGCTCTACCGGGAGTACCGCGATGTCGTCGGCCTGTTCAAATACGTGATCGAGACCGAGCGGCGCTTCTACCTGACCAACGACTACGAGATGCAGGTGCACTCGGTCCAGGGCGAAGTCTTCTTCGAGGTGTCGATGGCCGACGCGTGGGTCTGGGACATGTACCGGCCGGCGCGCTTCGTGAAGCAGGTGAGGGTGCTCACGTTCAAGGACGTGAACATCGAGGAGCTCAACAAGTCGGATCTGGATCTGCCCCAGGACGAGTCCGGCTTCAGCGGCTGAGTGATCCGCCCGGGTTATCCACAGGGGGCGATCAAGATCATCTCGAGGGCGCGACTTCCGTCACAGTGAGTGACGGAGGTGGTGCTGATGAACGCCCGAGGAGCACTGGGCCGGTACGGGGAGGACCTGGCGGCCCGCTGGCTCGCCGACGCCGCAGGCATGCATGTGCTGGCGCGCAACTGGCGATGCCGGGAAGGCGAGATCGACATCGTCGCCCAGGACGGCGACGCGGTGGTCATCTGCGAGGTCAAATCCCGCATACAGGGTGACTACCAGCACCCGATGGACGCCGTCGGTCCCCGCAAGGCCGAGCGGCTGCGGCGGCTGGCCGAGCGATGGCTGGCCGATCGCGGCGGCGACGTGCCCCCGGGCGGGGTCCGTATCGACCTTGTCGGCGTGCTGGTGCCCGAGCGTGGCGCGGCGCGCGTCGAGCATGCGCGGGGGGTGGCGTGATGGGCTTCGCCCGTACGTGCTCGGTGACCCTGCTCGGCGTGGAGGGCGTGGTCGTCGAGGTCCAGGCCGACCTGGAGCCGGGCGTCGCGGCCTTCACCCTGGTGGGGCTGCCCGACAAGAGCCTTACCGAGAGCCGCGACCGGGTCCGGGCCGCCATCGTCAACAGCGGTGAGGTCTGGCCCCAGAAGAAGCTCACCGTCGGCCTGAGCCCCGCCTCCGTGCCCAAGGGCGGCAGCGGCTTCGATCTGGCCGTCGCGTGCGCCGTTCTCGCCGCCAACGAACGGATCGCCCCCGAGGACATCGCCGACCTGATGATGATCGGCGAGCTGGGGCTGGACGGTCGGGTGCGGCCCGTGCGCGGAGTGCTCCCCGCCGTCCTCGCTGCCGCCGAAGCGGGATACCGCCATGTCGTCGTGCCCGACCGCACAACCGCCGAGGCCTCGCTGGTCCCCGGGGTGTCGGTGCTCGGCGTACGGAGCCTGCGGCAGCTCATCGCCCTGCTCAACGACGAGCTGGCCCCGGAGGAGGACGACGCCCCGGGCGACGGCCGCCCCGACCCGATGCTGGCTGGCCTGGCGGTGCCGGGTGCGGGCATCGGCGCCGGGTTCGCCGATTCGGCTGCCTCGGACCTGTCCGACGTCGCCGGGCAGGGGGCCGCCCGGATGGCCCTGGAGGTCGCGGCCGCCGGGGGCCACCACATCTACCTGAAGGGGCCGCCAGGGGCCGGCAAGACGATGCTGGCGGAGCGGCTGTCCGGGCTGCTGCCACCGCTGACCCGGCAGGAGTCGCTGGAGGTCACCGCGGTCCACTCGGTCGCCGGGATGCTGCCGCCGGGCAAGCCGATGGTGGACATCCCGCCCTACTGCGCCCCGCACCACTCGGCCACGATGCAGTCCCTGGTCGGCGGGGGCAACGGACTGCCCAGACCCGGAGCCGTCTCGCTGTCGCACAAGGGCGTTCTCTTCCTCGACGAGGCCCCCGAATTCAGCGGGCAGGCGCTGGAGGCGCTGCGTCAGCCGCTGGAGTCGGGCCATGTGGTGATCGCCCGCTCCGCCGGGGTGGTGCGGCTGCCCGCCCGGTTCCTGCTGGTCCTGGCGGCGAATCCGTGTCCCTGCGGCCGGCACGGCTCCCTCGGGGGCGGCTGTGACTGCACGGCGAGCATGATCCGCCGCTATCAGGCGCGGCTGTCCGGTCCGCTGCTCGACCGGGTCGACCTGCGGGTCGACGTCGAGCCCGTGAGCCGTTCCGAGCTGATCAGGCACGTCGGGGAGTCGGAGTCCACGCGGACCGTGGCCGCCCGGGTGCGGGAGGCACGAGAGCGGGCCGCCGCCCGGTACCGGGACACCCCGTGGCGGACCAACAGCGAGGTGCCGGGACACGAGCTGAGGACGCGCTGGCCCATGTCGCCGGGCGCGATGCGGCCCGCCGAGCAGGACATGGAGCGCGGACTGCTCACCGCCCGCGGACTCGACCGGGTGCTGCGCGTGGCCTGGACCGTGGCGGACCTGGCGGCCCATGACCGCCCGGACGGGGTCGACATGGCCCGCGCCCTCGAACTGCGCACCGGGGTGCGGCGCGGCGTTGCGACGCTGGCGATGGGGGAGATCTGATGACGGACACACTGTTCGACCTCTTCGATACGGAGGGCACCGCCGGGCCGCCGTCCCCGGAGGAGCGACTGGCACGGATCGCGGTGACCCGGATCGCCGACCCCGGTGACGAGATCGTCGGCGCCTGGCTGCGGGAGCGGGGGTCGCAGGAGGTCGTCCGGGCACTCGTCGCCGGGGAACGGCTGCCCCGGGCCTCCGAGCGCCGGCTGGCCGGCTACCGGCTGCGGGGGCAGCGGGTGGACCCGGCGCGCGACTTGGCGGCGGCGGAGGCGCTGGGCGGCCGCTTCATCTGTCCGGGGGACCCCGAGTGGCCGGGGCAGCTGGACGACCTGGGCGATCAGCGCCCGTACGGCCTGTGGGTGCGGGGGCGGCCCTCTCTGCGGATGTGGGCGCTGCGCTCGGTCGCCGTGGTCGGCGCCCGGGCCTGTACAGACTACGGCGCGCACATGGCCTCCCGGCTCGCCGCCGACCTGGCCGAGGCCGGCTGGATCGTCGTCTCGGGGGCGGCGTACGGCATCGACGGCGCGGCGCACCGGGGCGCGCTGTCGGTGGACGGCGCCACCGTCGGCGTCGTGGCCTGCGGGGTCGATGTCCCGTACCCGCCCGGGCACGCCGAGTTGATCGGACGCATCGGCGAACAGGGCCTGCTGATCGGCGAGTTGCCGCCAGGCTCGCATCCCACCCGCAGCCGATTCGTCATGCGTAACCGTGTGATCGCCGCGCTGACCCGGGGCACGGTGGTGGTCGAGGCTCAGTACCGCAGCGGCTCCCTGATCACAGCCCGCCGGGCCCGTCAGCTCGGCCGTTTCGTGATGGGGGTGCCAGGGCCCTGCACCTCGAGCCTGTCGCAGGGCGTGCATGAACTCCTGTGCGGGGAAGCGGCGTTGGTCACCGACGCACGCGAGGTCGCCGAGTTGGTCGGCAGCATCGGCGCCGACCTCGCGCCCGAGCGACGAGGCCCGGTCGTGGCCCGGGATCTGCTGCCGGCCGACACCGCGCGCGTGCTGGAGGCGGTGCCAGGCCAGGGCGGGGCCGACGGCGGACAGATTGCCCGCTCCGCGGGCGTGACCACCGACGACACGCTCGGCAGGCTCTACGAATTGCAGGCACTCGGATTCGTCGAACGGCACGGCGAGCGGTGGCGGTTGGCCGCCCTCAACCGGGCAGACGGGCCGGTGGGGGAGCGTGAACCGCAATGAACACACCATCAGGTGACAGCACGGTTCTTGACCTGGGCCGGTCGGGTGACGAGTTTATGGGGGTGTCGGCAGAACGCGGCATTTTGCGACAGCAACACCCTGACTTCACAGAACGCGCCCTCGTGGCCCCCTCGTCCCGGGTCGCACTGCGGAACGTCTCTGGCGACACCTCGCACGACGTTCGTAGCAATCGGCGACGCTCCGGTCACGCTACGCTCATCGCGCCTCGACTCCTCATCACCGTCCCCCACATCACAGCAGAACGGCTCAGAACCACGCATGCCCCAGCACACCCCCGGGCCCGACCGCGCGATGGCGGCAGTCGCCGCCCGCAGCACCCCGCACACCCCGCGGCCCGCAGCACCCACCTCGCTCGACGAGCTGTGGAGGACATACAAGTCCACGGGGGACGCACGGCTGCGGGAGCAGCTGATCCTGCACTACTCGCCGCTGGTGAAATACGTGGCCGGCCGGGTCAGCGTGGGCCTGCCCGCCAATGTCGAGCAGGCGGACTTCGTCTCCTCCGGGGTCTTCGGACTCATCGACGCCATCGAGAAGTTCGAGCCCGAGCGGTCCATCAAGTTCGAGACGTACGCGATCACTCGCATCCGCGGCGCCATGATCGACGAACTGCGGGCGCTCGACTGGATTCCGCGATCCGTTCGGCAGAAGGCCCGGGCCGTCGAGCGTGCCTACGCGACCCTCGAGGCCTCGCTGCGGCGCACCCCCAGCGAGCCCGAGGTCGCCGCCGAGATGGGCATCGGCGTGGACGAGCTGCACGGGGTCTTCAGCCAGCTCTCGCTCGCAAACGTCGTCGCCCTCGAAGAGCTGCTGCACGTCGGGGGCGAAGGCGGCGACCGGCTCAGCCTCGTGGACACCCTGGAGGACACCGGGGCGGACAACCCCGTCGAGGTCGCCGAGGACCGCGAGCTGCGGCGGCTGCTCGCGCGGGCCATCAACACACTGCCCGAGCGGGAGAAGACCGTGGTCACCCTGTACTACTACGAGGGGCTCACGCTGGCGGAGATTGGCCAGGTGCTGGGGGTCACCGAGAGCCGGGTCAGTCAGATCCACACCAAGTCCGTGCTGCAGCTGCGCGCGAAACTGGCCGATGTCGGCCGCTGAGCCGGCCGATGCCCGACGCGGCCCCGGACCGCCGCACAGATTCCGTACAGTGGTGCCGTGCCCAAGATTCGAGCGGCCTCGGTGGCCGAGCACCGGTCGATGCAGCGCGACGCCCTTCTGGACGCCGCCCGTTCGCTGCTGTCCGAGGGCGGCACGGAAGCCCTGACCTTCCCCGCTCTCGCCGAGCGCACCGGGCTGGCGCGCTCCTCTGTCTATGAGTACTTCCGTTCGCGCGCGGCCGTCGTCGAAGAGCTGTGCACGGTGGACTTCCCGGTCTGGGCGGCCGAGGTCGAGGACGCGATGGCGGCTGTCGCCGACCCCGAAGCCAAGATCGAGGCCTATGTGCGCAGCCAGCTGGCGCTGGTCGGTGACCGGCGGCACCGGGCGGTCGTCGCGATCTCCTCCGGCGAGCTGGACGCGGGCGCGCGGGAAAAGATCCGCGCGGCTCACGGTGGTCTGGTGGCCATGGTCGTCGAGGCGCTTGGCGCCCTCGGGCACGCCGAGCCCAGGCTGAGCGCGCTGCTGCTCCAGGGAGTCGTCGACGCGGCCGTGCGGCGTATCGAGCTGGGCGCCGCGGAGGACCCCGGCACCATCGCCGCGGCCGCCGTGGCGATGGCCCTGCGCGGCGTGCGCGGCTGACCCCACGTCGCGGGCGGGAGCGGGACACCGAAGACCGGCAGCAACCGGGACGGCCCCAGACGCAGCATCGACGCCGGCAGCAGTGACAGCGGGTCCAGGTAGACGGAGCCCCGCAACAAACCCCAGTGGAGGCACCCGCCGGCGCAGTGCGACGGGACGCCGCCCTGGAGGGTGCCGACGACCGCACCGGCAGCCACTTCGTCGCCCACCGACACCGAGGCCCGCACCGGCTCGTACGTGATCCGCAACCCGCCCGGCACCGACAGCCGGATCACCACGACCCCCCGCCCGGCCACCGCGGCCGCGAAGGTGACCCGCCCGGGCGCCGCCGCCCGCACCTGGGCACCCGGACCGGCGCGCAGATCGACGCCGCGGTGCCCGGCGCCCCACCGCGACATCGGCGGGTCGAAGCCGCGCTCCACGACGGGGCGCCCCCG
>NZ_RJVR01000045.1 GCF_003999195.1 Streptomyces soli
GCGACGGTTTTGATCTAGACAGTCCAGATCATCGCAGGTGGGAGGCACCCTTCTTCTGTCCGAGCGTCAAGTCACGGCCGCAGCTGAACACATGAGGTCGATGGCCATGTCGACGTCAGCGAACGAGGTGATCGCCACGATGCTGTTGCCCGCGCCGTGGTGCGCCATGTCGCGGGTGAGCTGCCGGGTACCGCTGATCAGATCCATGTGGTCGCGGAATACGTCGAGGATCGCCGTGTAGAACGCACCGATGGAGGTGTGTGTCCTGGCCTTCGCGACCGGGGCGTCGGGCTCCTCGATCCGGGAAAAAAGGTCCACGGACTCCTTCGTCAGCCCGCTCAGGGAGAGGATCAGTCCGGGCCGGACCCCGCCGGGCAGCGGCCCCGGATACGTCGGCACCGTTCTCACGTCGGCGAGACGTGGAGCGCCTCCGATGGTGGTGAGCAGATTCCCGGCAAGACCCAGATGGGACATCTCGTCGAAGACGATCTTCCGTATCGCCGAGAATACGTCCCCGTCCTGGTCCTCAATGGACCACATCGCGCACAAATACGGCGGCAGCGTGGCGAGTTCCAGCATGACGGCCTGCTGCAACGCGTCCTTAAGCCAGTCGGCGCCGCGGAGTTCGGCAGGTTCGTCCAACAACGCGACGATCCTGTTGCTTCGGTATCCGGGAAGTGTGGTCATGGAGAGTCCCCTTCCGTCCGCGTCGAGGCCGGTGCGACCTAGCGTGCCCGTGACGAGGCGCGGGAGCCGGTGCGCAATGGTGCACCGTTCACAGGCACAGCCAGCCGCAGCCGAAGGGGACGGAATGGATCGTCTGCCTCGAAAGCACGACGAGCCGAGCAGGTACTTTCCACGTTACGTCAGTGAGGCCGGGGTGGCGCGTCGAGGACATGGAGACCAGTTTGCAGGCCCGGACGGCGGGAGCTTGCGGTATATGGGCACACCGCCAACTGCAACTTCTGGGACGACGACTGCTCCGGCGCCAGCGGGGCCGGCGGCGCCGGAGCTGCTGGCGGGGAGGGAGGTCCAGGCCCCTCGGGCGGTCCAGCGGCGTCATCAACATCCAGGCCAACGCGCTTTCCCCTTCATCGAAGTTATCGCGAAGGGAGGGCAGGGCGGGCAACTGGAGGGCTACTGCCACCGGCAGATTATCGACGCGGTCCGCTACCTGGTCGCCGGCGGCATCACCTGGTGGGCCATGCCCGCGGACTTCCCCACCTGGGACCGCGTCTACGCGTCGGCGCTGGCGCGGCAAGGGCCTGATCGGCGAACTGCACGACAGGCTGCACGACCACGTCCGCCAGGCGACGGGCCGGGATCCGGAACCGACGGAGCGCGTCGTCACGCACGGTCAAGGCCGCCGCGTCCGTGTCGGCCGCCACCAGAGGCTTCGACGCGGGGAAGAAGTCAACGGGCGTTATCTTGAGCCCACGCTGGTGTGTCCTTCATGTGTGTGAAGCACGCCGAATGTCCCCCAACTCGCGTGATGGATGCGGTTATCTGCCGCCGTGCTGCCGCTACGGGCGCGGCGCCAAGAACGGCTTGTGTTCCAAGCATCGCGACCGGTGGAACCGGGCCGACAAGCCTGATCTGGCGACGTGGGACGCCCCTGACCTGGTCCCGGGCGACACCGAGGCGGTCGAATGCGGATCACGAAGCAGCCTTCCTGCGGGTGCTGGACAGCGGCGTTCCGTTGGTCAGACGGCTGGTACGCGGCTCTCTGAAACCCGGGCTCCAACCCGATCGCGCTTTTCATGTATCTGCCTTCCGACTTCAGGATCCCCACGACGCTGTACTGGGCCTGGCCGCGGTCGTCGCGGACGTCACCGAATACGAGGAAGGCCGGCGTCGCGCCGTCATCCTCTCCCGCGGTCGAGAAAAGGTAGGGCGCACCCTGGACGTGGACTCCACCTGCCGGGATCTTGCTGAGGTCGTGGTACCCGCCTTTGCAGACCTGGCGGTCGTGGACGTTGTGGAGGCGATCGTCTGGGGCGACGAACCCGCTCAGGCCACGTCGGCCGCCCGCGTGCCGCTGCGCCGCGCTGCATCTGCCGGGGTGCAGGACAGGGACGGATATTTGGCCGCCACCGCCATGGGACAGCTGCGCACCGCCATCCACACGCTTGCCGCCCTCGACCTGGAAGCCGACGACCTGCTTGCCCGCCTCAACGACACCGTCCTGCAGCTGGCTGAGGAACGTCATGCCCAGCCAGCCGGGGACTGCGCGCACGGCGAATCGCTCACAGCTGCCTACTCCTACGCCCTCTATGACCCTGTCTCCTGCACCTGCATCGCAGGGCGTTCCGGACTGCCCGGCCTGTACCTAGCCTGCCCTGACGGAACCGTCACCACGGTTGAGCTTCCCAATGGGCCGCTGTTGGGCAGCACAGACATCGCACCCTTCGCCGCGACCACGCTCGACATCAGCGAGGGCACGGTCCTCGCTCTCGCCACCCCCGCGCTGCTCGACGCCGTGGGCACGGAGCGCCTTCGGCAGCTCCTCTCCCACCGTGGAGCATCGATGCAGGAATTGTGCGACAAGATCGTCTACGCCAGCCGCCTCGGCCAACCCACGAAGGGCGACGCCATCCTCGTTCTGGCCCTCGCAAACACGCTTCCCACCGACCGCACCACCGTCTGGAGCATCGAGGCCGACCAACGGGCACCGGCATGGGCCCGTGCCCAGGCCCGGAGCTGGCTCACCAAGCACCATGTGCCCGAGGAAACCGTCTTCGCCGCCGAGGTCATCGTCAGTGAACTCGTCACCAACGCTGTCCGCTACGGCGCACCACCCTTGAGCCTGCGCCTGATCCTGGACCGCACCCTGACCGCTGAAGTCACTGATACCAGCGCCACCAGCCCGCACCTGCGCCATGCCCGCGCCACCGACGAAGGTGGCCGCGGCCTGTTTATCATCGCCCAACTCGCCGACCGCTGGGGCACCCGCCCCACACCCAGAGGCAAGACAATCTGGGCAGAGATGCCCACTGCGGCAACCACACAGAGCTGAGACCCCTACGGCCGCTCTCACCGGGCCGTGGGCAGGGCGGGTGCGGCTGAGGCTTGAACGGCACAAATCTCCCACAGTCTGCCCTTATCAACGCAGGTCGGAGATGTTGATGCCTGGGGGAAGCCGCAGTCCGGGGGGCATCACCTGCAGGCCGAACTGCGGGGGGTGAGTGAAGTCGGCTACTTGGGAGAAGTCGACGGTGCCGCCGCTGAAGAGGGCGGGCGGCACCGTGGTGTAGACGGATGGGAGGTGGTGCTCACCGAAGTTCACCGTGCTGCCGGTGAAGGTCGCGCCGGTGAAGTCGACGGAGCCGTCGGAGAACTCAGCGCCTTCGAAAGGGACTTCGCCCGCCGTAAAGGCAGCGTCTCGGAAGTTCACTTGGGCGCCAGTGAAGCGGGCACCGTCGAAGGCAACCCAGCCGCCACTGAAGGTGGCACGGTTGAAGCGGAGGGAACCGCTGCGGAATTCGGCGAGCCGGAAATAGACGCAGCTTCCTTCTGCGAAGTCGGCCTCATCGAAGACGATCTGGTCCGAGCCGTGGCTGACGAAGAGCGTCTTGACGAAAATGATGTCGCCGCCAGTGAAGCGGGCGCGACGGAAGTCGGCCTCATCAAGGACAGCGCCGGTGAAGTCGGGGTCGTAGCCCTTGCCAGGACTCGGGCGCACCGTCGCGCAAGTGGGCGGCGATGAGCCCTAGAACAGTCACGCGCACTTCCCGCTCGCGCTGCCACGACGCAAGCGCCTGATCACCAGTGGGCGGATCGGGAGCATGCGGCATTCTCAGATGGCCGCACAGCACGTCGATGCAAATCTGTCGTTCCTGCGGCCACTCATCGGCAAGCCGTGCCATCGTGTAGGCGCCAGCCATGCGTACAGCCGGCTGGTCCGCTCCGAGTTGTTCGGCCGCGGCGCCGAACCGTTCGATCAGCGCCTTGTCATACTCGCGGGCGTCGGTCGCTTCACTCAGATGCTGGCGCCGATAGGCGACCACGAGTGCCACGACGCCGCCGACTCCTGCAACAACAGCCAATGCGATCTTGATGGCGTCGTATGTGTCACCGGGCTTGAGTGGTCCGGACACCTGCACCCGAGGCGCCCCCAGCATGAGCCACAGCAGTCCTAAGACTGTAGGCCAGGTGCAGCAGCATGACAGATCATCATGCCGTCCCTGCCCTGTGCATTGCAGATAGCCGGCCATGCGACGGGCACGACTCAAGATCAGCGATCAAGCCTGCCACCTGCGCGGATGATTTATCGGCACCCGCAGAGTTATCAGGGGGCGGGTGAAGGTCCCGATCTCCCGGTTTCCTCTGGCCTTTCAGCTGCCGGCCTTCGCTTCTTGGATCATCCTTCTCCCGCCGAGGACTTCAGCTCTCCTTGCGGTCGGCCTACCAAGCCTTGGCTTGGACCTCGACGGGGTTTCCACGTTCCGCACCGGTAAGACACGGCTGGGGTGGGCGCCCCCTCTACCCCGGGACCAGCGGTGTCCTCCCTCCGGGCTCAGTTACCCGAAGGTCGCTTGATGCCTCACAGCACCGGGTCCTATGACCGCCGCCCGCACGCCATCGAGCAGTTGGAGTGGCCGCCAATTGGCTGGGACGTTCCGCATGACCAGGGCGCAGTCCAGGGTCGCGCTTCCCAACGGAAAGCGGTCTGGGGCGTCGAAGAAGGATGACGCGGCGGAGCGAACCCGGCCGGCTTCCACGTGCCATGCGTCGGTGTGCAGTTCCATGCCGTCAAGGTGTCGGCCGGAACGGGTGGCCGAGAAGCCCCTTGCCCCGCCTCGGAAGAAACGGGAAGCCGCTGCTAGATCGGCGAAGAGCTCGCTGCCTCGCAGTTCGTCGGACAGCTCGACGGTGACATCCACCTGGGTGGCGCCGTCCCACGTCGCGTAGGCGACACGCACCCGGTCGGGCGTCTCGTGCACCTCGAAATCGGCGCGGCCGTGCTCGCCGGGGAAGATGCGGCCGCCCGCCCAGGCGTTGAGCCGCGAGGCGGTGTCTCGACGTGGGATGTAGACGCCTGTCTCGACGCCGTCCGGACCGTCCCATTCGACGGCGATCCGATGCGCCGCGTTCTCGCTCCGCAACCCGAACGCCTTGGGCGCCCAGGCAGGCCGGACATTTCCCAGCCGCAGCAGGCAGATGCCGGCGACCGCGTAGCCGTGCACCAGTTGCGGGCGCAGCGGCTCGGGGAGCAGGTGTGCCGCGGCGTCCGGAGCGAGCCGGTAGTTCACCAGAAGCCGTCGTTCGATCACGCTGGACAGCCGTGGTTGCTTCATGACCCCTCGCTCTGCGCCTCGGGACGCCATTTGGTGTGGCGGAGCACGATCTGCTCGGGGCAGACGGCACTGAGGAACCGGCCGATGCAGGTCGCCAGGCGTTCCTCGGCCAGCCTGTAGAGGATACGATTGCCGTCCCGGCGCTCGGTGACCAGGCCGGCGCTCTTGAGCACGCCGAGATGTCGTGAGATGGACGGCGCACTGATGGCGAATCTGCGTGCGATCTCACCGGCCGCAAGCTCGCCGCCTCTGAGGTCTTCGAGGATCTGGCGCCTCGTCGCATCAGCGAGAGCGCGGAAGGCCCCCGCCTCGTCCTGAGCCCCTGTCATGCTTGATGTTTACCATGTTGGCTAAGCATCTAACAACGGACCCAGCGGTCTTCATCGGCAGATGCCCGCCGGCTACCGCGCTCGGACTGGCCAACTCTCGCGCGCATGCGCCAACCGGAGCGCCCAGTCACAGATGCTGTGACTGAGCAGGCCAGTTGGCCACTTTGAGCGTCACAGTTGGCCGCAGGTCAAGCTAGGAGAACGCCAGCAGGGATCCGAGAGGTGGGGAGGGCATCACTCGCTCACCACAAACCGCCGGCTCTCTGCCCGAGAAGGAGCAGGAGGGCCAGGGTGAGGAGGCCGACTCTGACTCTGGGGCTGATTCCGTAGGTTGACTGCCCTCTCCAAAAGAAGAGTGTCGCCGCCAGGCTGGCGCAGGTGGCCGTGGCGAAGATGTACAGGAGGAGTAGACCCGGTTCGTTTACGATCCTTCCAGTTTCGACCCCGTGGTAGTGGTCCACGACGGCGAGTACGACAGCGATCACGGTGCACAGGAGTGTGGCAATCAGCCGCCAGATACGCCCTTCCCCTGCCCGCTGGCCAGGCTGCACGGGGAGCGGCTCCGGGGGCGTGCCGACCGGCAGTTGACTCTTGGGAGCGCGCCGCCTTGGTGGGGGGCCTGCAGCGGCGGTGCGGAGCATAGCCAGGGCGCTGTCGACGGTCGGGCGGTCCTCAGGCTCCTTGGCGAGCAGAGCGGTGATCAACCGGGCTAGCGCTGGATCCGCCCGCTTCGGTGGCGGTGGGTCGTACACCGCCACTGCGGCTGGGGTGGCGGTCAGGGTGTCCCGCCGGAAGGGGGACACCCCCTCCACCGTCTCGTACAGGGTTACTCCCAGCGAGAAGAGATCCCCCGAACCATGATCCTTGACGCCCTTGAGGCGCTCCGGGGCCATGTACTCGACCGAGCCGATGACCGTTCCGGTCCCGGTGAGACCTCTGGTATCGGTCTCGTGCATGGCGATGCCGAAGTCGGTGAGTAGAACGTGATCGTCTGCGGCCAGCATCACGTTGGCGGGCTTGAGGTCGCGATGCACGACGCCGGCCGCGTGGGCGGCCTTCAGCGCCGTCAGCAGCGCGACGGCCACCTCGGCCACTTGCGGGGCGGGGAGCGGCCCGTCGGCGCGCAGGCGCTCGCCGGATGAGCGCGGGGATCCGATGTCACCGCTGCGGTGGACGACCAAGTCGCTGCGCAACCTGGCTGTGGAGCTGACCCGGCAGGGGCATCCGGTTTCGGCGTCGACGGTGGGCCGGCTGTTGAAGGGGCAGGGCTTCAGCCTGCAGGCCAATACCAAAACGTTGGAGGGCAAGCAGCACCCAGGGGCGTTTCAAAGTCCCGGTGATCTTGTAGGTGTCCAGCTCAATCCGTGGTGAAGGGGCGGTGCCAGCCCGTCACGAACCCAACGAAGCTCCGGTTGAACGAGGCGACCTTGCCAAGTTGCCTGCCATAACCGGAGTTTCGATGTGTCGCCGGCCTGCCACCGGCTGCCTCGTGAAGCCGATGTCAGCGGCCACTTGGAATCCCCGCGCACGGCCACCTCGGATGTCACATTCAGTGACGAGCATGCGGGTCGGCCGAGGGGCCCGCCGGTTGTCTGCCTCCGGTCTGCACCGAGGCGATCAGCCGACGCGTCAGCCGGGGACGGGCGCACCAGTATGAGCTGTGCCCAGCGGTCCGGATTATGCTTCTTCTGCGGTGAGGCGTTGGAGCAGGTCGAGCAGGGTCGCGCGGTCTGCGTCGGACAGCGTGGAGAAGCACGCGGCGAGCACCTCGTCAGCGACCCTGTGTCCGGCTGCCAAGACCTGCTCGCCGACGGGCGTGAGGTGGTGTTCGATGCGTCGGCCATGTCCGGGGCGGCGCTCGACCAGGCCCTGGGCCGTCAGGCGGCCCACCAGCGCTCCGAAGGCCTGCTCGCTCTGGAACGTCGCCGCGGCCAGTGTGCGGGCTGACGCCCCTGGTGAGCGGCCGATCGCGCGCAGGGCGTCCCACTGGGCCAGCGTCGTGCCGACGGCCGCCAGTGCGGTGTCGAGCGCCCGGTGCTGTCGGTACTGGGCTTGCTTGACCGCTCTTCCAAGTTCTTGCAGGTCACCGCGCATGGACCGAGTCTACGGCATAACCAAGCTAGTTTATATAAACATCTTTAGTTACTCTGAAGGCATGCCCACAGACACCACAGCAGCCGTGTACCCCGACCTGTCCCTCACTCTGTCCGAGGCCGGAATGGGCAGGCCGGTCCTGCTCCTGCACGGCGGCGGGGGCCGCGCCACCGTCGCCGGCCTCGCCGAACACCTCTCCCGGACCGCGCGCACCCTCACGCCCGTGCACCCTGGATGGGACGGCACCCACCGCCCCGAATGGTTCACCGGCATCGACGACCTCGCCCTCGCGTATCTGCACTACCTGCAGGACCGCCGACTGCACGACGTCCTCGTCGTCGGTTCCTCGCTCGGCGGATGGACAGCCGCCGAGATGGCTGTACGCGACACGATGGGGATCATCACCGGCCTCATCCTGATCAACGCCGTCGGCGTGCACGTCGAGACGGAACCGATCACCGACTTCTTCACCCTCGACGCCCGCGGCGTCGCAGAGCACTCCTGGCACGACCCGGACCGCTTCTATCTCGACCCCGCCAGCAGCCCCGCCGACCAACTCGCACTCCGCCAAGCCAACATGGCCACCATGCGGGCCCTCACCGGCGACCCCTACATGCACGACCCCAAGCTGCTGCGCCGGCTGGGTCGCGTCCAGCCTCCCACCCTCGTGCTCTGGGGAGAGAGCGATCGCATCGTCACCCCCGCCTACGGCGCGGCATATGCCAGCGCCTTCGGCCACGGCCGATTCGAGGTCATCCCCCAAGCGGGCCATCTTCCGCAGATCGAACAGCCAGAAGCCACCTTCGCCCTGATCGACGCCCACCTCCGCCAGACGACCACCCGTTCCATCAACGCTCAGTGACCACCGGCGGCCAGTTGACTCGCCACCAACTGGCCGCCAGCGGGGAATCGCAACTGACCGCCATCAAGCCGCCCGTGCGTCTACAAGATGTTCGTATCGGCCTGCTGGAGCGGCTGCGTAGGCTGCCGGACCCGCGTCACCGGCGCGGTCGGCGCCATCGTCTGGTGGGCGTGCTGCTGAACGAGGTACGCCGTCTTGGCGTCGGGCGAGAAACCGCACGCTCTGTAGAACGCGTGTGTAGCAGGCTTGCGCGAGCCCGTCATCAGCATCGCTTTGTAGCAGCCCGCGTCCCATGCGGCTCGGAGCGTGCCAGCCATGATCTGCTTGCCCAGACCTGTGCCCCGCAGAGTCTCCTCAACGACGACGTTCTCAATCACCGCGTACGGCGACGCGGACCGAGTAAGGTTCGGGATCACGTTCAGGTACGTCGTGGCGACGACGACCCCATCGACTTCAAGCACGAACAGGTGCAGGCCGGCCGAACCCAGAATCTGCGCGAAAGCCGCTGCGTCAGACCCGTCGTATAGAACCGGCTCCTCCGGATGTAGTTGCCGGTAGAGGCGTAGAACGTTTTCGAAGTCGCCGGGCCCGGCCTCGCGGAACAGAGTCATGGTCGCAGGCTATCGACACCGCCGGATCTGGTCAGCGCCCCCGCCGGGGGTCGTCGTGCGCGCCCGGCACTCCGAGCACACCGCCGCCGCCCGGCAGGCCGCGCCCCGGTGATCTTGTAGGTGTCAAGCTCATGGCGTGGTGAAGGGGCGGTGCCAACCCGTACCGAACGTATCGGAGCTCAGGTTGAACGAGGTGACCTTGCCAAGTCGCCTGCCCAGTCCGGAGCCCCGATGTGCCGTCAGTCTGCCACCGTGTGCCTGATCAAGTCCCCGACGGAGCGTTCGGCCGAAACGCTGATGGAGCGACTCGTTGCGTTGCCCGATCCGCGCCACCGCCGGGGCAAGCGCCATCCCCTGCTCAGTGTGCTCCTGGTCGCGGCCTCGGCCGTGATCGCCGGGGCCCGCTCGTACGCGGCGATCGGACAGTGGGCCGCCTCCGCGCCCCAGCACGCCCTGGCCCGCCTCGGGGCACGCACGGTCGGCGCGTTCGCGGAGCGGATCGCCCCCAGCACCGCAACGATCCGCAGGATCATCGCCCTGGTCTGCCCCGGTGGCCTGGCCGACCTGACTGGCAGCGACCCGGCCGGAGCCGACTCGCTCGCGGTGGACGGCAAGTCCGCCAGGGGCTCACGCCACGACGAAGTCCCTGCCGCGCACCTACTGGCGGCGATGACCAGCGAAGGTCAGACCGTCGCCCAGTTACGGGTACCGGACCGCACCAACGAGATCACCTGCTTCGCAACGCTGCTGGCCCCCTTCGACCTGGCCGGAGTGACCGTGACCGCCGACGCACTCCACACCCAGCGAGCACACGCCCGCTTTCTGGTCGAACAGAAGCAGGCGCACTACCTGCTGGTGATCAAGGCCAATCAGCCGCTGCTGTTCGAACAGTTGCGGGCGCTGCCGTGGACACAGGTCACCGCCCGGCACTACCAGCGCGGCACCGGACACGGCCGACGAGAGACCCGTGTCGTGCGCACCCTGACCGTCACCGAACTCGGCCTGGACTTTCCCCACGCCGCCCAAGCCGCGAAGATCACCGGCTACCGCACCGACCGCAAGACCGGAAAACTGACCCGCCAGACCGTCTACGCCCTGACCGACCTGACCCACCAGCAGGCATCCCCGCAACGCATCGGAGATCTCGCACGATCGGAGTGGGCGATCGAGAACAGGCTCCACTTCGTTCGCGACACCGCCTTCCGCGAGGACGCCTCAAAGGTCCGCACCGGCCACGGCCCCGAGACCACGGCCACCCTGCGCAACCTCGCGATCAACACCCTGCTCCAGCACGGCCACCACAGCATCGCCGCCGGCCTGCGGCACGTCTCCTACGAGCCCTTCACCCGCCCACTCGACCTCCTCAACATCCCCTGACCAGCACACCAACATGATCACCGGGCTTTGAATCAGCCCTGCGGGTGCGGGTTCCGCCCACACGACCGATGAGTTCCGCCTCGCCGCGTCGTCTGCATGTTGGGAACGTCCCCTTTCCGCGTCTGCGGGAGGCCCGAGATGAGATGACAAGGAGCGTGCACACCGTGGACCAGGAGAACGTAAGCGCCACCCTGACTGTCGCCGTGCCCGCCGCGAGGGTGTTCGCGGTGTTGGCGGACCCGACGATCCATTCTGCGATCGATGGCACCGGCTGGGTTCAGGAATCTGTCGACCGGGTGCCGCTGACCGAGGTGGGGCAGATTTTCCGGATGGACATGTATCACGCCAACCATCCAAGCGGTGACTACCAGGTGGTCAACAAGGTCCAGGTGCTCGACCCGCCGCGCGCCATTGGCTGGCTGACGGGGCAGGAGAAGGGCGACGGTCACCTGGAGTTCGGCGGCTGGATCTGGCGTTACGACCTTGCGCCGCTCGGTCCGTCCGAGACTGAGGTCACGCTCACCTACGACTGGTCGGCGGTGCCGCAGTTCATCCGGGATCGCGGCATCCAGTTCCCACCGTTCGGCCCTGAGCATCTCACCAACTCGCTGCACCACCTGGCCGAGCTTGCCGCACCGACGTCCCGGGCCTGGACGCCCGGGGGCTAGTGTTCTGCGTCGTAAATAGCGAGTCTAAGTTCTTGCTATTTTTTTGGTCCGGACGGGGTGATCTTGGAGAGGTAGTCGGCGAGTGACTTCAGGA
>NZ_RJVR01000206.1 GCF_003999195.1 Streptomyces soli
GCGGGCCGACAAATCCGAAACAGGACAGTCGAGACGTCAGTCAGTTGGTGGGTCAGACCCGCCAGCAGCGTCACCACGAACATCATCACTGTCAGTTGACGCAGAACTCGTTGCCCTCCGGGTCCCGCATGACCCACCAGTGCCCGACCGGGCCCTCGTTCACCTCGCGGAGGCGAGTGGCGCCCAGGGTTTCCAGCCGGGCCACGAGGGCGTCGAGTCCGCCGGGGCCGCCGTGGACGTCGATGTGCAGGCGGTTCTTGGCGGTCTTGCCCTCGGGCACGTCCTGGAAGAGCAGCCGACGGCCCCGGCCGATGCCGCTGACCTCGTCGAACGGATCCTCGGGGTGCCGAATCCCGGCGTAACCACGGAAGATCCGGCGGCCGTTGTGTTCGGTGACCACGTCCTCGCCGATGGTGCCGGCGGCCAGCAGGTGGTCGATCAGCGCGCTGGGATCTTCCACTTCGTACTCCAGCGCGGCGGCCCAGAAGTCCGCGAGCGCGGGTGCGTCCTCGGCGTCGATGACCAGCTTCCAGTGCAATGCCATGTAACCGGTTATATTGGTTACATGGACCCGTCGGCAACCCGTGGGCTGCTGCTCCGCTCCCACACCGGCGTCGCCTACCGATTCGACCCCGGCGCGCTCTGTCTCGAGCTGCTGACCACCGGCGGCCCCGGCGCGTTCCGCCGGTACGAGGTGCTGCACACGCCCGCCGACCTGGCCGCGTGGGCGGACCGGTCGCGGCTGACCCCGACGCCCGCGTTGGAGATCTCCGGGGCCGAGGTGGCGGATGCCCGGCGGCTGCGCGACGCGCTGTTCCGGACGGCCATCGCCCGGACACGCGGCGAGCCGCCTGCGCCCGGCGATCTGGACACCGTCAACGAAGCCGCCGCCCGCCCGGCGCTCGCCCCCGCCATCGGACCGGACGGCGAGCGGAGCTGGGCCGGCCCCGCTGACGGCACCGGGTTACTGGCCACTGTCGCGCGCGACGCCGTCGAGCTGCTGACCGGTCCGTTCGCGCACCGTATCCGCATGTGCGCCGCCGACGACTGCTACCTCGTCTACGTCGACACCTCACGCCCGGGCCGCCGCCGCTGGTGCTCGATGGAGCACTGCGGCAACCGCCACAAGGTACGGACACTGCGCGCCCGTCGCTCCGAGGAAGGATGACCACGATGCCCACGGGTTTCACCAAGGACGTCGGCTGGCAGATCGGTGTGTCCCGGACCCTGCCCCAACCGCCGCCCATCGTCTGGGACTTCGTCAGCGGCCCGGAAGGCCTCGCCCTCTGGCTCGGCCCCGGCGCCGACCTCACCCCGGCGCGCGGTGCCCCGTACCGTACGGCCGCAGGCGTCACCGGCGAGGTCCGCGGCTACCGCCCGGGAGACCGCATCCGCGTCACCCACGGCGCCACCACCCTGCAGGTCGCCGTCACACCTGCTGCCGGCGGTGCCGGGACCGTGCTCCGATACCACCAGGAGCGTATGGCCGGCGCCGAGGAGCGCGAGAGGCAGCGGGCGCACTGGCAGCAGGTGATGGCCGAGGTCGCCGCCGCCCTCGACCGGGGCTGAACGCGACGACCTGCTCACGAACGGCCCGTCAGCGACCGACCTCGTAGTTGCGCACACGGTCCGCCAGCGGGAGCGGTGTCTCGTCCACACCGGTCACGGACCCGCTTGCCATCCGCGCGCACACCCCCTCGCAGGCGAGCAGCTGCGTGTCGCCGTGATGCGAGACCACTCTCGCGTCCTTGTCCGGAGACCGCCGGTAGTCGGTGCGGCAGACGCTGCAGACCAGCCCGGCGATCATCTCTTCGGTGGGTTCGGCGCGCCCGTTACGGCGTTTTGCGATCCCGTCGGCTGAATACATAAGCGGCGCTCTTTCCTGCTGGCGATTGGGCGCCCGCAACGGCTGAAGGCAGCCTGGAGTGCACGGGATACCGCCACGGTACTCCGGTATGCGAGCAGGGCGCGTCATCCCGTCGGCTGGTCTATCGGGACGAGCCAGCGGAGTTTCTCGGACATGGTGCGGGCGCAGGCGACGATGGCGCGTACATGGTCGGAGTCGTCGCCGGCGCGCCAGAGGACCGACCAGGGGTAGTAGGAGGCCGGTTCGGTGAGCGGCCGCCAGATGGTGCCGGGGAGGGCGGAGATGCAGGAGGCAGGGACGCAGTAGAGGCAGCGGCCCTGGGCGACGAGGTCGGCGGCGGCGCGGATGCTCTCGACGGTGCCCTCGTAGACGGTGGGGGTGAAGCCGGCGGCGCGGCACATCTCGACGGTGAACTGGTTGAACTCCGGTGCCTGCACTTCCTCGGCGAGCAGCAGTGGCTCCTCGGCCAGTACGGCGACCGGGATGCCGTCCATCGCCGCGAACCGGTGGCTGCTGGGGACCATGACGCCGAGCGGGTCGTGGCGGAACAGATGTGAGGCGACCTGCGGCGGGGCGAGTACCGCGCGGCCGATTCCCACGTCCAACCGGCCGTCGATGAGTTGCTGGTACTGCTCGGGCACGCCGGCCTCGACCTGGTGGATCACCAGGCCGGGATATCTGGCCTGGACCTCGTGCAGGATCTGCGGCATCGAGTCGTAGCCGGAGTCGATGATGCCGACCCGCAGGGCGGGGGCCGCGCCGACCGCGCTGCGGGCGATCCCCGCCGCCCGTTCCACATGGGCGAGTATCTGCCGCGCCTCGACCAGGAAGACCGCCCCGGCGGGGGTCAGTACGACATGGTGTGTGCTCCGCTCCACCAGCCGGACCCCGAGTTCACGCTCCAGCCGCTGCAGTTGCTGGCTCAGCGCCGACTGCACGATGTGCTGCCGGGCCGCCGCCCGGCCGAAGTGCAGTTCCTCGGACAGGGTTACGAAGTAGCGAAGCTGGCGCAGCTCCACGCCCTGCCACCCCCCTTGCCGGCCGTACCGGCTGACCCGGCAAAGCCGCCGGTACGCCAGCCTACTTCCCGGAAGGCGGGTTATCGGCTCCGGTGATGGAGCTTGCTCGGGTTGCTCGTTTCCATCGCCGTGCCACCGGGATTGACTGGTGCTGACCGGCCGGGCGGTGCTCGGCGTTTTCGTCGCGGTGTGGAGGCTGCCATGATCTCCGGCCGCCCCACGGCCCAGGGAAGGCTCGCAGTCAGCCTCAACGGTTCGGCACCGCACTGCGGGATCGTCGCGCTCCCGTTCGCGGGGCTGGCGGTCGCGGGCCCTACGTCAGCCGCCGCTTCGACCGGTCCACCGACCTGTGGCCGCTCGCGCTGATCTCCTTCGGGGAGAGCTGGCACAACGGCCACCACTCCGCTCCCACCTGCGCCCGGCACGGCATCGGCTCCGGCCAGGTCGACCTGTCCGCCGGCCTGATCCGGATCTTCGAACACCTCGGCTGGGCCACCGCTGTCCGCTGGCCCGCCTCGTACCGACCCCTTCGATCTCGTGAACCGAGGCGCCATGTTGCTGCCCATCCCACAGATCCTGAACGTCTCCCGGAACGACAGAAGCAATCCGGCGTTGATCACCCTGACCGGTGAGATCGACCTGACCTCGGTGCCGATGCTCCGCGCCTCGCTGCGGCAGTGCCTGCGCGACGGTGTCCGCAGCATTCACGTCGACCTGACATACGTCACGTTCTGCGACTGCAGCGGCCTCAACGCCTTCCTTGAGGCCGCCCAGCGCACGGCCGCGGCCGGAGGCGCCCTTCGGCTGCACGACCCGCCCGCCATGGTGGCCCGGCTGCTCACCCTGACCGGCTCCGGCTTCCTGCTCGCCGCCTTCCCCATGCCGTCGCGGCTCCCGCACGACCGCCTCGGGACCGCCGTCCCGGCCGGTGCGCTGTGACGCGCCGGTCCGTGCCGGAGCGGGGCCCGCAGTCGACCGCGCGGCTGCGGCGGCTCAACCGCTGGCAGGCCGAGGGCATGCGCGAGGACCTGGCGGATCTGTACGTGGAGTCCACCAGCACCGCGTCCGGCGACGAGTACCGGGGGCGGGAGGACTTCCTCGCCAGGCTCGCCGCAGATGTCCGGCAACCGGGGTTCAGCATGCTGGTCGCGGAGACCGCGGCACTGGCCGGGTGCGCCTTCGGGTTCCCCGTGGGGCGTGACGGGTCCTGGTGGCAGGGGTTCCGTGGGCCTCTCCCGCAGAACCTCGAGCAGCTGACCGCCTCCGGTCACGTCTTCGCGGTCACCGCGATCGTGGTCCACCCCCATGAGCGCAGCCGCGGCCTCACCGGCCGGCTGCAGGAGCGGCTGCTCGCCGACCACCACGCCTCGCTCGGCGTCACCCTGCTGGACAAGGACGACCACGCCGCGTACAGCGCCTTCCGGTCCTGGGGCTGGCAACAGGTCGGCGAGGTCCACAGGTCACCCGGCCCGGCCGTGCTCCGGGCGCTGATCCTGGTCCTCGGCGAGCGGACCGCCGCCGTACCGGACGGCCTCGCGCACGACGCACGCACCCAGCGGCCCGAATAGCGTCCGGATCTGCGTCGGATCAGCGGCGGCGTCCCCGACGCACGGAGGAGGACCAGCCGGTACCGACGCCGGCCACATGCAGAGCAACGAGCGCAAGGCCGAAGAGCATGAGGCTTGTCGGGCTGAAGACCACATCGGTCGATGTCTCGGTCGCATTGAGCAGGAAAGCAACGCCGAAAAGCACGGCCGCCACGAATGCCAGCATCTGTTTTCTCCAACTGGTAGACGGCAAACCACGTCTGATTGCGGTAGCTGCGCCGTTGTCATGCGCCTGCCCTGCCCAAGGCTGATCATTCGTGCGAATCCTGGGATCGGTGGATCGGTAGACCGGCAATGCGGGGTAGACGTCCGGTAACGAGCAGAGGAGGACGACGGTGTTCGAAGCCGGCGATATCCGGGAGTGGCGGGGCCATGCCGTCGTCGACGCGGCCGGCCACAAGTTCGGCACGCTCGAGGCGGTCTACGTGGACACCCGCACCGACGAGCCCTTGTTCGCGACCGTCACGGTCGGCCTGCCGACACGCCACCGGCTGGTGTTCGTGCCGCTCACCGGGGCGACCGTGGGACCCGGGTACCTGAAGGTCGCCTTCGACAAGCAGCAGGTCAAGAACGCTCCGTCGATCGACACCGACGGGGAGCTGGCGGTAGGCGAGGAGAAAGATGTCTTCGCGCACTATTCCTTCGCCTACGAGCTCGGCACGAAGGGTGAGCGGCGGCTCGCACGCCGCTGAGGCACTGAAGACGTGAGAGGAGACCGAAGATGGCGCTGTTCCTGCTGCTGCTCCTCCTGGCGGTCGCGTTGGGCCTCGTGGGCGCGTTCGTGAAGGGCCTGATCTACCTGCTGGTCATCGGCGTGGTCGTCTTCGTCGCGGCCCTCTTCCTGGGGGTCGTACGGCTTCGGCGAAGCGGCAGAAGGCCGGCCCGCTGATTCGCTCTGGCGGTGCCGCTGTCCGTGGCGTGCAGGGCGGACTACGCTGCATCACGCCAACTGGAGGCGTGGCTGCGGTCCCACCGGGCGGAGGAACTCTTCGACGACCACGGCCGCCCGCGCGACCAGGTCCTCGCGTATGTCCCCGAAGGCGACCGCCGGCTGGGCGCGAGCCCGCACGCCAACGGGGAGGAGCACCCGCACGGCATGCCCGACGCCGAGTTCGACGCCCTGTTCACCCGCGACAAGCCGGTCATCTTCGCGTACCACGGCTACCCGTGGCTGATCCAGCCTGGCCTACCGCCGCGGCGGCCACGCAAACCTGCACGTACGCGGCTACAAGGAGATCGGCACCACGACCACTCCCTTCGACATGGTGGTCCGCAACGACCTCGACCGCTACCGCCTCGTCATGGACGTCATCGACCGCGTTCCGGGCGTGGCCGTGCCTGCCGCCCCCGTACGCCAGGCGATGGAGCACACCCGCCTGCGCCACCACGCCTGGATCCGCGAACACGGCACCGACCTGCCCGAGGTCGCCGACTGGACCTGGACCGGCTGATCAATGCGTACGGAACACCAGGTCGGTGAGCGGTTCGGTGCCGTCGATGAACGCGCGGGCCAGGTCGGACAGGCGGCGGTTGTGTGAACGGGCGTAGCCGCGCAGGGCGGTGAAGGCCTGTTCCATGTCGATGTCGTGGCGTTCGGCGAGTTTGCCCTTGGCCTGTTCGATCAGTACGCGGCTGTTCAGGGCGGTCTGCAGCTGTTCGTTGAGGACGCTGCTTCGGACGGTGGAGCGTTGTTGCAGGAGACTGATAGTGGCGACGTCGGCCAGGGCTTGTGCGACCGGTGTGCCGACCGGGTCGAAGGGGCCGGGGCGGGCCCGGAAGAGGTTGAGGGCGCCGACGACCTCGTCCCGCAGGCGCATCGGCAGGGCCTGGACGGCCTCGAAGCCGCTCCGCCGGGCCTCCGCGACGAAACGGGGCCAGCGGTGGGCGACGGTGCTCAGGTCCGGGACGGCGACGGCTGTGCCGTGGTGGAAGCACTGCAGGCAGGGCCCTTCGTCGTTCTGGAGCTGAAAGAGCTCCAGCAGGCGTACCCGCTCGTCGGAGGCGGCCATCACGCGGAGTTCGCCGTCCCGGTTCGCGAGCAGCACGCCGGCCGCGCTCACGTCGAGCATCCCCACGCAGCGGTCGGTCAGCAGGCGCAGGAAATCGATCAGGTCGAAGTCGGCGACCAGGGAGTTGCTGATTCATGGTGCCCACCCTCGGGAAGTACGGTCAGGCGTCATCGTCGGCCTCATCCCGGGCCGTGTCAGGGGTCGTGTCAGGGGTCGTGTCCGGGGCGAAACGGAGCCGTCGCGCCACCACGTCGGCGGCCACCTCGGCGAGTCGGCGGCCATGGGCGTAGGCGTGGGCACGAAGCCGTACGAAGGCCTCCTCGATGCCGACGCCGAGCTGTTCGGTGAGGATGCCGGTGGCCTGGTCGATCTCGGCCCGGTACCCGCCCAGGTCCCGTACGTGGCCGTCAGGCTCGTCGATCGCGGTGTCGAGCAGTATCAGGGTCGCGGTGTCGGCGAAGGCCATCGCGTCGGCCAGGTCCTCCGCGTCCAACTCGTCGGCGACATCGGCGTAGAGGTCGAGGACACCGGGGCTGATCGCCCCGATCTGCAGGGGGAACGCGAAGACCGCCTGGGCGCCGGCTTCCGTGGCTGCGGGGGCGAACACCGGCCAGCGGTCCAGGACTTCGTCGGACAGCAGATCGGGGGTCAGGACAGCCACCCCGAGGGCGAAAGCGTCCACGCGCGGTCCTTCGCCCAGCGTGAGCTGCAGCTCCTCCAGTTGTGCGCTGACGTCGTCCGTGCTGCACAGCGGATGACTGGCCGTGCTCCGGGACATCGCCGACACCCCGGCCCCGCCGACCGGCAACGCCGTCACCGCGGCGACACACACGTCCACCACGCTCACCCGCGCGCCCCGTCGGGCCGCCTGCTCGGCCACCAGCACCTGTATCCGGGCCGACCGGCTGCTCACCGGCGCGTCACAGCGCACCGCCCGAGGCGGCGGAGACGAACGGATCGAGCCGGTGGGCGGCCTCCTGCTCCTCGTAATAGGGCAGAGGCCCCGGGAGTACGGGCAGACCTAGGAGGAGGAAGCCGGAGCCGGTGAGAGCGAACAGCCGGGCCAGCATCGCGGGCGGGTCGTGCAGACGCAGCCGCCCTCCGACTGCCGCGGTGTGCTGCGACGCCTCGAGGAAGGCGTTGAGGCCGCTGCAGTCGCAGAAGGCGACGTAGGTCAGGTCGACGTCGATGGCGCGGATGCCGTCCTGCAGGCACAGCCGCAGTGAATCGCGCAGCAGCGGCGCCGATTCCAGGTCGATCTCGCCCACCAGGGTGATCAACGTCCGGTGATTGCTGTCGATCCTGGAGACCTTCAGCAGCTGTGTGACGGGCATGGCGCCTCGGTTCAGAAGACCGGCCGGGACGGCGCCACCCGGCGGCGCCGGACTCCCGGCCCCTCCTTGATGCGCTCCCGGTACGGCTTACTTCGATCAGGCAGGCGAATGGCCGGTCTGGCAGACCGTGTTCCAGCCCATAGGACCCAGCCGGTTCCCCTCGGGGATGCACTCGGCGACCGGACGTTCGAACCGCTCTCCGCAGGCATCTGAGCCAAGCAACAGCCATCCGCCGGGGTCTGGGACGTCCACGCAGCAGCATAGCCCTCGGAACCGCCCCCACGGGCGGCTGCGCCTATCCGACTTTCGCCAACAGATGTGGAAGTGCGTAGGAATGCCGGACCGGGGTAGGTGAGCGCTGCCAACTGCCACGCGGGGAAGGTCTTGCCTATGGAGGGTCTTGGACATGTCAGCTTTTGCGGTTTCGGCTGTACTGGCGCCGGTTGAGGTTCGGCGGGCGGCGGACTGTGCCTCGGCCGGTCGGCTTCCGTGGATCGAGGAGACGGGCAAGGTCGCTCCAGGGGAGGCGCGGGCGCTGTCGAAGGTGTTCTTCGACCGGCTCCGAGTTCTGGAGGAGGGCTCGCACGAGTACCAGTACGCGCGGCACACCCTCATCGAACTCAACCTGTCCGTGGTCAAGTTCGTGGCCGCCCGGTTCCGGCACCGGAGGGAGGGGACGGAGGAGATCGTTCAGGTCGGGATGATCGGTCTGATCAAGGCCATCGACCGCTTCGACCTTTCCCGCGAAGTGGAGTTCACCACCTTCGCGGTCCCCTACATCACAGGCGAGATCAAGCGGTTCATACGTGACACGAGCTGGGCGGTGCATGTGCCCCGCAGCCTGCAGGAGCGGCGCCTGGCGCTGGCCAAGGCCAAGGACGCGCTGTCGCAGACCCAGGACCATTCGCCGACGACGGCGGAGCTGGCGGCATACCTGGACCTGAGCCCGGAACAGGTCATCGAGGGAGTGGTGGCCGGCAACGGCTACACCGCCGGATCACTGGACATCCCCGCCGGCACCGGCAGCGACGACAAGGCCGCCGGCTCCTTCGTCGACCGACTGGGCGAGGACGACCCCGGTATGGAGGGCGTGGAGAACCATCAGGCACTCAAACCGCTGGTCGAAGGGCTCGGGGACCGCGACCGGAGGATCCTGCAGATGCGCTTCGGCGCGGAGATGACGCAGGCCGAGATCGGTGCCGAGCTCCACCTCTCCCAGATGCATGTGTCCCGGCTCCTGGCACGGATCCTCAAGACCCTGCGGGCCGGGATGCTCACTCAGGCGTAGCGCCCGGGACGCCCGGCGCAAGGCGCAGCCACGTGGCGCGTATCGTCTTGCCGTCGGGCGCGTGGGTCAGGTGGTGCGGGGGGCTCCTGAGTACTCAGGGGACTCCTTGATCTCTTCCTTCGTGCGGTCGACGTAGACCTTCCGCTCCTCGACGTCGACGGACGAGATCCGGCCGGCGGGCAGCAGCACCTGCTTGCCGAAGACCCACACACCGGTGTCCACGACAATGCGGGTGGCCCCGATCTCGTAGGAGTCCCGGTCGACCTTGCCGACGCTCCCGTCGGTTGCCTCGACCTTGAATCCGGTCAGGTCCGTGGCCGCCTCGTCCCCCGGCTCTTCCTGGAAGTCCCATACGTCGTCCGTCATGAATGCTCTTCCCTTGCTTCTGGCTTACGCGAACCGGCCTCGACAGGTCGGCTGCCCTCGATGCCCTGCCGCACTCATCGGCTCGGCCGACTGCTGCGGCTTCCTCGAGGTGAAACTCCGTCAGCGGGGCAGGCGTCGTAGTACCAACTCGCTTTTAAGGAGATTCGTATGCCTCTGCGCTTCCACAAATCTTTTCGGATCTTTCCGGGAGTCCGCCTGAACATCAACAAAGGCTCGGTATCCATCACCACCGGTGGAAAGACCGGGCACTACACCGTCAATTCGCGCGGCCAGCGGACCGAGTCCGTCGACCTGCCCGGTCCGTTCTCCTGGCGGCGTACCACCCGCCGGAAGGGCTGACGGTCCCTTCGTGGTCGGCACCGGCGCGATACAGCGAGGCGGCCCTGCGCAGCCGCCGAGGCGGTGAGCGCAGGGCCGCATCCGTCAAACGTCACCGTACGGTGATCGTCACCGTCGCCGTGCTGGTCGCAGCGGGGAGCCGGGTCGTGTCGATCGCCAGGTACTCACCGTCGTCCTGCCGGCCGTTGGGGAGGATCTTGGCGTGCAGGGTGTAGGGCGGTGTGCCGACGACGCCGTCGACCCCGAAGTCACTGTCGTTGCTGACGAGGATGGTGCGACCGCCGTCCGTGGTGGCGACGCCCTCGATCTTGTCGTGGCCGAAGAAGCCACCGGTCGGGTCGAGGCTGGTGACCAGGGCGCCGAGGTCGACGTCCAGGCTCTTGGTGACCGGGATGATGCCGACGGACGTCAAGGCCGCCTGCGCGGTCGCGGTGTCGTCCTGGCCGACGTACGCCTCGATCGTCTGCTGGCCGGGGCCGACGAGCAGTCCGCCCTTGCCGGCGTTGTACACAGCCCCCGGCACCTTGGCCGAGGGACCGATGTCGGTCGCGCCCTTGGTGTCGATGGCGAAGAGCTTCTTGTACGCGCCCGGCTCGAAGTTGCCGTCCCGCTCGTCGACGAGGAAGCGCGTGTCGCTGAGTGCGGTGATCTCGCTGACCGCCCCGCTGTTCACCTTGGGGTTGTCGAGCAGGTAGGCGTACTCGTGCGTGGCGTGCGTACGCAAGTTGTACGTCACGATGCGGACCGTGGAGACGTTCGCGGCCTTCGTGCTGCTCGACAGGTCGGGCTGCTGGAGCGCGGACTGCATCATGCCGACCAGCGTGGTGCCGTCGGGGGTGACGGTCAGGCCTTCCATGCCCTTGTTCGGCACGCGGTTGGCCAGCTCGGCGGGGAGGGAGCCGTCGAAGGGGGAGAGGCGCTCGATGGCCCGGCCGTTGCGGTCGAAGTGCGTGATGTACGGCCCGTACTCGTCGGACACCCAGAAGGTGCCGTCGGGCATGGCCACCAGGCCCTCGGAGTCGTAGCCGTACGGGGACTGCGGCAGGGCGTTTCCGCTGAGGTCGACCAGAGTCTCGCCGGTGGCGGCCTGTGAGTTCACCAACCCGTTGTACGGGGTGCCGTCAGCCGCGCGCAGCGGGATTGTCTTCTCCAGTACGGCCTTGGTGCCGACCATCCGGAACTTGCCGATCGTGGGATCGAAGTTCGTCAGCGGCAGCACCTTCTGGCCGTTCGGAGCGGCCGCGTTCGGGCCGCGGTCGGTGAGCCCGTAGTACTCGTCCTTCGAGCCGGGCACCGGATACAGCGACGAGCCGTACGCCCCCGCGGTGACTGGCACCCCGCCTATGGTGGCGAGCGGCTTCAGGTGGGTCTGGTACAGCCGTACGGCGTCGCTGACCTTGTAGGTGAAGGTGTCGGTGCCGGTGAAGCCCGCCTCGGGCACGTAGGAGAACGAGCCGTCCTGATTCAGCGTCAGCGAGCCGTGGGCGGTGTCGGTGTGCGAGATCAGGGTGACCGGGCTGCCGGTGTCATTGGCCAGCACGCCGCTACCGCGTACGGTCAACGACTTGCCGGCGTGCGTGGAGTAGGCGTCGCCGCGGGCGCTGAGCGCGGGGCCGGAATCGTGGTGGCCGGCGTCCGCTGCGGCTGCCGACGCAGTGCTCCCGACCAAGGACAAGATCACCACCATGGCTGCGGCGGTGGCGTTTCTCGGACGTTTCATCTGATCCTCCTGGGGCAAACGCGTCCCGTTGGCGCGTGCGACCGGCAAAGTTTCAAGACCCCACATGGCTACAGAGCCGGACTAAGCCGACGTGGCACTGACGAATTGGTGACGTGCAGGTGGCCGGCAGGTACAACCCCGGTAAAGCCCGGCGGCCCTGTCAGGGAGATGATCTGTTGGAGGGCGGCGACGTCACTCGCCGAGTACGCACGAGCGCGACGATCTGAACGTCAGGGTGCCGGGCACGTACAGGTCGAAGGAGAGCACCACCGACGACACGGCGCGGGCCGAGCCCGAGCGGTTTGAGGCCGAGCGACGATGACTGTGACACCTGAGGAATCGGTTTCCTCTGTGGTCTCGCGGCGACTCAGGTGGGACCGGGCCGGGGCGGTGTGTTGGATGCCGGTTCTGACCAGGTCCAGCAGGCGGCCGGTCAGATCCTCCCCATCCGGCCGACAAGCTCCTGCCCCGCGCCTGGCAGCTCGCCGAGGCCATCCGTTCCCGCCCGAAAGCCGCCCGCCGCCTCAGCCACGCCATCGCCTCCCGCTGCACCTGGCCATCGTCCCGATCCTCGCCGGCAGGGGTGAGCGCCTGCTCCACAACCTGGGGGACGCGATCGATCGCTACCGGGTCGCTGAGCAGGTCAGCTCCCCGGCCGCGACCCATGCGCGCCTGGTCCGCCGCTGACCCGTCGGCGAGAATCTCGTACGTACGTTCGAAATGAGCCTGACGGTCAGCGCACGAGGAGCGGCCCACCCATGTTCCGGATACGGTGAGAGAGGGGGCGGCCACTGGACCACGACCTCCACGCGAGGCACGAGATGGGGAGAAGCCCCAATGACGCCAGAGCCGTCCGAGGGTGACGTGACACCGGTCGGCACAAAGGACGACGGGCCCCGGCTGGCAGCGGTCGTGGTCTTCGTCCGCGACCTGGACCAGTCGGCCGAGTTCTACAGTGACCTGCTGAAGATGGAGACCATAGTCCGGGAGAGCACTGCCCTGGTGCTCGCGGGGTCCGGGAACTCCAGTGTGGTTCTGCGCGCCATCGGCCCGCGCGGGGAGCACTCGCTGGGGGCGATCGGAGTCCAGTACGGGTGCTGGTCCGCCCACGACCCGGAAGACCTGGAGCGGTGCGAGCGCTACCTCAAGGAGCGGTCGGCCCACGTCGAGACCAATTCCGACGAAGGCCGCACGGTGGTCGAGGGGCGTGACCCGGACGGATTGCCGGTGATGGTGATGTATCCCGGCCCGGAGCGCAATGCCTTGGGCAAGATCATGAGCCGCGTTTACGCGTGGTGAAGCGTGGTGAAGGGTGACGAAGCCCGCTGAAGCCCGGTGAAGGGCCTTCACCTCCGACTGTCGCCGCGGATAGCAGTCCGCTCGCCGCGCCAACTCCTACTGACGCGTCCTGTTTTACGTAGGATGATCCAGGTTCGTCCTGGCCTTTCGGATCCTGCGGAAAAGGGACCATGAAGAAACTCCCCGAGATCACCCTGGCCTTCTGGGTCATGAAGATCGCGGCCACGACCCTGGGTGAAACAGCCGGGGATCTGCTCGCCCAGACCATGAACGTCGGATACCTCGTCAGTTCGCTGATCCTGATCGGTTTCTTCTTCGTGAGCCTGGTGACCCAGTTGCGGGCCGACAGCTTCCATCCCGCGCTGTACTGGACGGTCATCCTGTCCACCAGCACGGCAGGCACCACCATGTCGGACTTCATGAACCGGACCGCCGGACTCGGCTACGCCCGAGGGGCTCTGGTCCTCATCACCGTGCTGAGCGCCGTGTTCGCCGTCTGGAAGCTCACCGGGCAGCCCTTCGACGTCGCACGGATCAGCACCTTCGGCGGCGAGACGCTCTACTGGACGGCGATCCTTTTCTCCAACACGCTGGGCACGTCCCTCGGCGACTTCCTCTCCGACGACTCGGGACTCGGCTATGCGGGCGGAGCGCTGCTGGTCGGTGGACTGCTGCTGCTGACCCTCGTCGCCAAGTACCGCACCCCGATCTCAAACACCCTGCTCTTCTGGGTGGCTTTCGTGCTGACCCGCCCGCTGGGCGCGACGGTGGGTGACTTCTTCAGCAAGCCCACCGCCAAGGGCGGTCTGGGGTGCGGCACGATCGGGTCGTCCCTCGTCCTCGCCGCGGTGCTCGGCGCGCTGATCGCCCGTACGGCATGGCAGCAGCGCAACCGGGCGGCAGCACAGGTCCAGCCGGAGCCGGAGAGGCCGGACCCGGTCGACGCGGCGCTCTGACGGGCGGTCCGGCCGATGGTCACCAGCCGTCGCGGAGGGTGCGGGACAAGGCGTTGACGAAGAAGTCGGCGCTTTCGGTGGTCAGGCACAGCGGGGGTTTGATCTTCAGTACGTTGAGGCGGTCGCCGGTGGGCTGGACGATGACGCCGAGTTCCAGCAGGCGTTCGCAGATGGCGGCGGTCTCCTCGGTGGCCGGTTCCAGGGTGTCGGGGTCCCGGACCAGCTCGATGCCCATGTAGAGGCCCATGCCGTGAACGGCACCGATCATGGTCCCGGACCGGGGAAGGTCCTTGGCCAGGTGCTCGACGCGGTGGCGCAGGTGGTCGCCGACGACGGTGGCGTTGGCCTGCAGGCCCTCGTCCTCTATGACGTCCAGGACCGTCAGCCCGACCACGCAGCTGACCGGGCTTCCGCCGGCCGAGGAGAAGAAGTAGCCCTCCTTGGCGAAGGCGTCGGCGATGTCCCGGCGGGTGATGACCGCGCCCAGCGGATGGCCGTTGCCCATGGCCTTGGCGACGGTGACGATGTCCGGGGTCACCCCCTGCTGCTCGAATCCCCAGAAGTGGCGCCCGAGGCGGCCGTAGCCGACCTGCACCTCGTCCGCGATGCAGAGGCCGCCGGCCTCGCGCGTGGCGTCGTAGATCCCGCGCAGATAACCGTCCGGCAGGGGTACGCCACCCGCGTTGCCGTACAGCGCCTCGCAGATGAAGGCGGCGGGCGGACTGCCGGCGACGACGGCGGCACCGATGACCTGACGGGCGTCGTCGATGTAGTGGGCGGCGGCGTCCGGGCCGCGGAACCGCCCGCGGAAGGTGTTCGGGGCCAGCAGGGGGTGGACCCAGTCCTGGCGGGTGGTGAGGGCGCGGGGGTTGTCGGCCAGCGAGGTGGAGACGGCGTCGGAGCCGATGGTCCAGCCGTGATAGGCCTCGGCTACGCAGACGATGTCCTCGCGGTCGGTGAAGGTCCTGGCCAGCCGCAGGGCCAGGTCCACGGCCTCGGAACCGCTGTTGACCAGGAAGACGGTATCCAGGGGGTCGGGGAGCAGGTCGGCCAGGCGTTGTGCGAACTCGGAGACCGCCCGGTAGTTGAACCGCGAGTTGGTGTTGAGCAGGTCCCACTGGCGGGCGACGGCGGCCGTGAGGCGTGGGTGGGCGTGGCCGATGGAGGCCACGTTGTTGATCACGTCCAGGTAGGTGCGCCCGTCGAGGTCGGTCAGATGCTGGCGCCATCCCCGCTCGATGCGGGGCGGCGCGTCGTAGTAGTGCTCCTGCACGTCGGCCAGCGCCGTGTGCCGTTGGCGCAGCACACTCGCGCCCGTCGGCTCATCGCCCGGGGCCGGCAGGGTGAGGCCGAGCAGCGGTGCGGGGTCGGGGCAGACGGTGAGCCAGGCGCGGGCGTTCTCCGGCGTGGCGAAGGCGGGGGGTGTGGTGCCGGGCAGGGCGCAGAGCTGTACGTACAGCCTCCCCTCCTCCGCGACCTCGCCCAACTCGTCGCCCGTGGCGAGGCGTTCGCCGGTGGCGGGTCGTATCCGCAGGCCGGTGAGGTGCAGGTCGGCTTCCTTGCCGAGCCCCGCCAGCACGACGCGGCCGTCGGGGCCGGTCCTGCGTACGACGCCGGGGAAGGGGGCCACCACCGCGCTGCCCGGGGCGCAGAAGACCTCGGCGCCCAGGGCCACCGTGGCGGGCGCGTCCTCGCTGTGCAGCCGGCTCCGGGTCAGCCGGGCCTCGCTGTGCCGGGCGATCGCGACGCCGGGGCGGACGGCGGCGGCGAGCCGGGCTTCGGCATCCGGGGCGAGCCAGGCGCCGTCGGACAGGTCGGGGCTGAGGGGGGACAGGTCGAGGACGGTGGCCTGTTCCTCGGCGAGGCGCGGGAGCAGAGGCGCCTCCGCGACCGGGGTCCGGGACACCGCCACCGGCACCCCCAGCGCTTCGCGGATCGCGGCGTGCGCGACCTCGGCCGGCAGGCTCACGGCCACCTCGAACGCGCGCCACTCGTGCTCCTGGGCCCGCAGCGCGTACTCGTTGGCGGGGTCGATCAGACCCTGGTGCAGGCCGCTGATCACGAGGAGGGCGGTACGGGCGGTGATCGCCGGCCAGAGGGCGGTTATCTCGGCGTCGGTGAGCGGGACGATCTTGTGGAACGCCCGCACGGCGGCGAGCAGGGCCAGGGGTCGCGCCGGCTCGTGGTGCAGCAGGCAGGCGCAGGTGGTGGCCAGTTCGGCGACGGTCCAGCCGAGGCCGACGTCGCCGAAGTCGATGACGCCGGAGGGGGAGGGACGGCCGTCGGGTTCCCGGCCGCAGACGACGTTGTCGTCCGTGATGTCGCCGTGGATCGCCTGGACCCGCAGGTGCGGGGAGAGGGCGTCGAGCCGGTCGCACGACTCCTCGACGGCCCGGCTCAGGACCCCGGCCCGCACGGGGTCGGTGACGAATGCGGCCAGCGTCTCGTGGACCCGTCGGGCGTTGCGTATGTCCCACTGCAAGGTCCGGTCCAGCCCGGGGTGCCGGTAGCCGGCCAGCCCGGCCGCCACCCGGCCGGAGAGCTCGCCGAGCCGCGCCATCACCGACGGGGCCAGGTGGCCGGCGTCCGCCAGCGGCCGGCCGGGTACGAAGCTGAGCAGCCGGGCCCGCAGAGCGACACCGTCGGCGTCGAAACGGGCGACGAAGCCGCCGTCCCGGGTGGGTTGGGGCTGCGGGATCACCAGGTCGGGCGCGGTGCCGGCGAGGTGCAGCAGCGCGTGGTCCTGGGCCGCGAGCTCGTCGTCCGAGAACGCCGGGTTGGCGATCTTGAGCACGAACCGCCCGGACGGCGCGTCGATGACGAAGTTGCGCTCCTGCTGGCTGCCGACCTCGCGGAACCGCCCCTCGATCCCGAAGTGTTCCGCCGCCACGGCCCTGGCCCGTACGGGACTCACCTCGGGGCGCGGCAGATTCGGCTCGGCGAAGAAGTCATGGCCGGTCATCGGTGGGCCTCCTGTCGGACCGTACGAGCGTGCTCACAGCCCCTCATCATGGACGACCTTCCCCGCCGCGACCGTGAGCCGTACGCGCGCGTCGGCGATGGGCGGGGCGCCGGGGGCGAAGAGGTCGCGGTCCAGCAGCGCCAGGTCGGCGCGGCGGCCGACTTCGAGGGCGCCGCCCTGCTCGTCGTGGTTCACGTACGCGGAGCCCGAGGTGAAGGCGTCCAGGACGTCGTCGAGGCGGAGCCGCTGCTCGGGGAGGAAGGGCGCTTTGCCCCGGTTCTCGGGGTCGACGCGGGTGACGGCGACCTCGATCTGCTCCAGTGGGTCGGCGGTGGTGACGGCCCAGTCGCTGCCCATGGCCAGCCGCGCCCCGGAGGCCAGCAGGTCGGCGAAGGGGTACTGCATCCGGGCCCGCTCCGGGCCGAGGTAGGGGATGGTCAGCTCGTCCATCTGCGGCTCGCTCTGGGCCCAGTAGGCCTGGCAGTTGACGACCACGCCGAGTTCGGCGAAGCGCCCGACGTCCTCGGGCTGGACCACCTGCACATGGGCGATGTGGTGGCGTCGGTCGCCCGGTCCGTTGGCGGCGCGGGTGGCGGCGATGGCGTCCAGGGCCTCGCGGACGGCGCGGTCGCCGATGGCGTGCAGATGGACCTGGAAGCCGTGCCGGTCCAGTTCGGTGACGGCCTGGCGGAGCGTTTCGTACGGGAGGTAGCTGAGGCCGCGGTTGTCGCTGTGGCCGCCGCATCCGTCGCAGTAGGGCTCGAGCAGGGCTCCGGTGTGGTTCTCCAGCACCCCGTCGGTCATGATCTTGACGGTCGTGGGGTGGAAGCCGGACCCCAGCGCCGCGCCGGGCGCACGGACCGCGAGGCCCTGCTCGCGGCGTACGCGCAGTTCGTCGATCTGCTCCAGGCCGCGGTGCCGGTCCCACCACAGGGCGCCCACCACGCGGGCGGTCAGCCGGCCGTCGGCGGCGAGTGACTGGTAGGCGGCCTGGGTGCCGGGGGTGACCCAGGCGTCCTGCCAGCCGGTGATGCCGAGGGAGTGCAGATACGTCTGCGCCTCCAGGATCGCGGCCTCCCACTCCGCCTGCCCCGGCTCGGGTACGACATGGTCGTTGACCCGGTACGCGGCACCCTCGTGCAGGGTGCCGGTGGGCAGGCCGGTCGCCGGATCGCGCTCGATGCGGCCGTCGGCGGGATCCGGGGTGTCCCGGTCGATGCCTGCGGCCTCCAGGGCGCGGGAGTTGACCCAGGCGCCGTGGACGTCCCGGTTGAAGAGGAAGACCGGGCGGTCCGGGACGATGGCGTCCAGGTCCTCCTTGCGCGGGGTGCCGCCGGGGAAGTACTCCATCGCCCAGCCGCCGCCGATGATCCAGGGCTCATCGGGGTGGCTGTCGGCATAGGCGGCGATGGCGTCCAGGTACGCGCCCCGGCCCGCCAGGTCGTTGAGCCACAGGCGGAGCCGGTTGCGTCCGGCGAAGGGCGCGTGGATGTGGCTGTCCTGGAAGCCGGGGACGACCAGTCCGCCGGTCGCCCGCACCACCCGGGTCCCGGGCCCGGCCAGTCCCCGCAGTTCGGTCTCCTCGCCGAGGGCGGAGATCCGGCCGTCGCGGACCGCAACGGCTGAGGCCCAGCGGCCCTCGCCGAGGCGCACCCGGGCACCGGTGACGATCAGGTCGGCGGTGTCGTCAGTGGGCACCCTCGAGAATCCCTTCCTCGGCCACGATCCGCCGCTCGGCCTCCAGGTCGAGGCTGCGGCAGAAGAGCAGGTAGAACAGGCCGGCGACGGGCAGGCCGACGAACATCGAGTAGTCGGCGCCGCCGAGCGCCGTGGCGATCGGCCCGGTGAAGGGACCGGAGACCATGAACGGGATCATCACCAGCAGACCCAGCAGGTAGGCGAGGTTGCCGCGCCAGCCCCAACGGCCGTAGATCCCAGAGGGGTTGAAGATCTCCTTGATCGCGTACAGGCCGCGCCGGACGAAGAAGTAGTCGACCAGGTTGATCGCCGTCCACGGGGTGAAGACGTAGGCGAGGAAGATCAGCACATTGCCGTAGAAGGAGTTGAAGCGGTCCACCCCGACGAACTGCGCCACGCCCCAGACCAGGAAGAACATGATGCCGATGCAGACGGCGCGGATCCGCTGGTTGGCGACGACGGGTGAGAAGGAGTCCTTGATCGAGATCATCGACATCATCCCGCCGTACTGGTTGATCGCCATCACCGACAGCAGTCCGACCAGCAGGGCCAGCACCACGACCCGGCCCAGGCCGCCCACCAGTCCGTCGGCCGCCGCCTTGAAGGCTTCCACGGGGGTGGCGTCGGGGTGCGCGGCGGATATCACCGCGCCGATCCCGAAGACCCAGATCGCGGACAGGCCGCTGGACAGATACGTCCACCAGAAGGCCGGCCGGACCCCGACGTTCGCCGGCAGATAGCGGGAGTAGTCCGAGACGTACGGCGCCCAGCCCAGCTGGAACCCGGCCGTGATGACGAAGACCGTCATGACCGGCCCGGCGTGGAAGGCGCCGAGCGTGAAGGCACCCTTCGGCAGCGCGGCGTCGCCCAGCGCCGCCGCCGTGAGCACCGCCATCACGGCGACCAGGGGCCAGGCCAGCCAGCGGCTCACCCGGTGGATCCAGCGGTAGCCGAACAGCGCGATCATCGCGGCCACGGCGGCCGCGATGAAGTACCCGGCGCTGGAGCCGAGCCCGAAGAGGGTGTGCATCGCGTCGCCGGACAGGATCGCGTCCGAGGTGTTGTAGGCGACGTAGTTGACCAGGGCGAAGACCCAGACCGTGAGCGCGGCGCCGAGATAGCCGAACTGCGGCCTGGACTGTACGAGCTGGGGCAGTCCGAGCTGCGGCCCCTGGGCGGAGTGAAAGGCCATGAACAAGGTGCCGAAGAGCGAGCCGGTGACGGTCGCCACGATCGTCCAGAGCAGGCCGGCGCCGATGCTCAGCGCCGTGACGCCGGTGGCCATGGCGGTGAGGTTGATGTTGCCGACGAACCACAGCGCACCCAGATGGGCGGGGGTTCCGTGGCGCTCGGCGGTCGGGATCCAGTCGACGGAATGGACCTCCAGCCCGATGCTCGCGGCCGCGGGGCCGGGCGAGGAGGAGGGTCGAGGGGGGTCGGCGGACGGCGTACGAGCGGATATGGAGGGCATCGGTCTCCAGACGGGGGAGTGGCGGTGCGGCTCGCCGATCGTCAGTGTGGGAGGTAATCAACTCGATAGTCAATGACATTGACTACAGGTAACCGGCGATTAACACGGGCCGGTAGCATCCATCTGGCGACGAACGACTGCGGGCGACGAGAGGACACGGCGGGATGGCGGCCACCCCCAAGGCGGGCGCGGGACGCACCCGGCGCCCCCGGGGCAGTCTCAACCAGCAGGTCATCACCGAGGCCGCCCTGCGGATCTGCGACCGCGCCGGGATCGAGTCACTCACCTTCGAGGCGCTGGGCCGCGAGCTGGACGCCCACCCGACGGCCATCTACCGGCACTTCCGCGACAAGGACGAGCTGCTCCTCGCCCTGACCGACGCCCTGCACGCCGAGACCACCGCCGGCGGCCTCCCCGTCACCGACGACTGGGCCGAGGACCTGCGCGCCGTCGCCCACCGCATCCGGGGCGCCTTCATGGCCCATCCCCAGGTCGGCCAGCTGGTCGCCGCCCGTACCGCGCGCCGCCCGCACGAGTTCGAGGTGGTCGAGCACATCCTCGGCTGCATGCGCCGCGCCGGGCTCCCCGACCGCGACGCCGCGCAGTGCTACCGGGTCTTCGCGGACACGGTCCTGGCCTACGCCAGCATGGAGGCCGCCCTGTACGCCCTGGACGCGCCCACCCGCGAGGCTGACCTGCGCTCCTGGCGCGTCGACTACCGCGAGCTGCCCCCGGACACGTACCCGAATCTGGCCGCCCTGATCGACGACATCCCGCCGCTGGACTCCCCCGACAACTTCCGCCTCGCGGTCGAGCTCCTCATCGACTCGATCCGCTCGCGGGCGCGTTAAGAGGCCGCGCGAATGGGTGGGGCGGTGTCGCGTGCCGGTGGCTCTCGCCTGGCGGCGTTGTCGTCGGTCGACGACGTCCCCCAGCCTGGCGGCTGGGTGGGGGTCCTCCCCCCGGACGGAGTCTGGGGGAGAGTGC
>NZ_RJVR01000401.1 GCF_003999195.1 Streptomyces soli
GTCCTTGGTCCACCGTGCGTTCGGCTTGGAGGCGCTTGTCACCAGACGGTTGTATCGGGCGCCCGTAGGCTGCGCAAGATCGGCCCGACAGTCGTGCCCGTTGCGTGCCCGGTCCGGCGGGACGAAGCGGGGACTCACGGGGAACGACGGCGCCGACCGTGCTCCGGCCCAGGTCAAGGACTCCGCAGGTCAGCCACCCGGCGCATACGGGATCTTCCAAACTGGTGATCTTTGCTCGCAGAAGCCCCTACGGACGCTTCGAGCCGAGCTTTCGGCCCGCTCTCCAGCGCCGGCAGATCTGCTCGAGTTTGAGGTCAAAGTTCGGATCTGCACCTAGACGTGCGGAGTCGTACGGGGCTGGAAGCTTGAATTTGCCCCCCGTCACCAATGTGACCCGAATCCGCCTAATCACATTGCCGCGCCCATGCTCCTGGGCCACAGCAATATCACCGATCTCCGCCCAAGAGCACTGCCAATGCCGCCACATACTGCGGGCTCGGATGCCCTCATCGTCGACGATGGTGCAACCACTGCTGGCCATGCCCGCGCCCAACAAGCCCAGGAACAGGGGCGCAAGCCCTAGCACGGCCCAGGTGCCGAGAGCCTCCGCCACCCCATCACGCGCGACGGAGACGCAGGCGAGGCCGGCGGCGGCCAGGCTCATCAGGCCGAGCAGCGCCACAGAGATGCGAACACTGCGTCGCTGAGCTTGCGTGTATCGGAAGACGATCTCGTCCACACGCGGAGTGTTCCAGGTACTCCCGGTCTGAGGAAGGGTTGCTGTACAGCAGCGAAGTACAGCAACCGCCGCGACCGCAGCCGACCGCCACCAGTCTCAGCCGACCTACTGACCAGCCGAGCAGACCTCAGCGACCGCCCCGCCGATAGTTCGCATCGAGGGGCACCGATCACCTCCGGGCGTCGGCGCGGCGGTCAAGTTCCCGCTGCAATGTCTCGACTCGTCGTACCCATAGCCTGTGCAACCGTTCGTCACGTCCGCGGCTCCACTCTTCTGAGGGGCCGCGCGTTTTTCGGACAGGGATTTGACCGATCAATTCATGCAGCGAGCCGCAGATCCTCGAACTCGGCGTGGACTTCGCGCGGGGGGCGGTAACCCACCGCCGAGTGAAGGCGTTTGAGATTGTACCAGAATTCTATGTAGCGAATGATGTCCCGCCGGGCGACCTCGCGGGTGGGATAGGTCACACGCGATACCCGCTCGTTCTTCAGAGCTCCAAAAAATGATTCGGCCATGGCGTTGTCGTAACAGATTCCGGTCCGGCCAGCCGAACGCCGCAGCCCCAACTCCTTGAGCACGTCACCGTACTCGGCCGACATGTAGTTGCTGCCGCGGTCAGAGTGGAATATTGCATCTTTGGCGAGCTTCCTGTTTCGTGCCGCGCTGCGGATGGCACGGGATATGAGCGGAGTCTGGTAATGGTCGTCCATCGCGTATCCGATGACTTCCTTGGTGCAGCAGTCGATAACGGTCGCCAGGTATAGCCACCCTTCGCCAGTGGGAATATAGGTGATATCGCCGACGAGCTTCTCGCCCGGGGCGCCAGCGGTGAACACGCGGCCGACAAGATCTGGCACGGCGCCCGGTGCCGCCTGGGTTAGCGACCACCGCTTCGGGCGGGGTTGGCAGGGCACCAGGCCAAGCTCGCGCATCAACTGGCGGACAAGCTCCGAGCCAGCGCTGACACCCCATCGGAGCAGTTGGGCGTGCACACGCCGGTAGCCGTAGGTGCTGTCGGACATTTCGAAAGCCTTCTGGATGAGAAGTCGCAATTCCTCGCGCCGCTGAGATGTGGCGGAGTCCGGACGGTATCTCCAGTCGTAATAGCCAGATTTGGACACGCCGAGTCGGTCACACATGAACTCGACGGGGTATGCGTACTCTGCCGTATCGAGTCTCATCGTTTCGATGAACTCGTATTTACTGGCTACCGGGGATCCTTCGCGAAGTACGCTGCGGCTTTTTTCAGGAAGCTAACTTCCATCTCGAGTTCGCGGTTGCGACGCTCGAGTTCCTTCAGCCTGGCCCGCTCGTCAACCTCAAGGGGGCCAGCCTGCTTCCCATGCTCGCGCTCGTGCCGGCGCACCCATGTGCGAAGCGTCTCGGGATTCATGTCGAGCTCCCGGGCCACATGAGCGATGGGCTTGCTGAATTTCAATGCCAGTTGGACCGCTTCCTCGCGGAACTCCGGCGAGTACGAACTTTGACGTGCCACCGTGCTACTTCCCTCGATTCCTTACAGGACAACCCTATTGGGTCCCTGTCCGGGATCTTCGGGGCCCCTCAAACCCGCCGATGCGTGCCAGTTTGGTGCCACACCAGGCGGTCAACCGCGGTCAACGACGTTTCGCAGCAGTCGAGAAGCGCCGCCGAGCTGGGGACTCTCCGAACCCGGCGCGACCTGCGTACCCACGCCGCCCCCACCACCAGGCTCCTAAAGCCTGGTCAACCGACTGCGCTATCCGCCTCCCGCGTGGCTCGTCTGGCGTACCGTCCTCGTATGCTGCTGTGGATCAACGGCCCCTTCGGGGGTGGCAAGACCCAGACCGCTTACGAACTGCACCGGCGGCTGCCGAGCAGCGTCGTCTGCGACCCGGAACACGTCGGCTTCGGCTTGCACCGCATGCTGCCGCCCACCCTGCGCGAGGATTTCCAGGACCTCACCACCTGGCGGCACGGGGTACATGAAGTGCTGGACCTAGTCCTGCGCAGGCACGACGGGCCGGTCATCGCCCCGATGACCCTCGTCGACCCCCGCTACTTCACTGAGATCATTGGCAGGCTGCGTGACGACGGCCACGATGTGCACCACTTCGCACTGCTCGCCGAGCGGTCCACCGTGCTGCGACGGCTGACAGAACGCGGACTCGGGCGCGGCCTGAAACGCGAGAGCTTCGCCGTGGCACGACTCGACGACTGCCTCAAACGGCTCCAGGAACCGGAGTTCGCCGAGCACATCCACACGGACCACTTGACGGTGCCACACGTAGCCGACCGCATCGCCCACTCAGCCGGACTACCGATCACCCCGAATACCGATGGTGCATTTCGGGCACGCCTGCGCAGGCACGCGACGGGCATCCGCCACATCCGCTTCGATTGAACGGGCCCTGACCTCCGTGCCGTTGTCGGGCCGTCCGAGGCGAGCCAACGGTTTGGGGACTGTTCGCGCAGCTCAACCCCGGTGAGACCGGAGGTCGTGAGAGTACCGGGGTTGCTTCGGGACGAAGAGGCCGTGGACCCTCCGTCGGGGGTCAGCCCGGGCGTTTCAGTCTGGCTGCGGTACAGCAGCGAAGTACAGCAACCCCAGCGACCGGCAGCGACCGGTACCGGCCCTCACGGCACCCATCGTGGCCTGTATGGCCTTCGTTGACCGATCCGCATAGAGCTACGGATCAGAAGGCTGTGAGGGGGGTGGGTGCGGAGCCATTCGGCGTCTCGGGACCGTGTAGGTCTGGAGACTCCTATCCGGCCACCCCCCTTGGCCGCCGTGTTCCTCAGTGAGGACATCGAACCGGCCCATCTGCGCCTCCGAAGCTAACACCCGCCACTGACATCGGCCTTGTGACCAGGTTGGCACCGCTGGCGGACGTGCCAGATAAGTGCCAGATCGTGCGGGGAACCACGAGCCCTGGGCTGAGACCCGGTGGATTACTCGGGCCGACCGCCCCGCGGTGTGGCCGCGGAGGATGGCGAAGACAGCTGCGGCCAGGCCTAGAACACGCACGACCAGACCAGCGATCCCGAGGCCACGGGCGGTGGAGTCACTGGCCGAGCTGGGCGGCCAGGAACACCGCTGCCACCGAGGGGCGGACCGCGTACGTTGCGCCCGCGCTCCCCTCAGGAGCCTCCCACCAGTAGAACGGAAACCGCCGCCCACTATTGCTGTGTCCCTTGCTGGTCCCTACCAGCGTCACGCTCGCCCGGTTGACCGACATCTGGTGTCCCCCTGTCCGGCTGTCCCGGTTACCTCCCTCGCCTGCATAAACAGCCCGGACAGCTCGAAGTGCCGCTGTCCGGGCTGTCCGGTCACAGGCGGCTGCGACATTCTGGGGGTGTTACGGCCCGTCGGCGTAGCCGACCTCCGGTGGGTCGCATGCGCCGAAGGCGATTCCCCTTGTGTTCCTGCGCTAACCCCGGGCCGGCACGCTCACTTCCCTACCCCGTCGGCGACGCGGTGCCGACCTCCCACCCCCTGGTACGACACACCTCCGACACAATCAGGCCCTCTGCGCAGAGTGGTTAGCTTTCCGCCGCAGGTCAGAAACGGTGTCAGGCTCAATCAGCGCAATCACTCCGGAGCCGTGTGCGCAGGTTCGAATCCTGCCGAGGGCACTTCGTCTCCCCCGAGGAGAACAAGCGGGATCGGGACCCCCTTGCTCTTCTCCTTCCGTCGATGCTTGAGCCCGCGATGGTCGTGCGCCTCGCGTCCAGTACGGCGGGATCCGCATCCAGCAAGCCAGGCGTGCCAGAGTCGTGCCACATCCAGTGGTGCGCCAGGGCTCCCCCCGGTCAGCGACGGTCAATTCCAGCGAGGCTGACATGCAGCGTAACTGCGCAGGTCATGCACCCTACGGCCCTGCCTCTCTCCTAAAGCGGTGATCACGTGTCGGGTGGGCCGGGCGCGGGGCGGGGAGTTTCCAGGCGAAGGACGAGTGCACGCAGGGCACGAAGTTCGGCGTCCAGCGCCTGCGCGCCTTCGCGGCTGAGGGCAATCCACGTTCGGGGGCGCCGACCGGCGTAGCCCTTCTCCATGGTGATCAAGCCTGAGTCCTCGAGCACCTTCAGGTGCCGGGAGAGGTTTCCGTCGGTGACGGCCAGTTGCTTCTTCAGGAAGCTGAACTCGACCCGGTCGGCTTCGCGGGCGACGGTGAGGATGCCGAGCCGCACGCGCTGATGGACGGTATCGTCCAGCGCCTGAGTCGGATGCGGTCCTTGCTGGTCGTCCCGCGCAGCGGTCGAGTCCTCAACGCTCATCAGGCGACCGTACGCGCACCGGCGGCGTCAGGCGCGGCTCGGCGGCGGAGCGACGCCCACTCGGACAGACCGGCGAGGAGCAGGATGGCGGCGAGCAGGAGCGCCTTGGCCTGAGGTCCGTCGGTCCAGCCGGGGTGGGCGGGGTGCTCCCAGGGGAGCCATCCACTGCCCCAGGATGCTCCCAGGTAGCCGGTGAGCAGCAGAGCGTGAGCGGTGCCGGCCGCTGCGGCGATCCAGCTGCGTTCGGCCATGCCGAGGGCGAACAGTCCGATGCTGACCAGGTACCACGGGGAGGCGTAGCTGTTCTCCAGCAATGCGGCCTCCCATGGCTGGTTCCTGGTCAGCAGCACCATCAGGGCTGTCGTGATCGCCGCGGGGGACGATGCCCCGAGCCTCGCCACGCAGGCGATACCAGCGGGCGAAGACGAACCATGCCAGGGGGAGGAGCACGAACCACACGCCCCAGGCCGCGAAGCGCAGGACGGCGCCGTCGAACTCGCCCTTCAAACGGGGGGTTCCAGGCTCATGGACGACGCACAGGCCGCTCAGCTCGGCGTAGGCGAAGGCTGGATAGGACCCGATGTCGCGCCCGTGGGCTCCGAAGTTGAAGGCGTACCGGGCAACCGGAGCGGCTTGCAATGAGCTGCGGAGGAATCGGCACCCGTCGCACATCCTCGGCCGACCGGTTCTTCAGGCCGCGGTCGTCGTAGTTCTCCCCGGAGTCGGTCCACTGCTTCCCGACGCTTGGCCGTGTCCGGTGCAGCAAGGCGGAGCCCCACCCGGTGGTGGGCAGGGTGAGATCCGGCTCGGCAAGGCCCACCGCTTCGGCAGGGCGGAACCCTGAAGTACTGGAAGCCCTGTTCCACCAGTCCCTGGCAGGCCTGCTGGTCCTGGACACGGAGCTGCGGATCCGTCGGGTCCACGTCACCGCGCCGGTCCTGCACGAAGCGCCCCCTGAACAGATCATGGGCCGACACTTCACCGACGTGTATGACCTTTCCGCACCCGGTGAGGTGGAGGCGATGCTGCACAGCGTGTTGGAGAGTGGCGCGCCCGCAGGGGGCCAAATGGTGGGGGTGCGTCCGAAGGACGCGCCGGGGCCGGAGTATCTGCTCTCCGTCTCGGCATCTCGTCTGGAGAGCCCGCAGGGGAGGATCTTGGGGGTGCTGGCGGAGATGCTCGATGTCACCGAACGCGAGAAGGAGGCCGCCCGCCTGCGCGTCCTCGGCTCGGTGCGCGAGCACGTGGGACGGACCCTCGACGTGGTGGCCACCTGCGAGGAACTGGTGCAAGCGGTGGTGCCAGCCCTCGCCGACATCGCCGTGGTGGAAGTGGCGAGGACCCTCCGCTGAGCCCTTTGGGATGGGAGGTGCCGCTGCGCCGTGCCGCCTTCGGCCACAGGGGCGGCGAGGAGCAGATTCAGGCACATCCGGTGGGTGACGTGCGCTCTCTGCCGTTCCCGACCCCTTACGCCCACCGAGGTTCGCTCCTGGGCCGTCCTCACGCGGCTTGCTGAGCACCTCCTGATTCGTCAGGTCGTTCGACGAGCTTGGCGTTCTCGAACCTTGGCTCTGTGAACTGGCATGTTGTTTGTGCCGGGTAGTTCCGGACCCGGTTGCCGGTGCCGAGGAACTGCTCCAACGCGGGCGCGAAGTCGGACGTGGACAGGCCGTGCAGCTAAAGCAGCGGCAACACCACGTCCGCGTGCTGATGAACACCACAGTCTGGGGAAACGGCACGGTCAGCACGATCGCCATCCGACCGTGAGAGCGGACCGGGGGGCATCGGGCAGACCACCCCGGTTAGCGAAACCGGGGATCCTCCGCACCATTTAGTAGTCCACCGCCATTCCCTGTCCGCCACGTCGAGAGGCAAACATTCAGTGCGAGCGCGCGGTGTGACGGTTCTTGGCGTGGGGTGACGGCCGGTGACCGGTGGTCAGCGGCTGGTGGGGCGGGGTGGTCAAGT
>NZ_RJVR01000044.1 GCF_003999195.1 Streptomyces soli
GTTCCCGTGCTTGGAACGGGAGTTGAGCACGACGGCCGCCTGCCGGCTCACCGGCCGCTCACGGGCGACGCACTACCGCCGGCTCAACCCGCCCGCGCGCGCGGCCACCGGCGGCGCGACTGCGGTCTGGCAGGTCGGGGTCCTGCGGACAGCGGCCTGGACTGCGCGTGGTCTGCGGGTTCCGGGACTTCGGCGATCTCGTCCAGCGGCGAGTTCGGGCTGACGTTGCCGGGACGCGCCTTGATCTGCGACAGCAGATCCTGCGGGAGGCGCGGGACGGATCCTGCGGCTTCGCGCGGTGTTCACCAGCTGATTCCGGCCGCCACCGGCAGGTGGTCGCTGCCGGTGGCCGGCAGCACCCACGAACTCTTCGGCTCCACGCCGCGGACCAGGATCTGGTCGATCCGCAACACCGGGAACTTCGCCGGCCAGGTGAAGCCGAAGCCGTCCCCGGCGGCGTCCTGGGCCGAGTGCATCTGTGAGGTGATGTCGGCGAACGCGCGGTCGTCCATGGTGCCGTTCAGGTCGCCAAGCAGCACCACCCGCTCACTCGGATCGGCGGCGATGGCCTTGCCGAGCGCCTGCACGCCTCTGTCCCGCGAGGCCGTCCAAAAGCCTCCCCTGGGCATCACCCGTATGGACCCCAGGTGTGCCACATAGACCGCCAGCGGCCCGTGGTCCGTGGCCACCGTGGCGCGCAGCGCCCGGTTCGAGGCCATCTTTTTGTCGACCGGCTTGGTGTCCGCCAGCGGCCCGTAGTCCATGATGTCGATCGGCTGGGTGTCCGACAGCGGCAGCTTGCTCCACAGCCCGACCGTGCCCTGCACCGTGTGGTACGGGTACGCCTCTGCCAGGCCCTTCTCGTACGTGCCCGTGGCCTGCGGGGTCAGCTCCACCAGGGCCAGCACTTCCGCGCCGGAGGCGGCCAGGTCGCGTGCGGTGCCGGCCGGGTCGGGGTTGTTGGCGTTGACGTTTTGCTCGGCCACGGTGAGGTCGCCGCCCGGGTGGGACTTGTCGCTGAGCAGCCCGCCGAAGAGGTTCAGCCACACCACGACCGGCAGCAGCAGCGCGACCACCGCGGAGGCGGAGCGGCGCCACAGCGCCCCGGTCAGCAGCACCGGGATGAACAGGCCGAACCACGGCAGGAAGGTCTCTACCAGGCTGCCGAGGTTCCCGATCCCCCGGTTCGGAATCTTCGCGTGCAGCAGCATGAGCAGCCCGAGCAGCAGCGCCAGTGCCGCGAGCACCAGGCCGCGCTTCCAGGGCCCCGGCCGGGAGGCGGCGCGTATCGCCCGGCGGATGCGCGCGCGCCAGGTCCCGGCGTCGGTCTCCCGGCGGCCGGCGCCGCCCTGCCCGGTCTCCGCCGTGTCCACCTGCGTCATCGTGTGTCCTCGCTCACTGCCGGTCACTGCTGCATCCTCGGGTCCTGGGTGGGGTTGGCATACATACTCGGGCAGCCGTCGTCGATCGCTTTGGGGCGCAGTTCGTAGTGCCATGGTTCGTTGGGGTAGATCTGGCACAGCCCGTACTCGGCACCGTGTTTGGCCAGCCAGGCCGTCGCATCGGAGTGCCCGATGTCGACCGCGTCCCCTTTCACGTGAGGAGACGTCGCGGCGGTGGCCACCCATCGGGCGGCCTCGTCTTCGGACCCGTACGTGAAGATCGCCTCGCGAAGAAGCTGATTCTGGTAATCCGGGGAACGCCAGCCGCTGTTGACGTAGAACGTGACGTTGTCGTCCGCGGCAGCCGTTGCAGCGTGGCGGAGAGCCTTCAGCAGATCCGGATCGAGGTTGGCCACAGCCGGAATCGCGGGAACGGCACCGTCCGTCTCACCGAGCGCACCACGGCGCTCACTGCGAGACGCATGCGGTGCCGCGGTCGAGGAGGACTTCGAGGGCGTGTCCGCGCTGATGGCGGGCCGTGGTTCATGCCGCCAGTCAACGCAGCGTGGTGTTGTCGGCACGTATGGGATTTTCGATACGCCGACGATATGCGCCAGCTCGTAGCATCAAGAGCATGCGCGTGTTGATCGTCGAGGACGAACCCTATATGGCAGAAGCCATCCGCGATGGCCTCCGCCTGGAAGCGATCGCGGCCGACATCGCAGGTGACGGCGACACCGCTCTGGAACTGCTGAGCATCACCGCCTACGACATCGCCGTCCTCGACCGCGACATCCCCGGACCGTCCGGTGACGAGATCGCCAAACGCATCGTCGCCTCCGGCAGCGGCATGCCGATCCTCATGCTCACTGCTGCCGACCGGCTCGACGACAAGGCCACCGGGTTCGAGCTCGGCGCCGACGACTACCTCACCAAACCGTTCGAGCTCCGGGAGCTCGTCATGCGGCTCAGAGCACTCGACCGCAGACGCGCCCACAGCAGACCGTCCGTGCGAGAGATCGCAGGCCTGCGTCTGGATCCGTTCCGCAGAGAGGTCTACCGGGACGGCCGCTACGTCGCGCTCACCCGGAAACAGTTCGCCGTGCTCGAAGTCCTCGTCGCCGCCGAAGGCGGTGTCGTCAGCGCCGAAGAACTCCTGGAACGCGCGTGGGATGAGAATGCCAATCCGTTCACCAACGCCGTGCGCATCACGGTCTCAGCGCTGCGCAAACGCCTCGGCGAACCCTGGCTGATCGCCACCGTGGCCGGCGTCGGCTACCGCATCGACACAGCACCCGGCACCGGACGTGAGGGAGGAGACCGTGGATAGAGCCCCTGGGTTGAGTGTTCGCCTCAAACTCACCCTCAGCTACGCCGGTTTCCTCATGTTTGCCGGCGTCCTGCTGTTCGCGGCGGTGTGGGTGTTCCTCCTGCGTTACGTCCCCGACCGTGCGCTCATCGTCCCCGGCTCCACTGGCACCACCACTAATGGGGTTTTTCCCATCCGGTCCAACCTCCTGCACGTTTTCGCTCCGAGGGCAGCCGCAGTGTTGGCGTTCCTGCTGGTGCTCGGCCTCGTGGGAGGGTGGATGCTCGCCGGCCGGATGCTCGCCCCGCTGACCCGCGTCACCGACGCCACCCGCCTGGCCTCGACCGGATCGCTCTCCCACCGGATCCGGCTACCGGGCCGCAAGGATGAGTTCCGCGAACTCGCTGACGTCTTCGACGGCATGCTCGAGCGGCTCGAAGCACACGTCGCCGAACAGCAGAGATTCGCAGCCAACGCCTCGCACGAGTTGCGCACCCCGCTCGCGGTCGCGAAAGCAATTCTCGATGTGGCCCGCGCCGATCCGAACCACGACGCCGGCGAACTCATCGACCGCCTCCACGCCGTCAACACCCGGGCGATCGACCTCACTGAAGCATTGCTCCTGCTCAGCCGCGCCAACCAGCGGTCCTTCACCCGAGAACACGTCGACCTGTCCCTCATGGCGGAAGAAGCCACCGAAACACTCCTCCCCCTGGCAGAAAAGTATGGCGTGACCATCGAAACCTGCGGCGACATCACCCCCACGATCGGATCGCACGCGCTCCTGCTGCAGCTGACCATGAACCTCGTGCAGAACGCGATCGTCCACAACCTGCCTGAACAGGGCATCGTGTGGGTGAATACCAGCGTCCGCCCCAACAGTGTGGTGCTCACTGTCGAGAACACCGGCGAGAAGCTCACCCCACAGCTGGTCTCGACACTCACCGAGCCATTCCAGCGCGGCACCGAGCGCATACACGCCGACCTCGCAGGCGTCGGCCTCGGCCTGGCAATCGTCAAAACCATCACCCAGGCACACGACGGAACGCTCACCCTCACCCCGCGCTCCGCCGGCGGGATCCGCATCACTGTGGAACTACCCGCGACAGACCCGCACTCCGACAGGTAACGAGAGCACCCCCAAGGTGCTGCGACCCCTCTGGCGTCAGGGACAAGCGCCACGAGATGATCATCCTATGGCGGATGTGGTTTTCTTCGATCTGGACGGCACCCTGGTCGATCATCGAAGCGCGGTCTGGGAAGCGATCGGCCAGATCGTCCAGGCCGCGCCGAACGCGACGGCTCCACCGGAGGAGCTGGTGACGTTGTGGTGGAGGCTGGAAGGGCGCCACATGCGGGAGTACCTGGCCGGTCAGTGCTCCTTCGCTGAGCACCATCGACGCAGGCTCCGTTCCTTCCTGCCGATGCTCGGAGAGCCGGTTCCGGAATGTCCCGGCCTTCTGGACGCCTGGATCGCCGAGCGCTACCTCACCGTGTTCGAGGAGTCCTGGCGGTGCTATCCCGATGTCCAGCCATGCCTGGAGACCCTGAAACTGCTTCCCCGAGGACCGCGTCTGGCTGTTCTCACCAACGGGGACCCCGAGCAGCAGCGCGCCAAGCTCGCCCGCTTCGGCCTCCTCGAGTACTTCGAGGCCGTCCTGACCCCGACCGAGCTCGGTGCGGCCAAGCCCGTCGCCTACGCCACCGCCTGCCGGCGGATGCGGACGGACCCCGCGCAGGCGGTCAACGTGGGCGACATGCTGGAAAGCGACGTGAACGCGGCCGCCCTCGCCGGGCTCACCGGCATCTGGCTGGACCGCGGCATCGACTTCGTCACCGGTGGACCATCGCCGACGGCAGACGAGACGGTGCTCCGCATCGAACGGCTCACCGACCTCCCTGACCACCTATCACGCACGAACGCCTGACCGGCACGCTCATTCGCATCTGCCCGAACCCTCACCAGGGCGGCTATCGGGGAGGAATACGGCAACCAGGAATAAGTGATCTCCACCGGTATAGCTCTCTGACCGGGAAGGTTTCAGCGTCGCGAGACTGCGTAACGCCAACGCCCGGCACCCAGAAGTCCTGACCGCGCAACCGCCGCTAGTGCTCTGACCGGGCCTGTCGATGAATTAGTGGTGCGTGTCGTGTCAACTCGGCGATGATGTCATATGCATGACATATCTGCCACAGGGAGAGTGCGTGCCAGATCCGAACCGCTGCTCATCTGCCGAGATCCGCGTCTCTAGGGCAAGCTTGACCTTCTCAGCGGCCTGAGCCTTCGCCGAGACGGACTCATTCGACGGCGAGGCAGAAACTGTGGGCCGGCCCGGTCGATCCTCGGTTACGGAATCGCTGCATCCCATGACGAAACTCCCCACCAAACCCAATATTGCCACCGCCTGTAGGCCCTCCTGTGCCTGCCACTTCATGTCCGACTCCCCCTCTGAACTGTCGCGACACCCTACCTGAGCGCGTCGGACCACCGTGTGCCCGTTGCGGTGGTGCCGGACGCTGATTCTCGGTAGGCAGCACGCATCAGCTCGCTGCGCCCAGCGGCCCAGCGGCCCACGTGCGCGGCGGCTGCCGGGAGCCCCATTGCCGAGCCACTTCGGTGCTGCCCGTTCTCGTGAACATCGACGCCGGCCGAACCGGGTGCCCATGTGATCTACCAGTTGATCCCAGATGAGTAGTTGGCCCCCCACCGCCTCGCGGCGGTGGGAGGCCATTCTGCTTGCCCGGGCCTATCCGACGATGCTGCCGATGAACTCGGGTGACAATGTGCTACTAGCCCGCTGGACGAGGATGAAGATCTTCCGGCCGTACTTCCGGGCGATCACAGCATCGGCGGTCTTCGTCGCGGTCACACCGGGCGCGAGGCGCCCTCAAGCGGCGCGGCCCCGTTGTGGAAGGCGCTGGGCGCGGCTGTAACGACGTCATTGGTGACACCCATGACGATGGTCGAGATGTCACTCAGGTCGACCGCCGCCTTGCCACCATTGGTGAACCGCAGCTTCGCCCGGAACTCGTAGCTCTTCGGATCGGCCGCACCCTCATCGGCGGTGAAGTCGGTGAAAATCCGCGCCTCGGCCACCGTGACCTTCAGGCCGTCCGGCCAGGTGTACGTCTTCCCGAAGGCAATATCTTCGCCGGTGTAGTCGATCGGGCTCGCGCTGGCCGCTGGCTTGGCGTCGTCGTCGCTAGTGCTGCATGCGGTGAGCGCCAGTGCGGCGGTAAGCAGGATGGCCGCGATGGTGCGAGTACGCATGTTCCCCCCATAGATCGCGTACCTGACCATATCGGTCTCTACTGGAGTTGGGCACCCAGGGTGACAGGACTGTTACGCATCGGCGGACATGGTGGTGGGTGCACGGGGCCGCGTCTGAGCAACCGTTCCTGTGAGGGACCAGTGCCGTATTCGCCCGAGGCCGAAGTGCGCGGCGCCTCTCGGCGCTCAGGTTGGCTGCTCCTGGAGCGGACGGCCGAGCATCGCCTGGTGGGCGGTGACCACGCAGGGACCAGAGGCACCCCGAAGGTGCTGCCCAGTTCGCGTAGGCACCCCGAAGGTGCTGCCCAGTTCGCGTATCCGTCAGCGCAGGGGGAACCGAGGCGCTCAGCGCCGCAGTGGAGAGTCCCAGGTCAGTCATCCTCGTCGACGAGGAATCCACGCCTCGGCATGGGCGCCATGTCCTCCAGGGTGGCGCTGCGGGGCTTGCGGCGCAGGGCGGCCAGCGAACGATCGCATGCGCGATGCACTGCTTCTGGAGGCGCTACGGCTGGACCCGGCGTCGATGGAGGCGGTCGCTAACCTGCGGGCCTCTCGGCGCACCCGGGATGAACCTCGTGGACGACAGCTGGCGCCGCTTCTCCTGACCAGTCGTGTCGGGATACGGAGAGCCGAGGGCGGCGACTGTTCTTGTCCGGGAGTGCGCCGCCCTCGGGCAGAGCTACGTGCGGGTACTGTGCCGATGTGGTCGGACTCGGGGATCGCAGACGGCGCACATGGCCGGCTGCGGTGAGCGGTCTCGGACACATCGGCCAGCGGCAGCCACGCCCCCTCGGCCAGTGGTGCCAGGGTCCCGCCGACCGTGGATTCCAGCAGATTCCCGATACGGCCGAACAGGTCGTCGAACTCTCTGATGAGCGGGTCCAAGGGGGTCGGCGACGGTGGTGTCCGGGAACGGGGATCCCGCCGGCGACATCCGCCCATCGCTCAGCCGCCCAGCCTGCTCCGGAGCAGCTGCTTGCCCAGTTCCGCGCCTTTGCGGCTGTCGGCCTGTGCCTTGCGGAACAGCTCCGCGAGTTCGGTGTCGTTCTCGCGTTCCGCGTCCTGGACGTAGGTCTTCATGCGCAGTGCGTTGCTCAGGCACGCGTCGATGTACCAGATGAGGTTGTAGTCCTTGTCCTTGGTGCCGCTGACCTCGCCGGTTTCGGTGCTGCTGGTCATGGCGGTCCCTCCTTGGTGTCATTCAGGTGGTGGTGTGCTGCTTGGCGGCGGTGATGACCGCCTCGCGCCGCCGGTGGCGCTGTTCGTACTCCACGACCTGCCGGGCCACGGCTGGACTGGCGGCCTGCAGTTGGCCGTTGATCTGGTCTGGGGTCATGGCGTCGTAGTCGTCCCACGGCTCGCCGCCGCGCAAATACTCGATGGCGTTCAGGACCATGGGCCGGTCGGCGTGGGCGCGCTCGTAACCCTCGACCACGGTCAGATCGCGTTGGGAGAGCATGCGCAGCCGCTGGACGATGTCGGTGACGGGGAGCCGGCCGTAGCCGGGAACCGGCAGGTCCTCCTCCCGGGTGACGGCGCCCCGGACTTCCTCGGCCATCCGCGGTCCGCCGGGCACCCGGCGGACCGCGCCGACGGTCGCGCGGCCGGTCTGTTGTCCGCCGCTGCGGGCGGCCTTGCCGATCCGGTCGACGGTGGTGCGCACCGCGCGCACGGCGGCGCCGGCCAGCCCGCCGCCGTCGGTGGGTGCCGGGCGGCCGCCGGTGGTCGTCGCTACCGTCCGGGCATGTTCGGCGAGGCTGTCCTCCAGAGCTTCCAGCAGCTGCTCGTCCTGGCGGCGCAGTGAGGCCAGCAGGTCGACGGCGGCCTGGTCGTGGGCCTGTTCGGCGATGCTCTGCCCGACGCGGCAGGCAGCCAGTGCCCGGGCCGCAATCGCGTACTCGTCCTCGGCGTCCTTCAGCAGCCGGCGTTCGTCGACTCGCCGGGGACCGCGCAGGATCCCGTCAGCGATCATCGCCCCGACCTGGAGCGGCAGCACGCACGTGCGGACGGCCCCTTCGGCGACGATCCGGACCAGTTCGGCAGTGTCCCGCAGCGGGCGGCCAGGGCGCAGTTCACGCACATGGCGGTCGATACCTGCGATGTGGTCCTGCACATCGGCGACGTGGCGCTCCGCACCGGCAGGAGTGACCGACCAGAATCGGTCGACGACCGCGGCATGGGCCCCGCGCACGTCCTCCAACGCCGGTACGAGCACATCCGTCGTCACTGTCATGGCAAGGTCCCTTGAGAGTGTCGGGCGGTATGAGGGGGGCGCCCGCCGGACACGTCCTCGCGGCCGGCGCCCCTGCTCCATCCTGCGGGAACCAACACCGGGTTCGCGCAACGAGCGCATTCGGCGAAAACCGGCGGATCCCTGTGACGGCGGGCTTCCCGGGGATAGGCGGCGCGCCTCCCGGTGATCCCGATTAGCCCATCCGGGTGAATGATGCAGGCCAGCGATGGCGTGTGCAGAGGGAGTGGCGGGGCAGCGGCTTCCCTGCCGGGCGCTGCGCGTGCGGGTCCAACTGTCGTCGTTCCGTGAACCGTGACCCCCTTTCGGTCGATGAAAAGTGACCCCTTCCGTGATCAAGTGATCAGTCTGGCTCCATGGGAGTCAGGTGGA
>NZ_RJVR01000210.1 GCF_003999195.1 Streptomyces soli
GCGAAGGCGACGGCAGCAGCTGACGGCAACGTAGGCGCACAAGAGCAGTCGCGCACGCTGCCGCGAACAAGTCGAGCCATAGGGCAGCTCCGCCACGCCGTTCTTGGTGCCACCGGTCACGGTGACGTCGAGGACGGCGCCGATCGCGGCCAGGCCCTTCGCCTTCGCAAGGGTGACGGTCGTGACGCTGCCGGGCCCGACCTTGCACTTGTGGGCGCCGACGCCGGATCGGGTGTCCAGCACCCGGGTGGGAGTGACCGCGGCGAGGCTGCTCAGCCGTTCGTCGGTCGTACTGGGCGTGGTCGTGTAGTAGCCCTCCACGTCGGCGATGAGGTCCACATGGCCGTGGGCGTTGTAGAGGTCGACGTAGCCGTCCTTGCCCACCCGGACCGTGACCAGGTTGGGGTTGACCTGCCCGGCCCGGAAGTCGAGGTTGGACGCGGTCGGGCGGCTGGTGCCGTCCGGGTAGACCGTGACCGCGCTGGTGGCGGTGGCGTCGAGGCCGCGAAGGCTTCCTCACCGTTCGCGGCGCCCTTGGCCCGCGCGAGGCTCTTCGGCGGGAATCGGGCGTGCTCGATGAGTGCCGGTGTCGATGAGGATCTGTTCGGCCTCGGTGACGTTGTCGGCCCGGACGGCCCTGGCCATTGCAGCGCGTGCCGCGTCGGGCGCCGCGTGCGGCGGGACCACCAGCAGGGAGTAGTGGTCCCGATCGCCTCGGGTGAGGAGGACAGTGTCGTCACCGACTGGGAATGAGTCGATATGCACGACCCGGTCGTCGACGATCAGACGTGTCGGCAGTTCCTCCCAGGCGCCGGCGTCCAGGCCGACACGGGTGACGGGGCCGAGATACTCGGACAGCGCGGCGATCAGGCCGGAAAGCTCGGTGGCCATGTCGCGAGAACGCGGCCACCAGGCGCCGTCGAGAATTCCCCCACGGGCATGTCTTGTCTCCAGCCTCAACAGAGCCGTCCCGGGTTTCACGGCCTGGTGGATCGCGTCCGGCAGAAGCTGGGGGACGTGGGGAGTATCGGAGTCGGCCATCATGTGTTCGCCCGTCTGCGGGGAGTGCGCCCGCCAAACGAAGTGACCTGTCATTTCACCGTACTCCGCGTCTGGCACGCGGACGCGCCGCACCGGCGCACTGACACCCGTCCTCCCGGGAAAGTACCTGGTCACGCGCCCATTCATGGACTGCCGACCGGAGTAGAGTCGAAGGACCGGGAGTACTTCGGACATCGGCTCCCACGCCGGTGTCGTTCGCGGTGAGCAACAATTCCGGGACGTCGGAGACGAGCCCGGGGACGGGTCCGCGCCATGACCGCGACGATCGACCGTACAGCCATTGATGAGCGCGTACCCTCGCCACCGGCCCGCCTGTCCCTGACCCCGGCGGGGTCGGTTCCAGGTCTCCTGGGCCGATGGGACCTGCTGGTGATCCCGCCGGAGACCGGTGCGGCTGCCGCCGCCCGGCTGATGTCCGCCGCAGCCACCCCCGGCGGCCTCGTCAGCGCAAGCGGGCTGAGGGCAAGCGAGGACACCCGTGACGCGAGCGAGGCGCGGAGCAGGGAGGAGGAGTGGGAGACGGAAGGCGGCGCCGCCTCGGAGGTCAGGAACCCGGTCGGGTTGCCGGCCTCAGCCCGCGGGAGGTGAGGACGTGGAGACCGTCATCACCGTGGCTGTGATCATCACTATCGTCATCGCGGGAATGTTCCTGATCCATCGGCTCAACACGCAGCACGACGAGAGGATCACGGCATTCCACTACAGCGATGTCCCGCCAGGAGTCGGCCGACGGAACCGGAAGGGACGTCCAGGCTCCCGCCAACGACGATGACGGTGCGGTCCTCCGGCCGGGATGCCGTGCGGGCGATGTGGTGGGTACGGAGCGTTTCCGCGAGGAGGCGCGACGGAATCGAAGGCGAGTCGGCGCGGAAGTGGCCTGATGATGACGCCGCCGCAAGCTGCCTGACCGCCGAGCGGCAAGCGCGGCCTGGAGCGGTAGCCTGGAAAGTGGGTCGTCCACTCTCACGTGGAACGGCCCGGAAGGGACGGCCTCGGTGTGACTGCGTGAATGCGCCGGGGCCGTTTGGGGTCTGCGTCGCCAGCCTGATTGCGCCGCCTCGCTGCCCTACGGTCGACGCTATCCCACGGTCGACCAGCCGGCCTCAGCGACCGGGGCTTCTGGCGCTTCACCGAAGCCGTACGCCCGCCAGGAGGATGGCAGCGATGAAGACGACCGCGCCCACGGATGCCCAGGGCAACCGCTACGAGGAGCAGCAGTAGGACCGCCTCGAGCGTGCCGGCCTTGCGGACGCCCGCGTCGACGACCGCATGCCCCCCACTCTCGGATATCGCCGGCTTCGAACACCGTCACCCCCCTCTGCTCGCTACCCAGCGCCTGCCCATCAGTACTCGGGACCCTTTCGCAGGTATCTGCCGGAGACCTGGAGCCAGGCTCCGGGCCCGAAGAATCCTTCGACGACGTGGGGGGCGTTCTCGGAGACGCGCAGGATCCGCAACGCCCCGCTCGGGTGCAGGTCGTACTCGTAGGTAACGGTCCCGGGCTTGTCTTCGTACTGCATGTCCAGTGGCCCGCGGGATGGCTCCGCGGGCTCCAGGGCCTCGTGAACCAGTTTCACGTAAACGGACATATCTCCACGATATTCCTGAGCCGCTCGGAGCACTCCTTCCGTACGCGCTATTCGGGCCGCTGGGTGCGTGCGTCGTGCGCGAGGCAGTCCGGTACCGCGGCGGTCCGCCCACCGAGGACCAGGATCAGCGCCCGGAGCACGGCCGGGCCGGGTGACCGGCGGACCTCGCCGTCTGAGCCGGGCCGGCCGCGGGAGGCGCACGTCGGAGTGCGCCCCCGTGGACAACCACGGCGGCATAGACCCCCTCGCGTAGACAGAGCTCACGAAGACCGACGGGCTCAGCCCAGGTCATCGTATGGCTCCGTGCCGGACAGGGCGGGGCACACGGTCGACGGCAGTCAGTTCCGCGGAACCACGCAGTCATGCACATGTAGCCGTTTTCGCAGGTCAGGATCCCATCCGGCCTCGAAAGGCGACGGGCTGGCGTCGCGGCGGGTGCTGTCAGGCCGCCCGGGTCTGATGCGGCCGGTCGTGGACGCCGGTGGCCTGGGCCGGGACATGCGCGGACGTATCCGCGGTGCGAACCAGGCGGCCCCGTCGTGGCGGCCGCACCGGCGAGAACAGCACGTAGGCGGCGGAGCCGACGGCGAAGGCCAGGCGTATCAGCCCGCGCGTCGAGTCGGACGGTACGAAAAGGGCGCTGCCGTAGAGAGTGATCAAGGCTATCCAGCTCACCCACGGCACAAGGCGGCGCTGCCCTATCGCGTCCCAGATCACCGTGCCCAGCAGTATCGAGGCGTTGTAGTACGTGTAGACGCTCGGGTCGAGCACGATGCGCGCGTCCGCCGCGAGGAGAACCATGGCGGGCCAGCGGCCCCTGCGTACCGCCCACGCTCCGAGGCCGAGGCCGAGCGCCATCTGGGCAGGACGGTCCCACCAGGGCGTGACGGAACCGGTCGCGCCGAACCAGCGCAGCGAGGACGCGGCCTGGTTAGGGATCGTGAAGTGCGCCGCGTTCATGGTGTTCATGTGCGTCAGATAGAACGGCAGCCACGCGACGGCGACCACGCCGACCACGACCGCGCAGGAGCGCAGCCAGGTCGATTTGGGCAGCGCGAGCAGCAGCGGCAGGAACGCGACGGCCCAGGGTTTGGAGTCCACCGCGAGGGCGAGGATGACGCCGAGTGCGGTGGCGTTGCCGCGGACGAGGGAGCGCACGGCGAGCGTGGTGAAGAAGAGCGCCAGCACGTCGTCGAGGTGGGCGAACCGCACCGAGACCTCGACCCACATCGGGATGAAGGCGAGCCCCGCGATGAGCACGCGCTGCTGCAGACGCTTGTGGTTGAGGCCGGAGCCACGGTAGTGCTCGGCGGCGGTGCGCCCAATGAGCACGAGCATATAGAGGCCGAGACCGGACATGGTGGCCTCGGCAAGCTTCTCGCCGAGGCCTGCGGGGAAAGGCGCGAACAAGCCCGCGACGAGGAAACTGACGGGGCCTATCTGCAGCTCGGGGTGGTTGACGTAGAGCGCGAGGCCGCCGCCGGGCACTTGGCCGAAGAGTAGTTGTTCACCGTTCTTGATGTAGTGCCATGACACGCCGCCGTGGCGTTCGGCCGCGATGAACCAGGCCAGCGTCCACACGGTGAGGAGTGCGAGGTGCCACCGCAGCGGCGAACGGCCGATCCGCCCGACATGTGCCCCGTCCTTGTCGGCAGCATTCACCCTTGCCAGGCTGTCCGCGTTGTCCGCGTTTCGCACGTCCTGTTCTCCCGTCCACCCCCTGAGGCGTTTAGATGAGAATCTCATGTGGCTTGATGTCGGCCGGCTCCGGGAGCCGCGCCAACCTGATCGCCGCCTCTCCAGATGGCCCGATCCGCCGGCGAGCAGCAGGTCACCGGCGGTCCCGTCGCGTCACCGCTACGCCAGAGCCTCCGTGGGCGACAGCCGCGACGCCCGCACCGCTGGGTAGAGGCCGGCGGTGGCGCCGATCAGCAGCGTCGCTCCGACGCCGCCGACCATGGCCCACGGGGGGACGACCGTCGGCCAGTGCTGCGTGGACGCGTAGGCCGTCGCCACCCCGATGCCGAGAAGTACGCCGCCCAGCGCGGCCAGGAGAAGGGACTCGGCGAGGAACTGCAGCCGGATCGACGACATGCTGTCCCGTCTGGATTCCGCCTTCGACGGGCAGCGGCGCCTCGTCGCGAACGCCTCCCATGAGTTGAAGACTCCCCTCGTGATCAACCGAACTCTGATCGAGGTCGCCCTGGGGCGGCCCGATTCCCCGCCGGAGGTGGCCCGGCTGGGCGAGACCCTGCTGGAGGTCAACTCCCGGCACGAAAGGGATATCGACGGTCTGCTCACCCTGGCCCGCTCCCAGCACACCGTTGTCGATCCGGTCCTCTTCGATCCGCCCGACGTGGTGAGCCGCGTCGTCGACAACATCCGGCCAGAAGCCGAGCGGTCCGGCGTGCTGCTGCCGCTCGCCGGGGCCTATCAGGTGCCACTGGACGAGCTGGTCGGCGCGCCCGAGGTGGGCGACCCCCCGGGTGCGGCTGGCACCGCGCAAGACGCCGGGTGGCACCGTGGTGGCGCTGACCCGTAGCCCTGGTCCGCGCCAGGCGTACAAGATGATCATCCCGGACCGTGGTGCGGAACCCGATCCGCGTACGCATGAGGGCTATGGGTGGCTGCACGTGCCGAACGGCCGGCTGCGGCTGGTGCTGGCGGACCACGACCTCGTGCTCGGGCCGGGCGAGGCCGCCGAGTGCGACACCCGGCTGCCGCACTGGTTCAACAGCGCGGACGCGGAGCCCGTGGAGATCCTCAGCCTCTTCGGGAGACAGGGTGAGCGCATGCACGTACGGGCGAAGCCCCGTTAGTCCTCCGGTCCGGCAGCCGGGTATTAAACCGGACGGTTGACCACGCCAGGTCTCAAGCGTAGGTTGTATTCAACCAATCAGTTGAGGATGCGAGGTGCGGGATGAGCGACGACGGGCTGTCCCGGGTGTTCTCCGCTCTGGCCGACCCGATCCGACGCGACATCGTGGCCCGGCTGGCCGCCGGTGACGCCACGGTCAACGAACTGGCCGAGCCGTACGACGTCACCCTGCAGGCCGTGTCCAAGCACATCAGGGTCCTGGAAGACGCCGGTCTGGTCAGTCGCAGCAGGGACGCTCAGCGACGGCCCTGCCACCTCGAGGCGGAGGTATTCGACCTCATGACGAAGTGGATAGAGCGATACCGGCGCGAGGCGGAGGACCGGTTCCGCCGTCTCGATGCCGTCCTCGAGCGGATGGGCGAGGAGCCGGTGACGGGCACTGCGACGAAGGAAGCAGCATCATGACCACCTCCAGCACGAATCACCGCCATGAGACGCAGATCGCGGCCGACCCGGCTGTGCCCACCATCGTGATCACCCGGGAGTTCGACGCTCCGCCGGAGCGCCTGTTCCGCGCGTACACCGATCCTGATCTGGTCGTGCAGTGGCTCGGCCCGCGTCGGCTCACCATGTGGATCGACCGGTACGACGCGCGCAGCGGTGGGTCGTACCGCTATGTGCATCGCGAGGACGACGGGACCGAGTACGGCTTCCACGGGGTGTTCCACGAGGTGCGCCCCGACGAGCGCATCGTGCAGACCTTCACCTTCGAGGGCTTCCCGGACGGCGTCAGTCTGGAGACGGCCGTCTTCGCGGACCTCGGTGGTCGCACCCGGGTCACCACCACATCGCTGATGGGCTCCTTCGAGGCACGCGACGCGATGATCGCGAGCGGCATGGGACGTGGCGTCCTCGAAGGCCACGAGCGACTTGACGAGCTGCTTCGCGGCCGGCAGAGCGGCGACGACGGCTCACGTACCGAGATGGAGGCTTGAGGACATGACGAGTGCAGCCGATGAGCACCGCAGCGTCGCACGGGTATTCACCGACCGCGTACGCGGCGTGCGTCCAGAGGCGTGGGACAGCCCGGCACCGTGCGACGGGTGGGTCGCCCGGGACGTGGTGCGTCACCTTGTCGAGTGGTTCCCGGACTTCCTGAAGTCCGGCGCCGGAGTCGGGCTGCCGAAGGGGCCGTCGGTGGATGACGACCCGGTGACGGCCTGGACGGTGCACAGCGAGGGGGTTCAGGCACTCCTCGACGATCCGGCCACGGCGGAGAAAGTGCTGTCGAACCCGCACATCGGAGACCTCCCGCTGGACCAGGCGGTCGATCGCTTCTACACCACCGACGTCTTCCTCCACACCTGGGACCTGACGCGGGCCACCGGCCAGGAGGAGCGCCTCGATCCTGTCAAGTGCGCCCAGTTGCTCGAGGGGATGCTGCCGCTCGACGACCTGCTCCGCAAAAGCGGGCAGTACGGCCCACGGGTCGAGGTGCCCGAAAGCGCGGACGTACAGGCTCGCTTGCTGGCCTTCATCGGGCGCACGCCCTGACTCACGGAAGGCGCGTGCCGGTCGGCGGTCATGTCAGCGGTCTTCGTCCGCCGCCGGCTCCTGCGGCGAAACCTTGGCGCGGTGGCGGCCCAACTACCGCCCGCTGACCTGGCACGATGTCGACCCGAAACGCCACCCCTTCGTCTGGGATGAGGCCGAGGAGGCCTACGTCACCGCCCGGATCAAGGAGTTCGTGCCGCCTGTGCTGTCCCGTATGGAGGGGTGGTGGCAGGGGGAGCGCTGGTGTGAAGGGCACGTGCAGGACCGGCACCGGGCGGGCGCCCGGTGCCGGTCGGGCGACGCCTATGCGAAGGGCGGCCGCGAACGCTACCGCCTGACCTCGCACACCGCGAAGGACTTCACCCGCTGTCTGCGAGGCAGCGACGAGCAGAGTGTGGCCCTGGCCGCCCGCGCGGCCAGGGCCTACCTGGATGTGGCGTTCTTCCACCCCTTCACGGATGGCAACGGACGGGCAGCCCTGCTCACGCTCACCTTCGTGCTGGCACGGGAAGGTGTCGTACTGGGCGAGGTGGGCCCCCTCCAGACCATCCGCTACGTCGACGATCCGGCGGGCGCGGCCGATCTCGCAGTGCTGGTGGGGATCCTGATCCGGACGGCCAGGCGACGCGCGCCTGTCCAGCTCCGGCCCTACCTCACCCTTTAGCGGGCAGTCGTCAGAGCAGCTCGGGGCGTTGCCACTCCTCGCCCAGGACGTGGTGGGCCAGGAAGCCCAGCACGGTGGCGTACCAGAGGCGGACGTTGTTCGGTTTGAGGATCCAGTGGCCTTCGTCCGGGAAGTACAGGAATTTGGCCGGGACTTCGAACCGCGCCAGGTCGTTCCAGAGGGCCAGGGCCTCGCCGATCGGTACGCGGTAGTCCTTGTCGCCGTGGATGACCAGCATCGGTGTGGTGATTTTGGCGGCCCGAAGGTGCGGGGACTCGAGCTCGTACCGGTCGGTGCGCACCAGCGGGTCGCCCTGCCGGCGCATCCAGTAGGCCGGGAAGTCGGTGACGCCGGCGAAGCTGTACATGTTCCACAGGCTGGCGTGGGTGACGATCGCCTTGAAGCGGTCGGTCTGGGTGGCGATCCAGTTGGCCATGTAGCCGCCGTACGAGCCGCCCATCATGGCTGTGCGCTCGCTGTCGAGGTCATCGCGCCGCAGGGCGGTGTCGGTCAGTGCCATCACGTCCTCGTACGGGGCTCCGCCCCAGTGGGCCCAGCCGCGCTCGTGCATCCGCTGGCCGTAGCCGGTGGAAAGCGCCGGGTCCGGCAGCAGGACCGCGTAGCCGGCGGCTGCGGCAACCCAGGGATTCCAGCGCCAGTGCCAGGCGTTCCAGCTGGTCTGCGGGCCGCCGTGCACCCACAGCAGGAGTGGCGCGGGGGTCGCGGCGGAGGCGTCGCGCGGCAGTACGAGCCAGGCGCGCAGCGCCGTACCGTCCTCGGCGGTGGTGTGCACCTCGGTGAGGCTGCCGGACAACTCGCCCACCTGGCCAGGGGACAGCAGCGGCACCGGCTGCTGGTCGGGCGTCGCGGCCTCGAGGCGTACGGGGGTCGGCGGGCTGTCCACCGCCGAGCGCAGGGCGTACAGGGTGCGGCCGTCCGGGCTCACGACCACGTTGGAGTAGGCGCCGGACGCGGTGAGCCTGACCACCTCGCCGGTACCGGTGGAGAGCCGGAAGACCGGGGCGTGCCCGGCTTCGTCGGCGGTGAACCAGACCACCGGCGTGCCGTCCTCGCCGGGGACCGGGGAGACGACCGGGCCACCAGGCCACTGGTCGAAACCGGGCAGCAGGTCGCGTCCAAGGTCCTGGTCGTCGGTGGCGTCCGCGAGCCACAGCGTGACGTCACCCGGCTCGTCCCAGGTGATCCGGCGATCGCGGACGCAGACCAGGTGGCGGCCGTCCGGGGTGAAGGCCGGTGCGGCGAACTCGGCGTCGGGGGCCTCCAGCACCCGCAGCTGCTTGCCCGTGGCGGCGTCCGCGACCACGATCGCGGCGCGGATCTCGTCGGGGAGCGTGCCCACGCCCGCGGTGTAGGCGGTCAGCGAGCCGTCGGGGGAGACCGCGATCCCCTCGTACGCTCCGATCCGGCGCGCGCCGCAGTCCACCACGACGGGCTCGTCGGCGGCGGCGTCCTGGACGCTGAACACCCTCGGGACGCCGGGCCCGAGGTCGTGGTCCCAGTACCTCACCGGCACCGCCTCGTGCAGGATCGCCGACACCTTGGCCTTCTGGCGGGCCTCGCGCAACTCCGCGTCCTGCTCAGGGTTTGCCGCGCCGGGCAGCACGGACGCCGCCAGCGCGATCCGTGACGCCCCGGCGGCGGTCGCGTACTCGTCGATCCCCCCGGGCCTGGCCAGCAGCTGCTCGGCCTCACCGCCACCCGCCGGCAGGCTCCACAGCGCCGCCTCCCGCTTGTCGTCCTCCCCCTCCCCGGGGTCGGCGATCGGGCGCGAGGAGAGGAAGAGCAGCGTGCCGTCGGGCAGGAACCCAGGGGCGGACTCCCCGCGCCCGGAGCGCGTCAGCCGCCGTGCCGGGCGCTCCCCGGACGGGTCGACGTCCCACAGCGCCCCGACAAACCTGGTGCGGTCGGCGGACAGTTCCTGAACCACCGTCACCAGTCGGGTTCCGTCCGGTGACAGGGCCAGCGATGACACCCGGGGCAGCGCGACGAACGCCCCCAGGTCGTGGAAGGCAGTTGACTCAGGCATGAGGATCATCCTGACTCCCGGCGCGACCTCGCACCAGTCCGCCTCCGGCCGCGCGCGCTGTCAGACGCCGGCGGATCAAGGCAGCCGGATCAGGAACGGGGCCGCCCGCAGCCTTCGCGGGCGGCCCCGGGGCCTGTGTCGGGGTGGGTGTTACCAGGGGGACGGCGCCGGAGGCGCGACGACCGGCGGGCGGTCGTCGCAGGTGATGGTGTTGGGGAGCTCCCAGGGGGCAAGCCAGGGGCCGGTGGTGCCGCCGCCGTCGTTGCCGCCGAGGTCGGTGAGGGAGAATTCGGAGCCGGTGGCGGGGAAGTTGAACGATCCGCAGTTGTTGACGCCGACCGCGCCGACATTGCGGGCGTCGACGTTGTCGAAGGTCGCCGATCCGGCGGTCCGGGCGCTGACGACAGAGGTGCCGGTGCCGTCGACCTTGATGTCCTTGAAGTGGACGTTGGTGACCGAGTACGTGTCCTTCACCGGCCAGTCGGTGACCAGCATGATGGCGTTGTAGGTGTTGTCGAGGTAGGTGTCACCGGTCACGCGGATGTCCGCGTCGATGTTCTTCTCCAGGGCGTAGAACCAGATGGCCCCGAGGCCGATCTTCCAGTTCAGCTCGTAGGTTCCGGCCCGTACGGTGGTGTTGCCGGTGATCCACAGATGCCCGGTGAACGGCTCGGCGCCGAAGCGGGAGCCCACGTGCAGGGCGCTGCCCTCGCGGATCGGGTCGGCGATGAGGTTGGCGGAGACCGTGTTGTCGGTGCCGCCGTAGATGGCGATGCCGTTGGCGAGCACCGGCGTCTGGACGGTGTTGTGGTCGAAGGTGTTGCGGGCGTTGCCGGTCTTCTCCGACCACATGGCCAGTCCGTCGTCGCCGGAGTTGCGGACGAAGTTGTTGCGTACGACCGAATCGGTCACGCCGGTGTGGAAGTTGAGGCCGTCGGCGATCTGGTCGGTGATGACGTTGTCGGTGATCCGCAGGTTCGACATGGGCCCGTCGAACCACATGCCGACCTTGGTGTGGTGGATGTAGAGGCCCTCGATCGTCGAGTCGCTGAGCGCCCCGCCGATGCCGTTGACCTGGTCGGTGTCGATCCGCTCGCGGACGTCACCCTCGATCGCGAAGCCGGACAGGTGGACGTTGTGGCTGCCACCGGCCGACGCGTCCTTGCCGTAGAAGCCGACGCCGGTGTGCACCGAGCCGTCGGGGGCTGGGGCGTCGAGCGTGACCTGGTGGCCCTTGATGATCGTGTACCAGCTGCCGGCGCCCTCGATCGTCACGTCGTCCACGACGATGTGCCGGTTCACCTGGTACGTGCCCGGCGGGATGTAGACCGATCGGTGCCCGCGCCGCGCGAAGGCGATGGCCTTGTCGATCGCCCCGGCAGAGTCCCGCCGCCCGGTCGGATCGGCGCCGAAGGCGAGTACGTTCGCCGCGGCGAGATCGACGTGCGGGGCGGCGACCAGCTGCGAGTCGAGCAGATCGACGGTCGTCGACACGGCCCCCGCGCGCGTCGGGACCGCCAGCCGGACGGTGTCACCCGCCTTGTACGTCCTGCCCAGCAGCAGACGCTGCTCGTCGTAGAAGTGGTTCGGCCGGAACGGCTTGGAGATCACCGGCGCCGGCGTGGTGGCGCTGGGCACGCAGCCGCACTCGGTGATCCACCAGTCGTCGTGCAGCAGCCCGGCGTTGGGGTCGTTGGAGAACGGATACTGGTTGTACAGCCACGCGTACTGCGAGGTCAGGGTCATCGTCTTCCGGGCGCCCCCGTTCACCGTCACGTCGAGCGGCGCTGTGATGCCGCCCCCGTTCGGCCCGTCCGGAATGCTGTACCGCACAGTGATCGCGTTGGCGGCGCTCGGCAGGGTGAACTCCACGTACTGTCCCCGCTCCAGCGTCACCGCCTTCCGCCCGGACGCCTCCGCAGGCAGCGTGTACGCGCTCCGGTCCGGCCCGATGACCTTCCCGTTCGTCGCGGCGTTCTCCGCCTCCTGCTCGGCGAACCCGAGGTCGGCCCCTTTCCCCGCCACCAGCGCCGGATCCAGCCCCGCCCGCGTCACGACGGCCCCCGCCGCCTTCTCCGCGCCGGCCTGAGCCGTACCACCGAGCCCGAGGCCGATCCCAGCCGTCACCGCGACCACGGCCACGGTTCTTCGCCACGCTCTCCTGCTGCTGCTCCGTGCCATCCCCAACTCGCTTCTCTCGTAAGGCGCGACCGCCCGGGACGTTCGAGGCGGAGCGGACGTCGTGAGGTGAGGCGACAGTAAGGACCCGCCACGCCGATCCACAAGGCTTCTGCGAGATGTTTTCTTGGAGCTGCTACTGAAGTGGCGACGCTATGTAAGTTTTTTGCGCTGCTTGCATGATTCTTTGCGCAGCGGCCGACAACATGCATGGACCCCGGAGGGAGGGGTTCCGGGGTCCATGCATGCTGTGAAGCCTCGCAGCAAATGCCGCCGTCAGAGAGTGACGCCGCCGGCGAGCTGCGGAAGGGACAGAGCGGGCGCGACGGCACCGAGGGTCTCGTCGAGACCGTCGACGGAAACGCCGCCGGCAATGCCGACGAGGCCGGTGGTGGCACCGCCGGAAATGGTGATACCGCCGGCGACATTGTCCAGGTCGGCGTCGGCAATTTCGCGGGTCTCGACCTGAGGAGTGAAGCTACGCATGAATTGCGATTCCCTTCATGGCTTTGGTGTTCCGAATAGCGTCGGCCGGCTCGGGGGTAATCCCCGATCCGGCCGGTCAGACGGTCGCCTGATTCCCGAAAAACCGGGACAACTCCCGTCCGGGGCACGATGCAACCACCTCAACAGGCCACCCGTCCACCCACCGATCGCAGGATCAGCACCACCGCTTGGCTGCCGCAAGGCACCTGCACGCAATTGTCCACGGGACCCCGACGCCTTCTTCACGTGGTCTCAACAGTCAATTAATCTGAGCAGGTTCCCGCCGCTGATCCCGATCGGACATACCCGCATTAAGTTTCCGACCACTTGGCGAATTGGGATTCTGTCAAGTTGCTGGGCGTCTCGTGTGTGCACGATGTGCAGGGTTTGCCGATAGGGAGCGTCAGCGGGCTACGGCCTTGGTCGCTTTGCTGACCACCGTGCCGTTGGCGTAGCCCGTGCGGTGGGCGGTGACCTTGATGGTGATCTTCTTCCCGCGCTACGCGGACTTGAGGAGCAGCTTGGCCTCGGTGGCTCCCTTGATCGCCTTGCCGTTGGCGTACCACTGGTAGGTGTACGAGGTCGGGCTGGGCGTCCACGTGCCGTGCGAGGCGGTGAGCGTACGGCCCACCTTGGCCGTGCCGGTGATCGCCGGCAGCTTGGTGGCCTTGGGAGCGACGCCCTTGGCGACGGTGATCGCCGAGGAGGTCGCGGTGCCGTCGGCGTAGCCGGTACGGCGGGCCGTGACGGTGACGGTGAGCTTCTTGGCGAGGAGCGAGGCGGGGACGGTGTAGGTGGAGACGGTGGCCTCGTCCAGGTCGCTCCACCCGTGGTCGACGAGCTTCAGCGTGAAGGCGCCCGCATGTCGAGGGCCGAGTCTGGCAAGGCGGTAGGGGCACTCTCCCCCAGACTCCGTCCGGGGGGAGGACCCCCACCCAGCCGCCAGGCTGGGGGACGTCGTCGACCGACGACAACGCCGCCAGGCGAGAGCCA
>NZ_RJVR01000114.1 GCF_003999195.1 Streptomyces soli
AGTCGGCGCGGGCGGTGAAGACGGGGCTGCTCATGAGCGCGCCCGCGGTCCGGGCCCGGGCCTTGCCCCAGGCGCGCTCGTCGTCCCCGTCCTGCCCCCGCGGATCAGGCATACCGGTCTCGTGCCGCAGCACGTCAGAGGCGGACACGACGCCGACGGGGGCGCCGTCGTCGTCGACGACCGGGGCCGCGGCGATGTCGTTCGCATCCAGCAGGGCGGCGACCTCGTGGAACGGCGTGTCGGGGCGGAAGGTGACGACCTCCTCGGCCATCACGTCACCGACCGTGCGGCGGTGCAGCATGGCATCGGCCTCCTCCGCTGTGCGACGGGGCGGCCGCGGTCGGACCGCCCGGGCGGACGACACGCGGCGCGCCGGCCTCCGCGTCTCTGTCGGCTCGTCCACGCCCTCTCCCCCACCCATGACAGCACCGCGCCGCCCCGGCGACCAGTGACGTCCGCCCTGGGCGGGAGGAGCCCGCGGTCCCACGGCCCGGAGTGGCGGAGACTGATGAGGATCTGCGATTTTCCCCAGTGATACCCGTTCGCCCCACTTGGTAGTTCATTCGACCTTGTGGGTCTGGAGAGCGAAGAGCGCGTTGCAGAGGAATGGCAGATCGACAGCACCAGGACGTCGACGGCCCGCGACCTCTCCCGTATCGCCGGAGGTGGATTTTCTAGCGATGCTCACACAGACGGGACCTCCAAGTACCTTCCGACGGCTTCATGCGAGCGGGCGGACGCAGCCGGGCGGCCGACCGTACCTGGGAGGGCCGCACGGACACAGTGCCGCGACGCGGCTGCCTGCCGGCGGAAGATCACATCCCAGGACCGGACGCGGTCGCTCACTCCCCCTGCGCCCTGCCGCGCGGATCGGCCGTGCCGCCGGCCGGTGGTGAGGGCGGACGGCCGGTGAAGGCACGCAGGGCCAGCTCGATCCTGATTTCCTCGCTGTCCAGGACCGACTGCAGCCGGCGCAGGACGATGTCGTCAATGATGCGCTGGTCGCGCAGGCGGATCAGGGCGCTGCGTTTGACGCCGATCAGGGTGCGGCGCAGTTCGAGCCCGGTCCGCACGCCGGGCCCGGTGTCGGGCGGTCCTGCGTCCTCGGCTGCGTACTGGCGCAGTTCGCTCAGGATGGCGTCGGTGGTCTCCGGCGGCGTATCCAGGCGGTCGGGGTAGTCGGGAAGGACTTCCAGCGCGGCATTGACGATCTGGCGATGGGCGCGGCATTCCTCGGTGGTCTCGTCGGGATCGCCGCGCAGTCCGGCCCAACGGATCACCGCGGGCATGGTCGTGCCCTGGACGACCAGCGTGACCAGGATGACGGCCACGGCGGTGAACACCAGCAGGCCGTGTCACCCAAGCGGCCGGCCCGCGGCCATGGTGGTCGGGACACCGAGGGCGGCCGCCAGCGACACGGCCCCGCGCACCCCGCTCCAGGCGACAGGGAACCGTTCCCGGGCGCCGGAGCGCAGCGTGCGCTGGACGGGCGGCGGTCGACGGCGCGGAGGAGGTAGGGCACCGAGTACAACCACAGCAGGCGAGTGGCGATCACCACGCCGCCGACCAGCAACGCGGTGACCACGGCGTGTCCCAGGGAGACGAAGCTGATCACGCTCACGATGGCGGGTGTCTGGATGCCCACCAGGACGAACAGGGCACTGTTGAGGATGAAGGTGCTCACCTCCCAGAAGTCGGTGATTTGCATGGCCAGCACGGCCGCGAGAATTACCACGATGGCTTCCAGGCCCCGCATTCAGCACCGCCTTCCCGATGCGGCGGGCACCCCTTTCCCTGGTGTTCAGCCCTGGGCGAGTTCGGCCAGGGCTTCGAGACGGGTGGGCGTCCAGCCGAGCTCGCGGCGCGCCCGGGCGCCGCTGAACTGCTGGTCGAGGGCGAATGCCTCGGCGATCGGGCCCATGCGCTGCACGGCCTCCTCGAGGGTCAGCGAGTCGATCCTGCCTGGGCATCCGGCGGCGTGGCTGAGGGCTCGGGTGACGTAGGTCAGCGGAAGGTTCTGGCCGCTGACCCCGGCGTAAACGGAACCGGCCGGGGCGTTCAGGGCCAGGACGTACAGCTCGGCGATGTCGTCGACGTGGACCAGCGCCCAGTGGTTGGAGCCGTCCCCGATGCAGGGCACGGCACCTGCGGTGCGCCCCGGCTCGACGAAGAACGACTGCACCAGTCCGCCGGAGCGGCCGTAGACCAGCCCTGGCATCACCACCACCGGGTGCTCTCCGGTGGCGGCCCGGGCGAGCACCCGCTTCTCGTTCTCCAGCCGCCAAGCGGTGATGCGCGGCGGGCTCAGCGGGGCGTCCTCGTCGACGACCCCGTCGGTGTCGCCGTACACCCACACCCCGCCCGTGTGCACATAGGGGCAGCTTCCCACACCGTCCTGCAGTGCCTCCGCCGCTGCGCGGTCGACGTCCGCGGCGCCCTCGGCGTAGTCCACCCCGAGGTGGATGACCCCGTCGGCCCCGCGGGCCGCCTCATGGAGGACATCGGTGTCGGTGAGCGCCCCCGCAACCGGAATGGCACCAAGGTCCGACACGGTGCGCGCCGCGTGCTCGCTGCGCGCCAGCGCCGTCACGCCGATGCCGTGCCCGGTCAGTGCCCGGATGGTGGAGCGGCCGATGTAGCCGGAGCCACCTGTGATGAAGATCTACATCGCTCTCACGGTCCTTGTCGATGGCGGCGGGGGATTCCGCCGCTCCTCCACCCTGGCCCCGTGCCGCGGCCGGCGTCCAAGACCTCTTCCGTCAGCGGTGATGTCCCCAGGGCATCAGTGCTGGGCAGCGGCGATGTCGGCGAACTCCGGGAGCAGAGGGGAGCGGCGGCCAGCGCTCCAGGCAAGGCAGACCTCGTTGGGGCCGATGTCGTCGATGGGCACATGCGCGACATCGGTATGGGTGTAATAGGCCGCGGTGGACAGCGGAAGGACGAGGACGCCCCCGGACGTCGCGACGTGTTCCAGCTTCTCCTCGACGGTGGCGAACGAGGGCCGCGGCCCGGCCCCCTCGCCGCCGGTCCGCTCGGGGAGGTCACGCCACTCGGGGACGGCGTCGGGGTCCTGCAGCAGCCGCTCGGGCGCCAGATCCGCGATAACGATGGACTCCTTGCCCGCCAGCCGGTGGTCCGCCGGCAGTACGGCGACGCGGGGCTCCCGGAAGAGCGGGCGCAGCTCCAGGCCGCGATGGTCGACGGGCAGCCGTACGAAGCTCACGTCGAGAAGGCCCTCGTGCACCCCTTGGACCTGGTCGCCCCAGGAAGTGCGCACCACCTGCACACTCAGCTCGGGATGCCTGGCGGAGAAGGCGCGCACCGCGCCGGTCACGGTGATCCCGGGCATGAAGCCGACCGTGAACGCCGAAGATCCGTGGGCGGCCTGCTGGACCCGGCGGCACAGGGCCTGCGCGGTGGCCAGCAGGGGGCGCGCGTCCTCCAGCAGTTGACGGCCGGCGGCCGTCAACTCGGTGGTCTGCTTGTTCCTGGTGAACAGCTGCGCGCGCAGCTCCTGCTCCAGCGCGCGGATCTGCCGGGACAGCACCGGTTGCGTGATGTGCAACCGCTCGGCGGCCCGGCCGAAGTGCAACTCCTCGGCCACAACCACGAAGTAGCGCATCTTGCGCAGATCGACATCCACGACATCTCCCACCGTGCGAACGCCATGTCCCAGCCTAGTTCCTCCGGACCGTGTCGTCGGGGAGATCAATTGAGCAGGTTTGGCCAACCCCTGAGCACCAGGTGGGGAAATTCGAAGAGCGCCATCACCGCTCCTGACCCCGTACGCCCGCCCGTGCCCGAGGCGTCCGTACGGCACCGGCCCCGGCGATCTGCCCAAACACAGACCGCCGGGACGTTCTGCTGTCCTCCAGAGCGCGTGACAGAACGTAGCGGCCACGGGGGCCTCGGACCGACGCCGCACACCCGGTCGCCCGCGTCGGCGGACGCGAGCAAGCGCCCGGAGACCGCTGCGCAGGAGTTGGTGAAGGCATGCGCAGCCAACATGGACGGGCCGACGACAGCAGCGCGGCACGACCGGGCGACCGCCTGCGCAAGAGTCCCGTCGCTCTTGCACAGTGCGACCGGCGAAGATCGCCGGGCGCCGCAGGTTTGCGCAATCCCCGCGTCGGATTGCTCAATTGGCGCCGCGGGTTGCGCAATCGGGCTGCGCAATCGGCGCTGCAGAGGGGCACGGGGAGGCATTGCGCAACGCGCGAGACCGGCTCCGGGAGTGGCCTGCCAGCGGCCGCCGTGGGTCGGTGAGCATCCGGGACCCGCAGGACCGCCTGGCAACGTGGAACCCGCTGAGCATGACCGCAGGGCAGCCCCCGCACGAGGTGGTGGCCGCGACGGGGATGCCTTCGCGACCTCGCTTGGGTGGGGGGACGCGAACACCCCCCGGGCGATCACGATCCTCACCAAAGCGGTTGAGGCCCTGGCGGCGGTCAACGCCCAGGCGGTGGCTGCCCGGGCCGAGGATTGCCAGGCCACGGTCTTCCAGATCCGTCCCCTGCTGACCGACCCGCGGTTCCGCAAGCTGGTCGTCGACCGGCTGGACACCGAGGCGGCCCGCTGGTGGATGACGTCCTTCACCGACTTCCCCAAAGACGCCTTGCCGACGGTCCTCAACCCACTGGACCGACTCGCCGCCTCCCCCGTCATCTGCGCGTTCCTCGGCAGCCCGACCGACAGTTACGACATCCGGCACGCCATGGACCGCTCGAAAGTCGTGTGGATCTGCCCGGCCGGTACCGGCCCCACCGACCGGCTGCTGGTGTCCCTGCTGGTGCGCGACATGCTCCGGGCGGGGCTGTCGCGCCGTGACATCCCCGAGCGTGACCGGCGGTGGTTCCGGCTGTACCTGGACGAGCTGATCTCCCTCGACGGCGCCCCCTCAACATCCCTGGCCGAGATCACCGAGCAGCTGCGGAAGTTCGGTGTGCGCATGCACGGCATGACGCAGCTGCTGCACCGCCTCAGCTCCGATGTGCGTACCGCGCTGCTCCAGAACGCCTCCTGCCTGTCGACCACCGCCGGGTCCGTGGAGCGATCCGGCACATCACCGACGAGTGGGGCGGCCAGGTCGCGGAAGCCGCCGAACTCGACCGCTACCACCACTGGGCCAGCTTCACCGTGGCCGGCAAGCGGATCGGCCCCCTGCAGATCCGCGGCCCGGAGCTCAGCGAGGTCTTTGGCGACCTGGCCCGCCCGGGCAAGGTGCGCGCTCTGCAGCTGGCCGCGCACACCAACACCGGGGCGCGACCACTGGCCGAGCTCACCGCCGTCGCCTCCACCCACGAGACCCACCGATGACACCATTCCCGAGGGGCAGTTCGCATGACCAACAACACCAAGACGGACCTGGACGCCATCGCAGACGACGCCGGAGCGGAGCCCCAGCCCAGCACGCAGGACACCGCCGGGCACCGCGCCATGGCGCTTCTCGCACAACACCGGCTGGCCACCACACCGCAGCTGCACCAGATGGTCGCGCAGGGTTCTGTCCGGCAGACCACCAGCCGAACCCTCAACACTCTGCGGGAAGACGACCTGATCTCGTACACGGTGCTGCCCAACAGCAGCCGTCTGCGCGCCTGGTTCCTCACCGCCCGCGGCGCCCGGGTCGCCTCCGGGTGGCCGGAACTACGCGGCCGTACGGTGCAGCCGCCGGCCAGCGGAACCGAGGCCTCGCTGCGGGCGGCCCACACTCTCACCGTGCTGCGCGCGCACCTGGCGTTCCTGGCCGACGCCCGAGTCCGCGGCGACGAGTACGGCCCGCTGGACTGGGTGCCCGAGGTCGCGCACCGGCTGCCGGACACCGGCGGCGAGGACAAGTTGATCGCCGATGCCGTTCTGCACTACAGGATCGTGTGGGCCTGGCCGCGCAGGAAGGCGGCCCAGGTGGGGCGGTCGCGTTCGGGAGCGGGCTCGATCCCGTGCGCCCGGAGGATCTCCCACACCGTGGAGGGTGCGAGCTTGATGCCGAGGGCAGCGAGTTCGCCGTGGATCCTTCTGTAACC
>NZ_RJVR01000054.1 GCF_003999195.1 Streptomyces soli
CGCGATGCCGTGCTCGGCAACGGCGTCGAGGATGAGGACGGTGTCGTCGTACCGCTGCTGCGGCCGCTTCGTCAGCTCTCCTGTGGTGGCCAGGAGTTGGCCGACACTGGGTACGGCGTAGGTGCGGTAGAGGGCGAAGCTGAGGGCCTGGACGGTGTCCCAGGGGAATTCGTGGGCCGTGGAGATGCGGTGGATCTCCTCGTAGTCCCACTCGGGGTCGAGATGTTCGATATGCCGGAGCCAGTGGTCGCGCCTGAGCCGCGTCATCGCTCTGCCCTCTCGGTAGTCGTGGCGGCGAGATCCCGGCCGATGATCTCCTTCATGATCTCGGTGGTCCCGCCGTAGATGGTTTGGATCCGGGCGTCGAGGTAGGACCGCCCGATGGCGTACTCCGCGATGTAGCCGTAGCCGCCATGCAGCTGGAGGCAGCGGTCGACGGTCTTCGTCTGGAGTTTGGTGGCCCACCACTTGGCCTTGGCCGCGTCCGCGGCGCTCAGCGTGCCGTCGCCCAGGGCCGACTCAGTGGTGGGCCTGCTCATGAACGAATGCTGGTCAAGGTCTTGTTTCGGGTGCTCCCGCAGGGCGGGAGAGAAACGTCGACAAGACGCGCCCGTACCGCGGGCGGGAGGTACTCGCACTTCCCGCCCAGGCCCAGACCGGCAAAGCTCCGACGAGGAAACCCGAAGCCCACCCACCCACCAGAACTCAAGGCGATCAGGGCCACCACGGTATCATTGCCCCACCCCGGCGTTCACGGACGCAGCCCGACTGCCGCCAAGACGGCCAGGCCGAACGCCACCCAACCGCCCCAGGAGTGGACATCACCTCGCCGATGGCCAACAACGTCGAGGCGAGGAGCCAGTAAAGGGCAACGAACGGCAGCTCGTTGGAGACGCCACAGCGAAAAACGTGCACCACGCAACGAGCGTCGTAGTCACCAAATAACCGATCGGCATGGTCGACTGAACCGCTCCGGGTCGAATGGACGCTCGATTCTCTGAGAGGATTGAGTCATGGCACGACCTTCGAATTAGCCCGCTGAGCTGCGCCGACGTGCGGTGCGGATGGTCGCCGAGGTGCGACCCGATCACGCCACCGAGTGGGCCGCGATGAAAGCTGTGGCTTCGAAGCTCGGCATCGGCTCGACCGAGACGCTGCGCAAGTGGGTGCGGCAGGACCAGGTCGACGCCGGCGCCCGGCCCGGGGTGAGTACGGAGGAATCAGCCGAGATGAAGCGGCTGAAGAACGAGAACGCCGAACTGCGGCGGGCGAATGACATCCTCAAAGCCGCGGCGTCTTTCTTCGCGGCCGAGCTCGACCGGCCACACACACGCTCGTAGCGTTCATCGACGAGTTCCAGGTCCGCTTCGCCGGTGTCGAGCCGATCTGCCGCGTCCTCACCGAGCACGACTGCAAGATCGCCCCTTCCACCTACTACGCCCTCTGTTGAGTCGGACAGCGAACGGACGCCGGACCGGCGACATACCCCGGGAGAGCCAGCCCCGAAGAGCGGCAGACGGTTCACGAGTCACCCGGCCCAGCGTCCTACGGCACGCTACGAGCGGCCAACCCGACCGCGTCCCGCTACCCCTATACAAGTCGGCGGTTCACTGGGACGACTGACTGGCACCAACCGCAGATCCCTCGTACTTTCCTGGACGTGACGGATGTCCCCCGACCTTGCGGCACCTTCTGCACCCCAAGAGCGGCCGCGTCGCCTGCGGCTTCGCTCCTGATTCCCCCCAGCGAAGTCTCAACCACGCGTCGCCGCACGCTTCAATGGAACGGGCGCCCTCAAATCAGAACCGCCCGACCCCAAAAGGGGCGGGGCGACCGCGATCGTGCGGGTGACGGCCGTGAGACTGCTCCGCCACGACGTCGCGGCCGGGGACGTCCCCGGCCGCGGCGTTCATGTCCGCTGTTAGTGCGCCGCCTGCACCTTCACCTCCGCCGTGGCGGTGTGTCCGGAGCCTGCGCCGACCGCGGTCAGTGATGCCTTGCCGCGCGAGGTGTCGGCGGGAATCGCCGCCGTGATGGACACTGTGCCCGTGCTGTTCGCGAGCACCCGGCCGAGTGTCGTCGAGCCCAGGCGGAACTCAACGCTCTCTCCGACGCGGTAGCCGCTGGCGCTGAGGATGGTGGTCGCCCCGGCGACAACGGCGTTCTTGACCTGCAGCCTGCCGGGTGTCCTCGACGCCGCGTACTCGGTGCAGACGTTGCCGGGCACGCCGACCTCGGGTGCCGGGGTACCGCCGGTGACTCCGTCGTCCTCGCGGACGGTGAGGGTGCTGAATCCCTTGTCTCCCATGACCGCGCCGGCGACGTCGGTCGCCGAGACCTTGAACGACGTGGCAGGGGTAGCACTGGGGAGCGTGTCGCCATACGTCGTGACTGGCACCGGGACGCACGTCTGGCCGGGAGCGAAGGTCACCTTCTGCATCGCGGTTCCGGCCTTGCCGGTAGCGGAGCCGAACGCACTGACGTAGGCGGTGACCGGGTGGCCGACCGGACGGGACAGCACTGCGGCCACCTCGGCGGTCCCCGGACCGGAACCTTCATCGACGTTCGCCGGCGCCAGGTTCACGGTCGCCTGCTGCGCGGGGAGTCGTACGCCGACGGCCCGGTTCTCGACCGAGAGATCGGATATGTAGACGCCACCGGACGCGGTGCCGTCGGCGCCTGCTGCGGCGGTGAATCGCACCTCGCGCACATCGGTCAGGTTGAGTCCGGCGAGCGACGAGGTCGGGATCGTCACCTGCTGCAGGATCACCTTGCGCAACCAGGGTGAGCTGACCCCCGGCATACGGGTGACGGCCTTCGGGTTGAGGTCGGAGACCGGTGAGGACCAGGTGTGTCCGGCGCCGTCGGTGACGCTGATGGTGAGGTCGGTTCCGGTGGTCACAAACTCATCAGCGGCCATCTTCACCGAGATCTGCTGGAAGTGGCTGACGTTCCGGTCAGCCGGTGGGACGGTGACCCGCAGCTGACCGCTCGGTGACGTCCAGCTCATATGCAGCATCGGCGAGGACGGGACGTTCCACGCCCACTGTGCCGGTGACCAGTGCGGGACGGCCGCCTCGTTGAGTGTGGTGGAGCAGTACGGCAACGGCTGAGGGAGGGTTACGCCGCCCTGGCCGCCCATGTCGGCGCACACGCCGGCGGTGGCGTCACCGGAGACGTGGACAGCGGAGCTGGGGTTCTCAAAGGTGTTGATGTCCACCCGTGACTTCGCCGGCTGGGTCGCGGTGACGGTGATGTGGGCGAACGACGTCGAGGGCGCGGTCACATCGGAGCCGTCGAACAGCGGCTGGAACTGCTTCTCGCCACCGAGAGTGAGCCGGAAGAAGCCTGCGACGTAGGCGGTCTCGACCTTGACCTGCTCGGAAGGAGTGAGCCGTGTCGTGGTGGCGGACGAGGGGTCGCACACCGGGTCGTTGGCGCCAACGGCGTAGGAGAGCCAGTCGTCGGCGGTGCCCTCGGGCCAGCCGCCCGGAGTCCAGACGGTGTTGAAGAAGTTGTGGTTGGTGCCCATCACCAGGACTGCGGAGCGGAGCACGTTGTCGTTGAAGCTGTGCTGGGAGTCGTCGATGATGTGCTGGCCCATCAGGTTCTCCACGTCACCGTCGCAGTACGGCAGGATCGTCGCCGTCGCCACGTTCGGCAGGGAGATCCGGTCGTAGTCGACGGGCGCGAGCGGGAGTACCGCTTTGATCCCGAACTGCTGTGAGACCGGGAGGGCGTCATTGAGGGTCGAGGCGGCCACGACTCCTTCGCCGCCGCGGGAATGGCCCATGATCCCGACGTTGTGAAGGTCGAGCTTCCCGACCAGGTCAGCTGGCTTCATTCCACCGGTGAGGGCCTGGCCGAGGCTGACGTTCCGGTCGGTGAACGCGTCGTGGTAGACCACGTTGTCACCGGCGTTGGCCTTCTTCAGCATCCGCAGGGTGTCGAGGATGAGCTCGCCCCGGGCCTGGGCGCCGTAGTCGGCGGCGAGCTGGTTGTCTTTGGCGTTGATCGCGTTGGCCGAGATGGAGACTACGACGTACCCGTTGCTCGCCAGGGCGCGGGCCGGCGCGTCGTAGCCGAGGAAGCTGGGGATCGGCGAGCGTTGCTCGGTGCTGTCCGGTGAGGTGCGGCAGGGCCACTGCGCCGGGTTTGGTGTGCCGGGACCGTAGCAGGCAGAGTGACGGCCGTGCTCGAAGATCACGACGGGCTTCTTGCCGGCGCCGTCCGGTAGGTAGACCTTGCCCTCGAGCTCGCCGCGGGTGCCGCCGATGTTGAGCAGCGGGATCGCCTGGTCGCCGAAGTTGTACACAGCCTCGAAGACGTGATGGTCACCGAGCTTCGACGGGTCGGCATTCAGCAGTTTCGACGTGATTTTGGGCTCGGCCTGCTGCGGGGCAAGGGGTGTTGGGGTGCTGGTGGACTTCGACCCGAAGGCGTCGGTGGTCACCGACGAGGCACTCACGACTGAGGGGTCGGTGGTGACCAACGACAGGGACTTCCCGTCGGTGGCCTCCGTGGCGGGGCCCAGATCCTTGCCGTCGACCGAGAGGGTCGGGGCGCTGGCGGTGACAGGGAGCTGTTTGTCGAGGTCGAGAGTGATCCGGAAGCCGCCTGCGACGCGGGTGATGGACCACTTGTGGCCGGAGGCCAGCTGGCCGGCGTGGGCGTCGGTGGCCGCCGAGGCGGTCCCGTAGCCCAGGGTGGCTGTAAGGCACGCAAGTGCCAGTGCCGCAGCGACACATCTCGCGCGCCGAGTTATTCGAGACAAGTTATAGCCTTACTCGCGAACGGACTTGATGCACCCGCCGCCATGACGAGTGCCGAGCGGATCGCAACCTATGCACGCCCCGTGAATTCGACGAGTCAATCTTGTTACCCGGGTGTTCCACCCCCGTGCGGTGCATGCCGAATTCAACTACCGTTGTGCAGAAAGCTATTTGACGGGCGACCAGGTATCGCTTCGGCACGGCGGCGGTAGAGAGCCCTGGGTGCTACCGGGACTGCGGCGCCCCAGCCGCCTGGTCCAGTCACGCCTCTCAGGAACTCCTGCACCCGGTTACGCACGGCGCGACTTGCATGCGGGTCCCGCAGAAGGGCAGGTCCCGGAGCGCACCGGCCTGGAGGTCTCGCCACCGCACGTAGCGCGTCCTGGTAAATGATGGTCATGATGCAAGGGGATCAGGGGGCCTGACGCTGGAGCAGGGCCAAGACACCGCCTGCCGCCACGCCGCGGACTGTGCCCCGGCTCAGCGCACCTGGCGATGTCGGGGAAGGATCGGCGAATCCGGCGGGGTAGAAGTGCTGCGGGACGTCGATCAGCGGCGAGGGATTTGCCGCAGATCCTGGTCGGCGTCGAGACCTGGCAGTGTGCCCATTGAACGTGGCATCGGGGCAATGAGTAAGGCGGCGGGACGCCTCTACATGGCTGCTGCGTACTGGGAGCCGGGTCGCGCGAGAAAACCTCGGATCGGGTCGTTGACCGGGTCATCAGTGTGGTCGCAATCAGGTTGCTTGCTGGTAATCGTTGAAAATACCTGGCCGGTCTCAGCAGCCTGGGGGGCGTTGCTGGAGCGACTGGTCTGGGCGGTGCCGGTTGTCATGTGACCACTGTGGGAACCGTCGGAGCTTGTCGGAGGGTGGCCTTGTTCCTGCTCGTGCTGGACGTCGTTCTTGCGCGGAGCCGCACGCAGTAGTGCTCGGTCTGGGCTGGGCTTCCTGCCACCAAACGAGAATTCGTCGACCGATGCCGTGAGTACGGGGTCGGCGTACTGCCATCCTCACCGATGGCGGCTGCCGTCGGACCGGCGCGGACGTGTCCCGTTAGGGGCACCCCAGACGGCCGGGCGCTCCCGTGGCAGGCGACGTAGGACAAATGGAGTCACACCCGGCCGGCAGCGATCGGGTTGACGCCCGTGCCGGGCTGCTGGGCGCGCAGCAGGTCTCCGATTCCCTGCAGCGTAACGGCAGCGCCGCCGAGCAGCGTGGCGGTCACCGCGGCGGTGGTGGCCTCCCCAGGGGTGAGCGGCGCAGGTTCGGGGTTTTTGTCTAGAAGTGCTCTGCCCGCATGGTTCACCGGATTGGTGGGTCATGCAGCGTTGGCGAGGGGGCGTCCGCCCCATCGGATGCCTTTCTCGCTGTGGATTCGGGCGCCACCCCGTTTACGGAGTGGAGGAGTCACATGTTCGTATCGGATGTGGGTGAGGCAGGGCCGGTATCGCGAAATACGCGCCCCGCGAAACAGTCACGTCCGTCTTGGCCTCGGCAGCACGCTCGGCGGCGGCAGCCGCAAGTGCTCCGTACGGGGGGGCGGAGCGGAGGTGGCAGACTGTCACTGTGACATTGCACGATGAGGAACTGTTGGCCCGGGTCCGTGAGATGAGGGAGCGCGGCAGCGCTCCCAAGCAGATCGCGAAGGCGCTGGGACTGCGCCCCGCACAGGCCAGCGCGCTGGTGAGGCGGGTCGCCGAGGCGGCACAGGCGCACACCGCACTCGATGAGCGGCCGGTGGTGGGCTGCTGGGTCAACGCGGGCTGGAGCGCGGGGCTGGACATGGCCGGTGCCTTGGACTGGGCGGCGGCCGACCCGCTCGGCCAGGAACCGGACCCGGACACCGGCGGCTTCGCCCAGGTACTGCTGGCCCGCCAGGAGCGTGCCAGCAAGGTGACCGTCACCGGGTTCCTGGTGGATGTGTACTGCCTGGGGGTCAAGAATGTCACCGGTCCTGAGGTGATGGGGTCCGGCTCCCTGACCGCCTATGTACCGACGTACTACTCGGCCTTCGACCACCCGCCCTTGTCGATCGGCGTGGAGCAGGCACAGCGGATTGTGCACGGCGCGGTGGCCTACGCCCGTTCCCTGGGCTTCGAACCCGCGCCCGGCTTCACCGACGCCGCCGTGCACCTGGGGATCCCGCCAGGGGACCTGCCCGCCATCGGCTTCGGCCGGGACGGCAAGCCGTTCTACTTCGGCGGCCCCTACGACGACCCGCGGACGGTGGTCCAGACCCTGGAACGCACCCGCGGCCACGGTAATTACCACTACATCGCACAGCTGTAGGTGGGTCCGCATGACGCGGATGACGGCGGCCCGCACGGTGCGCTGGGGCCCCAGCCGGAACCGTCACCGTCGGACTGATCCGCTGCCATGGTTCGCCGCAGATCGACCTCGGCACCGCTCGTGAATGCCTCCCACAGACGACGTTCCGGTTCACTGAGATCATCTACACGCATCCGTGCCGACTTTCTGCTGGCGTGGCTGGAGTTGTTCATGGAGGCGGTCCGGAGCAGCGCGGTGAGGCCGCTACATCTCGGGCTGCTCCTCATCGCCCTGCTGGTGCACGGGGGCTTGCTGACTCATGGCAAAGCCCCCGACCGGCCGTGCCGGTGCGGGGGGCTTTGTCCTCTACTGAGAAAGGCTATGGCCGCAGTCAGTAGACGACGACGGTTACCGACGAGGAGGCGGTGCTTGCGTCCACGACGCGCAGCGTCTGCTTGCCCTTGGAGCCGAGCTTGGCGGTGATCCGGTAGTCGTTGCTGCGGTTGACAGTGGCGCTGGCCAGGGACACCCACCGGCCCCCGACCTTCTCCTGGAGAGTGACCTTGCTGCC
>NZ_RJVR01000075.1 GCF_003999195.1 Streptomyces soli
CCGTCGCGGTCGCGCCGTCCGAGCCGGAGCCCGTCACGGAGCCCGCCCCGGCCCCCGTACGCCGCCGCGCCACCCGCAAGGTGAGCGCCCCCGCCGGCTCGCCCAGCGCGTCGGCAGAGGCCGCCGTGGTCGTCGTACCGACCGCCGAGGCGACCGCCGCCCCGGAGCCGGACGGCGAGGTCGCGGCGTCGGCTGAGTTGGAGCCCAAGAAGCGGGCCCCGCGCAAGGCTGCCGCCAAGAAGGCGCCCGCGAAGAAGGCTGCCGCCAAGAAGACGGTTGCCAAGAAGGCCGCCGCCAAGAAGACGACGGCCAAGAAGGCCACCGCCAAGACCACGGCCGCCGCAGAGCAGTCGCCTGCGGCGGGCGTCTCGGCGGAAGCCTGACGCTGCCACGGGCTGCACCCCGCAACCAGGTTCGGGCGCACGGGCCTGCGCCGTCGGGGTGCGGCCCGTTGCCGTGTGCGGGTGGGTTGGGCCGGCCTCCCCCAAAGCTTCCTTTGGGTGGGGGTCCCCCCGGCCGGAGGCTGGGGAGTGCCCCCCAGACTCCGTCTGGGGGGACCCCCACCTCGCTTCGCTCCCCTCGGAACGGGCCACCCCCAACCCGCTGCCGCCGCCCAGTTTGACCGGGCCGGAGGCGACCCGTAACCTTGACCTTCGGCGTTTCTGCGCCCACTCCTGAGCAAATCCCTCCCGGTTCCGCCGGGAGAGGCCCCCCATCGCACCACCCGGGACGGCTGGCATCAGGGGTACCGAATCGAGCTAGAGAGTGAGTTCCGCGTGTACGCAATCGTGCGCAGTGGCGGCCGCCAGCACAAGGTGGCCATCGGCGATGTCGTAGAGGTAGACAAGATTTCCACCGGCAAGGTGGGCGACGCGGTCGAGCTCTCGACCCTGCTCGTTGTCGACGGCGACGCGGTCACCAGCGACCCGTGGGTTCTGGCCGGCATCAAGGTCCAGGCCGAGATCGTGGACCACCACAAGGGCCAGAAGATCGACATCCTTCGGTACAAGAACAAGACCGGCTACCGCCGTCGTCAGGGTCACCGTCAGCAGTACACGGCGATCAAGATCACCGGTATCCCCGCAGCTGCGAAGTAAGGGACTGAGGAGAGATGGCACACAAGAAGGGCGCATCGTCCACCCGGAACGGTCGCGACTCAAACGCTCAGTTTCTCGGCGTAAAGCGTTTCGGCGGCCAGGTCGTCAACGCCGGTGAAATCATCGTCCGCCAGCGCGGCACCCACTTCCACCCCGGCGCCAGCGTCGGCCGTGGCAAGGACGACACGCTGTTCGCCCTGGCCGCCGGTGCGGTCCAGTTCGGCACCAGCCGTGGTCGCAGGGTCGTGAACATCGTTCCGGTCGCCGAGTAATCAGCCCGTAGAGCGAACGTAGCGAACACGCCGAGGGCGGACGCTGTTTCTCCGTTTGGGGAAGCAGGTCCGCCCTCGGCGCGTTGGCAAGAGAACAATCCCGTACGTATCTGGAGGAACCCTGCCATGACCACCTTCGTGGACCGCGTCGAACTGCATGTCGCCGCGGGTAACGGGGGCCACGGCTGCGCCTCCGTACACCGGGAGAAGTTCAAGCCGCTCGGCGGCCCGGACGGCGGCAACGGTGGCCGTGGCGGCGATGTGATCCTGGTCGTGGATCAGGCGGTCACGACGCTGCTCGACTACCACCACAGCCCCCACCGCAAGGCCACCAACGGCAAGCCCGGCGAGGGCGGCAACCGCTCCGGCAAGGACGGTACGGACCTGGTCCTGCCGGTCCCGGACGGCACAGTCGTCCAGGACAAGGACGGCAACGTACTGGCCGACCTCGTCGGCCAGGGCACCACCTTCATCGCCGGTCAGGGCGGCCGCGGCGGCCTCGGCAACGCCGCGCTGGCCTCCGCCCGGCGCAAGGCGCCCGGCTTCGCGCTGCTCGGCGTGCCGGGGGAGGCCCGGGACATCGTCCTGGAGCTCAAGACCGTCGCCGACGTGGCCCTGGTCGGCTACCCGAGCGCGGGCAAGTCCTCGCTGATCTCGGTGCTGTCGGCCGCGAAGCCGAAGATCGCCGACTACCCCTTCACGACCCTGGTCCCGAACCTGGGCGTGGTCAACGCCGGCGCCACCGTCTACACCATCGCCGACGTCCCCGGCCTCATCCCCGGTGCCAGCCAGGGCAAGGGCCTGGGCCTGGAGTTCTTGCGGCACGTCGAGCGCTGCGAGGTCCTCGTCCACGTCCTGGACACCGCCACGCTCGAGTCCGACCGCGACCCGGCCAGCGACCTAGAGACCATCGAGGACGAACTGCGGGCGTACGGAGGCGGCTTGGAGAAGCGGCCGCGTCTCGTCGTTCTCAACAAGGTCGACATCCCCGACGGCCAGGACCTCGCCGACATCATCCGCCCCGAGCTCGAAGCGCGCGGCTACCAGGTCTTCGAGGTCTCCGCCGTCTCCCGGCACGGGCTCAAGGAACTCTCCTTCGCCCTCGCCAAGATCGTCGCCGACGCCCGCGCCGCCAAGCCGGTCGAGGAGGCCACCCGCATCGTCATCCGGCCCAAGGCCGTCGACGACGCCGGCTTCACCATCACCGAAGAGGACGGCGTCTACCGCGTCACCGGCGAGAAGCCCGAACGCTGGGTCCGCCAGACCGACTTCTCCAACGACGAAGCCGTCGGCTACCTCGCCGACCGCCTCAACCGCCTCGGCGTCGAGGAAGCCCTCGCCAAGGCCGGTGCTCGCGCCGGCGACGCCGTCGCCATCGGCGACACCGAAGACGCCGTCGTCTTCGACTGGGAGCCCTCCCTCGCCGCCGGCGCCGAAATGCTCGGCCGCCGCGGCGAAGACCACCGCTTCGACGCGCCCCGTCCCGCCGCCCAGCGCCGCCGCGACCGCGACGCCGAGCGGGACGATGCGCAGAAGGAGTACGGCGCCTTCGACCCCTTCGCGTAAGGTGCCGCGGGCCTGAAGTAGCCCGGGTGAAGAAGGGCAACTTCGCGAATATATCCCTCGCTGGGGCCAAGAGGCCGGCCTCATATTGAAGCCTCAGAGTTCTTCACCAGCGGCTGCGTCGTGCCGCCGCGCTGGTCGGCTTCGGCGGCGAGGGCGAGGGCGGCGGCGCTGACGGCCGCGGAGCGCCCGTCCTCCGGGTGGTCTTGGCATACGCTCCACCTCGTCCGCGCTCTCGCGGACGGATGAGGTGGTGAGGTGGTCCAACTCTGGGTGCGGCGGGCCAGTTCGGTCGGCGCGCTGGTCGACGGAGCCGGTCATCGGGTGCGCTCGCGGGCGACGGGGGGCGGCCACGCAGACCTCGTCGTAGGCCTTGATGTCGGTGGCCTCGATCTTCTGATCAGGAAGCGCTCGCGGAGCACGATCACCGGGTTGACGTCGAGGTCGGCGCGGGGTGGAGCCACATGGTGGCCTGGTAGGCGGAGGTGGCGCCGCCGGAGAGGTCGGGGTGGCCGGATCGGCAGGGAACAAAACGTGAGAGGTGTGTGGAGTGTGTCACAGTGGCCGGCTGTCATTTGCCTGTGATCACCCGGGCGCGACAAGGTGAACCCAGGGTTGCCGGTGCCTTCCTGGCGGGGGTGGTTCATCTTGCGAGGTGGTAACGCAGGGTGCGACCATCGGCCAGTCCCTCATTTTCTCAAGGTAGGTCGTCTGTGTCCGAGCACATAGCCAAGCCCCGCACCACAGCCGTGGTTCTGGCCGGCGGAACCGGTCAGCGCGTCGGTCTGTCGATCCCGAAGCAGCTACTGAAGATCGCCGGCAAGGCGGTCATCGAGCACACGCTCGCGATCTTCGAGGCGGCGGAGGACATCGACGACATCTTCGTGCTGATGGCGCCGGGCTATGTGCCGGAGGTTGAGAAGATCGTCGCCAAGGCCGGGCTGACGAAGGTCACCAGGATCATCGAGGGTGGTTCGACCCGCAACGAGACCACCGAGCGGGCGATCGCCGCGCTGAGCGAGGGCCTCGCCGACGGCGAAGACCGCAATGTGCTGTTCCACGACGCGGTACGCCCGCTGCTCTCGCAGCGTGTGATCACCGACTGTGTCTCGGCGCTGGAGCGTTACACGGCCGTCGACGTGGCCATCCCCTCGGCGGACACCATCATCGTCACCCGCACCCACGGCGGGGACGGCGAGTTCATCACGGACGTCCCGGACCGGTCGCGGCTGCGCCGTGGCCAGACCCCGCAGGCGTTCAAGCTCTCCACCATCCGCCGGGCCTACGAGGTGGCCGCCGGCGACCCGAACTTCCAGGCGACCGACGACTGCTCGGTCGTGCTGAAGTACCTGCCCGACGTGCCGATCTACGTCGTCCCCGGCGACGAGTACAACATGAAGGTCACGCAGCCGGTCGACGTCTTCATCGCCGACAAGCTGTTCCAGCTCGCCTCGCAGACCGCGCCCGACCAGGCCGACGAGGCCGCGTACCGCGAACTGCTGGAAGGCAAGACGCTGGTGGTCTTCGGCGGCTCCTACGGCATCGGCGCGGACATCGCCGAGCTGGCCAAGAAGTTCGGCGCGAACGTCTACCCGCTGGGCCGCTCGACGACCGGCACGCACGTCGACAACCCCGAGCACGTCGACGACGCGCTGTCGAAGGCGTATACGGAGACCGGGCGGATCGACTACGTCGTCAACACCGCCGGGGTGCTGCGCATCGGCAAGCTCGCCGAGACCGACAACGCCACGATCGAGGAAGCGCTGCGGGTCAACTACCTCGCGCCCGTCCAGATCGCGCGGGCCTCGCACAAGTACCTCGCCGAGACCCGGGGCCAGCTGCTGCTCTACACCTCCAGCAGCTACACCCGCGGCCGCGCCGAGTACAGCCTGTACTCCTCCACCAAGGCGGCCATGGTGAACCTCACCCAGGCACTCGCCGATGAGTGGGCGGCCGACGGCGTACGCGTCAACTGTGTCAACCCGGAGCGCACGGCAACGCCCATGCGCACCAAGGCCTTCGGCCGGGAGCCGGAGGGGTCGCTGCTGTCGTCGGAGGCCGTGGCCCGCACCTCGCTGGACGTCCTGGTGTCGGGACTCACCGGCCATGTGATCGACGTCAGGCAGCAGGACCCCACCAGGGGAGCGGCCACTGCCTCCGGCTTCGAACATGCCCTGGCGGCGGTTTTGGCCCAGGGTGAGGACGTATAGTACCGTCTGCGCCCTTTAGAACTCATGGGTCCCTGGTTGTGCCGATTCGAGGATCGGACATCGCCAGGGACCCGATCCATTGATGACGAGTTTCACAAATCCCCGCAAAAGAGACCAGCTTCACCAAATCCCAGGAGTAAGTCTCCCGTGATATCGACCGCCGTCCGGCTGGCCCGGGTGGGCAACCGCTCCGAACTGGCCGCCGCGCTGCTCATGGCGCTGAGCTACCCGAGCATGGTGCTCGCCGCACTGCTCCCGAGCCTGCCGTTCTTCGTCGCGGCACTGGCCGTGAGCTACGTCGCCGACTGGTATCTGAACCAGCGGAAGGTCTACCTCCTCACCGGGCTGAGCAAGGCCCGCGCGGGCCTGTCGATCCGGTTCCTTGCCCGCGAGTTGATGGTCATTCTCTTCCTGGCGCGGTCCATACCGGACGAGGACGTGGTCTCCTACGTGGCGATCACCGCCTTCCTGCTCTTCTACGCGCTCCAGGCCCCGCACAGCGTTCTGCTCACGCTGATCCGCAACCGCCGCAGGCTGCCCTTCGCCACTCGGAACATCGACCTGACCGGGCTGTCCATCCCGGACGCACCGTCCGCCCGCCTCACCAACCGCGGCGCGGAGAAGATGCTGCACCTGGACCTGGCGGCCGTGGTCGGGCTATTGGTCTCCGTCGGGACCGGGAGAGCCGTGTACGGCGTCGCGGGCGGCGCCGTCACGTTCGGACTGGGTGCGCTCTACGTGCTGGCCCTGATGCCGTACTTGAGCCCCAAGCGGCTGCCCGCCGGCACCGACGAAGCGCTGGCCTTCATGGACCGCTGGCTGCGCTCCTACCAGCCCACCACGGTGCTGTACTTCTCCGGCTCCCAGGACTCGGCGTACCAGGTCAACATGTGGCTGGAGACCATGGGCGACCTCGACGGGCGTCCGCTGATCATCCTTCGCGAGCGCTTCATCCTGCCGCAGCTCGCCGACACCGCGGTGCCGGTGCTGTGCGTGCCCAGCGCGGTGCACCTGATGAACCTGGATCTGTCGATGCTCCGGGTCGCCCTCTACCCCGCGAACGTCGGCAAGAACATCCACATGCTCCGCGAGCCCGGCGCCAAGCACGTCTTCGTCGGCCACGGCGACAGCGACAAGCTCGCCAGCGTCAACCCGTTCAGCAAGGCGTACGACGAGGTGTGGACGGCCGGCAAGGCCGGCCGTGACCGCTACGCGCTGGCCGATGTCGGTGTACGCGACGAGGACATCGTCGAGGTCGGCCGCCCCCAGTTGGCCCGCATCCGGCCGTGGACCGGGAGCGTTCCGGACGGTTGCATCCCGACCGTGCTCTACGCGCCCACCTGGGAGGGCTGGACCGACGACCCGGGCAACACGTCGGTGATCCTGGCCGGCGTGAACATCGTCCGACGTTTGGTCGACGCCGATCAGCCGGTCCGGGTGCTCTACAAGCCGCACCCCTTCACCGGCACGGTCAGCCCGAAGGCCAAGCGGGCGCACGAGCGCATCGTCGCCTTGATGGAGAAGGCCGCCGCCGAGCGCGCCGCCGACCCGCGGTTCGCCGCTCAGGCTGCCGCCGGCGCCGCCGAGCAGGCCGAGGCCCGGGCCGAGCTGGTCCGTATCGAGGCCGCGCTGTCCGAACTCGGCGACGACGGCAACGAGATCACCGACGACGCGGAGGCTTCGCGGGACGCCGCCGCCGACCACGAGCGGGTCGCCGAGGTGACCCGGCTGCGCGCCGAGTGGAACGCCGCGTACTGGAGGTCCTTCGGCACCTGGCAGCACAAGGTCGTCAGCGGCCCGATGCCGCATCTGTACGACTGCTTCAATGTGTCGGACGCGATGGTCTCGGACATCTCCAGCGTGGTCTCCGACTTCATCGCCACCGGCAAGCCGTACGCCATCACCGACTCCGCACGGCTCGGCGAGACGGAGTTCAAGCGGCAGAACACCGCCGCCCGCGCCGCGCTGATCCTCGACAACAAGGCCTCGCGGATCGGCGAACTCCTCACCGCGGTCACCGACCCCGCCCAGGATCCGCTGACCCTGGCCCGTAAGGACGTCAAGGAGTACCTCCTGGGCCCGGACGAGCCCACGTCGCTGGTGCGCTTCAACGCTGCCGTACAGGACCTCGCGGCCAGGGCGGAGGCCCGCCTGGCCCGTCAACTGCTGGTGGGCGAGGAGCAGCCCGCCGCCGAGACCGACGTGAACGTGGAGACGGGGTCGGAGGCCGACGCCGAGGCCGAGACCTCCACCGAAGCGGTCTGACGCACGGCGCGATGCCGGGTCGCCCACGCGGGCGGCCCGGCATCTTCATTTCTCAGCGAAGAAAAACGTTTCGAACAGGCGTGGGTGGGCAGGAGCGCGAGAATCATCGTGGTTTTCCGGAGAAGAGGCTCCTCAGTGCACCGTCACGACTTCCTGCGTCAGCTGCATCACGTGTACAAACCGCACAATTACCTTGAAATCGGAGTCAATGACGGTCGGAGCCTGGCGCTGTCCCGGGTGGCCTCGGTCGCCGTGGACCCCGCCTTCAAGGTCGTCACGGACATCAGCTGCGACGTCCACCTCGTCAAGGCCACCAGCGACGACTTCTTCGCCCGCAAGGACCCGCTGCTGCACCTGCGCCCCGGCCGCAATCCCTTCCGTGCGTTCGCCCGCAAGGACCCGCTGGCGTGGTTCGGCGACCCGGTCCTGGAGCTGTCGTTCATCGACGGCATGCACCTCTTCGAGTACGCGCTGCGCGACTTCATAAACGTAGAGAAGCACTCCCGCTGGTCGAGCGTGATCGTCCTGGACGACATGCTGCCGCGCAGCGTCGACGAGGCCGCCCGCGACCGGCACACCGACGCCTGGACCGGCGACGTCTACAAGGTGGCCACCGTCCTGCGGCAGCACCGCCCGGACCTGCTCGTCGTCCCCGTGGACACCTCCCCGACCGGCGTGGTGCTGGTCTTCGGCGCCGACCCGGACAGCACCGTGCTGCGCGATCAGTACGACAGCCTCCTGACGGAGTACGTCGTCCCCGATCCCCAGGACGTGCCCGACGAGGTGCTGACCCGCAAGACCGCGGTGGCGCCGGAGGCGATCCTGCGCGCCGACTTCTGGCCCGCCCTGTCCCGGGCCCGCAACGTGCGCCGGCCGCGCTCCGCGTACGCCGCGCTGCGCCGCCGGATCGAGTCCCTGACCGAGTGATGAAGTCCCGGTGACGTACGGGCAACCAAAAGGGTGCGGGGTTGGTCGAACACACAACAGTTCCGGCCAACCACGTCCGTTTCGGGGAGACTTCGTGCACGCTCTTACGGTTCTCAGATCCGCCGTCGCCACCGGGGCGCTGGCGTCGGTCACGATGCTGCCGGTGACGGCCGCTGTCGCCGACGACAGCTCGGCCTCGCCGACGCCGTCCTCCTCCCCGTCGTCCGCGTCGTCCGCGTCGGCATCCCCCGCGCCGACGACGTGCACAGTGATTGACGACGACAGCCTGGACGTGTCCCTGAGCGGTCTTCCGGTCGAGGTGACCGCGGGCGGCGGCTGGGGGCGGTTCACCGTACTGGTGCACAACAGGGGCACGCACACCATCGACGGTGCCGCACCGTCGATCTCGCTCAGCCCGTACGACAGGGACGAACTCTCCGACTTCGACCTGCAGTTCCAGGACCCGGACAGCGGCCGGTGGAAGGAGATCCCGGTGTCGAGGGACTTCGGCAGCCCCTTCACCTATGTGACGGTCGTGCCGGGTGCCACCACGCAGGTGCCGGTACGCGTCCGGGCCTCGGCCGACGCGCCGGACGGGGGAGCGGGCGTCATGGTCTACGGCCAGTGGGACAACGGCGACGGCACCTGCGGCACCTCCGACGGTGACCAGGGCGACATCAACCTGACGGCCGCGTCCCCGACGGCGTCGGCGAGTCCGGCGCCGTCCGGGTCGGCCAGTGCTTCGGCCGCTCCTTCGGCCTCCCCGTCCACGACCTCCGGTACCGATACGCAGACCGCGTCGCGCAGTGCGCTCGCCGACACCGGTTCCCCCTCCGCTCTGCCCGCCCTCGCCGTGACCGGAGGCGCCGCCCTGGCCGTGGGCACCGGGGCCCTGGTGGTGGTGCGGCGGCGCCGGAACACCACGCGGTGAGCCCTAGCCCCGCTCGGCCGCCAGCAGCGCCGGGAAGGCCTCGTGCAGCGCCTCGCGCCAGTCGCGGATCGGCTCGACGCCGGCGGCCCGCCAGCGGTCGTGGCCGAGGACGCTGTACGCCGGTCGGGGGGCCGGGCGGACGAAGGCGTCACTGGTCGTCGGGCGGACCCGCTCCGGGTCCGCGCCGAGCAACCGGAAGATCTCCCGGGTGAAGCCGAACCAGGTGGTCTCGCCGCCGCTGGTGCCGTGGTAGATCCCGGCCGGGGCGTCACCCGCCAGCGCCGACCGCCCCAGGCGGACCAGCCTGTCGGCGAGATCGACCGTCCAGGTGGGCTGGCCGCGCTGGTCGTCGACCACGTCCAGGGTGTCCTTGACGCCCTCCAGCTTGATCATCGTACGGACGAAATTGCCGCCGCCCGCGCCGTACAGCCACGCCGTGCGCACCACATACCCCGCGCCGGGGAGCGCGGACAGCACCGCCTGCTCGCCGGCCAGCTTGGTGCGGCCGTACGCGCTGCGCGGGGCCGTGGGGGCGTCCTCGGCGTACGGCGAGGTCCCGTCGCCCGCGAAGACGTAGTCCGTGGAGACCTGGAGCAGCTTGGCGCCGGTCTTGGCGCAGGCTTCGGCGAGGTGCCGGGCACCGTCGCCGTTGATCCGCAGGGCGTCGGCCTCGCGGGCCTCCGCGTCGTCCACGGCGGTCCAGGCGGCGCAGTTGACCACCACCGCCGGGCGGTGGGCGTCCAGCGCCTCGCCGACCGAGGCGGCGTCGGCGATGTCGAGGGTCTTGCGGTCCAGGCCGACAGCCTTCTCCGCACCGTCCCGCTCCAGCCGGGCCAGAAGGTCCTGGCCCAGCATCCCGCCCGCTCCGGTGATCAACCAGCTGCCGCTCATGGTGTTCCTGTCCTCTGTGTTCGTATGCGGTACGAATCCTAGTCGGGGTGTCTTACCCGAGTGCGGAGCCGAACCTCGCCCCGGCGTACGGGGCGCCGATCGTCCGACCGCCGAAGGTGAAGGCGGCATCGGTCACCAGTCCGGCCGGGCGGCCGCGCAGCACCGTCACGGCGCCGTTGCCGCTGTCCTCGGTCACCGCGGCGGCGGCGAGGTCCGCGTAGCCGTTGCCGTTGACGTCGAGCAGCTGCACCTGGCCGCCGAAGCGGTCGTTCTTCTCGGCGGTGCCGGGGACACCGCCGGTGTTCTGGTTGAAGGCCTGGGCGTGCGTTCCGCTGAGGCCGGACGTTCTGCCGCGCAGCAGGACGACCTGGCCGGCGTTCGTCCTGCCGTTCACGGTTTTCCCGGGGATACCCACGGCGACATCGTCGATGTCGTCGCCGGTCACGTCGCCGACGGACAGGGAGCTGCCGAATGCGTCGCCGGTCCGGCTGGTGCCGGGGACGCCGGGGGTGTTCTGGGTGATGGTGGTCCAGCCGGACTCCGGGACCAGGCCGTCGCGGGTGCCGTAGACGGTGATCAGCTTGGCGCCGTTCTCGGTGTCCCCGAGGAGAAGGTCCTCGTAGCCGTCCCCGTTCACATCGCCCATGGCGAGGCTGCTGGCACTGGTCATGGGCGGCAGGGAGGCGGCGGAGGCGGTCAGGCCGGAGCGGCCGCCGAGCAACAGCTCGGTCATGAAGGTGCCCTCGCCCACGTACTCGATGAGGGCCAGGTCCGAGTAGCCGTCCTCGTTCACATCGCCGCCGGCGGCGTGCCACACGTCGGCGGCGCCGTACGTGAACACAAGGAACGAGGTAACTGAAGCGGGTTTCCCGGCCCTGAAGACCGGGCCGTTCCAGATCACCGCGTCCGTCAGCGGATCCTCGGCGGTCATGTAGCCCGTTCGGAAGAGCGCGACGTCCGGTCGGCCGTCGCCGTTGAAGTCGCCGGTCTGGGCGAGGTTCCCGTGGCCGGGGACCCGGGTGCCGCCGGAGAGGCCGTACTTGCCACCCCAGACGATGACCGAGTCCTCGCTGCCGTGGCCGCTGATGACGAGGTCGGCATAGCCGTCGCCGTCCAGGTCGCCCTTCGACACGCCTGACCCGAACTCCTCGCCCGAGGAGGGGCCGCCGGGAATGCCCTGCGTGGCACGGCTGATGACCGTGTGTCGGGACGCGGACAGTCCGTGGGCGGAGCCGTACATCACCGTCACGTACCCGGCGTCGGTGAGTCCGCCGACAGTCCCTCTGGGGGCGCCGACCACGAGGTCGGCATAGCCGTCGCCGTTGAAGTCCTCCTGTACGGAGGCTCTGACGGTGCCGGCGCCGGATGTGGCGGCCTTGGCGGTGGGGCCGGTGCTGCAAGCGATCAGGGCACACGCCGCGGTTACCGCCGTCAGCGCGGTCATCGTCCAGCGAGATCGGATACGGGCAGACATACGGCAACCCTCTCTTCGGTGGCGTTACGGTGAACAGGACCAGCCACTGCCGGAGAGGGTTGTACGTAAAGCAGCTTTCGTCAGCTGAGTGCCGCGCGCTCCTTGAGCGGCTCCCACCAGTCGCGGTTGTCGCGGTACCAGGCGACGGTCTCGGCGAGGCCGGTCGCGAAGTCCTTGCGGGGCTCGTAGCCCAGCTCGGTGCGGATCTTGGTGCAGTCCACCGAGTAGCGGCGGTCGTGGCCCTTGCGGTCCGTGACGTACTCGACGCTGGTGTCCCAGTCGGCGCCGCAGGCTTCCAGCAGCAGCCCGGTGAGCTCCTTGTTGGACAGCTCGGTGCCGCCGCCGATGTTGTAGACCTCGCCGGCCCGGCCCTTCGTGCGGACCAGGTCGATGCCCTGGACGTGGTCGTCGATGTGCAGCCAGTCGCGGACGTTGCCGCCGTCGCCGTACAGCGGGACCTTCTTGCCGTCCAGCAGGTTGCTGATGAACAGCGGGATGACCTTCTCGGGGAAGTGGTGGTGCCCGTAGTTGTTGGAGCAGCGGGTCACCCGCACGTCGAGGCCGTGCGTGCGGTGGTACGACAGCGCGATCAGGTCGCTGGACGCCTTGGCCGAGGAGTAGGGCGAGTTGGGCTGCAGCGGGTGCGTCTCCGGCCAGGAGCCCTCGTCGATGGAGCCGTAGACCTCGTCGGTGGAGATGTGCACGAAGGTCTTGATCCCGGCCCGGTGGGCGCCGTCGATCAGGGTGTGCGTGCCGACCACGTTCGTACGGACGAACTCGGCGCCGCCGTCGATGGAACGGTCCACGTGGGACTCGGCGGCGAAGTGCACCACCTGGTCGTGCTCGGCCATCAGCTTCCCGACCAGCTCGGGGTCGCAGATGTCGCCCTGCACGAAGCCGAAGCCCGGGTGGTCGCGCACCTCGTCGAGGTTGGCCGGGTTGCCCGCGTAGGTGAGCTTGTCCAGCACGGTTATCGCCACATCGCCCGGACCCTGTGGGCCGAGGAGGGTACGGACGTAGTGCGAGCCGATGAAGCCGGCGCCGCCGGTCACCAGAATCTTGGTCGTCATGAAGAGATCTGCACCTTGCTGTGGTCGCCGAGGACGAGACGGTGGGCTGCGGGATTGCGGGGCGCGGGGGTGACCTCGACGTTGCGGCCGATGAGCGAGGCCTCGACCCGGCGCACACCGCTGATGGAGGACTCGCGCAGGACGATGGAGTACTCGACCTCGCTGTCGTCGATCCGGCAGTCCTCGGAGATCGAGGTGAACGGGCCGATGTACGAGTCGCTGATCACCGAACCGGGGCCGATGATCGCCGGTCCGACGATGCGCGATCCGCGGACCTCGGCGCCGGCGTCGATCCGCACGCGGCCGATGATCTCGCTGGACTCGTCGACGGTGCCCTCGATGCCGGGCTCGACCGTCTCCAGGACCGAACGGTTCACCTCCAGCATGTCGGCGACGTTCCCGGTGTCCTTCCAGTAGCCGGAGATGGTCGTCGAGCGGACGTCCTGCTGCTGGTCGATCAGCCACTGGATGGCGTGGGTGATTTCCAGCTCGCCGCGCCAGGAGGGCTTGATGCTGCGGACGGCCTTGTGGATGGCGGGCGTGAACAGATACACGCCGACCAGCGCGAGGTCGCTCTTGGGCTCCTTCGGCTTCTCCTCCAGCCCCTTGACGCGGCCGCTCGCGTCGAGCTCGGCGACGCCGAAGGAGGTCGGGTTGGGCACCCGGGTGAGCAGGATCTGCGCGTCGGGGTGCTCCGAGCGGAACTCCTCCACCAGGCCGGTGATGCCGCCGACGATGAAGTTGTCACCCAGATACATCACGAAGTCGTCGTCACCGAGGAAGTCCTGAGCGATCAGGACCGCGTGCGCCAGACCGAGAGGCTTCTCCTGCGGGATGTATGTGACATTGATCCCGAGTTTGGATCCGTCCCCGACGGCTTCCCGGATCTCCTCCGCGGTGTCGCCGACGATGATTCCGACTTCGCTGATGCCGGCGTCGGCGATCGCCTCCAGCCCGTAGAACAGCACGGGCTTGTTGGCCACGGGGACCAGTTGCTTCGCCGACGTATGGGTTATCGGACGCAGGCGGGTGCCCGAGCCACCGGAGAGTACGAGAGCCTTCATGGGGGGCATCCTAACGGCGCTTCTCGTCAAGCAGCGCGCCGTGTGTTCTGTCACAGTTCAGCAAACCAACGCGGAGAGTTTGTCATCGATTCGTGTCCCGGCTCCCCTTCGGCGGGGGCACGGGTCTCGCGTTCAGCCGTTAGCCTGGCCCGGACGACTGTCCGGAGCGCAGAAAGAAGACACATGCCCGTCAAGGTGAGCGTGGTGATCCCGGTCTACAACCCGGGCAAGTACATAGAGGACTGCATCGCCTCGCTGCTGCGTCAGAGCCTGCCCGACGACGAGTACGAGGCGATCTTCGTCAACGACGGCTCCACCGACGAGACGCCTGCGCTCCTGGACCGGCTGGCCGCCGAACACCCGCACATGCACGTCATCCACCAGGAGGCGTCGGGCTGGTCCGGCAAGCCCCGGAACACCGGCATCGCGGCCGCCAAGGGCGAGTACATCCAGTTCGTCGACAACGACGACTGGCTCGGCGACGAAGCTCTCAAGCGGATGTACAACTACGGGGTCGAGAACAACGCCGACGTGATCGTCGGCAAGATGGCCGGCAAGGGCCGTCCCGTCCCGCTGGAGCTGTTCCGCAAGAACCGCCCGCACGCCAACGTCGAGAACGCCCCGCTGATCGACAGCCTCACCCCGCACAAGATGTTCCGCAAGGAATTCCTGGACCGGCACAACCTCCGGTACATGGAGGGGCGCCGCCGCCTGGAGGACCACGTCTTCGTCACCGAGGCGTATCTGCGGGCCGAGAACGTCGCCGTGCTCAGCGACTACCTCTGCTACTACCACGTCAAGCGGGACGACGCCTCCAATGCCGGCTTCCAGCGCTTCGACCCGGTCGGCTACTTCAAGAACCTCCGCGAGGCCCTGGACGTCGTCGAGAAGCTCACTGAGCCCGGCCCACTGCGCGACCGCCTCTTCCGGCGCTGGCTGCGCAACGAGATGGTCGAGCGGATGCGCGGCCAGCGGCTGCTGAAGCTGCCCGCCGACTACCGTCAGGAGCTCTTCGACGAGATCCACAAGGTGGTCGTCGAGCGCTTCGGCCCGGGCGTCGCCGCGGGCATGCAGCCGACCCAGCAGATCGTCGCCGGGCTGATCGCCGCCAACCGTCTCGGCGACGTCGAGGAATTCGCCCAGTGGGAGTCCGGGATCAAGCCGTCCGGCACCCTGGAGAGCCTCGGGTGGGAGAACGGCCGGCTGAAGATAGGTTTCACCGCCGAGTACCGGTCCGGTGGCGAACCGATCACCTTCCGTAACGACGGTGACAAGGACCTGCTCGCCCCGCCGCTGCCGCAGTCCAGTCTGGACGCCATCGCCCTGCTGGGCGCGGACACCTCCGCGCCGCTGGGCAAGTCCAAGGTGGACCTCGTCGTCCGTGAGCGCGAGACGGCCGCGGAGTTCTTCCAGCCCGTCGAGCTGACCCGTGACAAGGTCGCCGTCGAGGGCCGTGACGCCTTCTTCCGGCAGGTCCTGCGCGCCACCGCGCAGGTCGACCCGCTGACCGCGGCGAACGGCGCGGAACTGGGCGCCGGCATCTGGGACGTCCTGATCCGGATCAGCTCCTGCGGCTGGACCAAGGAGACCCGCCTCGGTTCCGTACGCACCGACCAGGCCCGCCACGGACGCGGCGCCGCCCTGCTCGGCTCCCCGGAGCAGCTGGTTCTCCCGTACTGGACCGACCCGCACGGCAACCTCTCGCTGGATGTCGGCCAGAAGACCAACCGGATCGCGTACGAGTTCGCCGGGCTGACCCCCGCCGATGTCACCGTCACGCAGGACCCCGCCCGGCTCACCGCCCCCCTGCCGCTGCACGTGCAGGCCAGGAGCGAGGTCGCCCTGAAGCTGACGGACGTCGAGGCGAAGCGCACGGTGGCCGTGCCCGCGGTGCTCACCGACCGCCCGGCCGGCGGCGCCGAACTGACCGCAGACCTCCCGCTCGGCGAGCTCATCGGAGCCCAGTGGCGGCTGGAGCTGACCCTGCCGTCGGCCGGCAAGCCGAAGTCCGTGGCGCTCCCGCTGGCGCTTCAGGCCCCCGCGGGCGGCGGCGCCATCGTGGTCAAGCCCGTCGCGGCAGCTGCCGAGGACCTGGCCGCCAAGGGCCCCGAGCGGGGCAAGCCCGCCCCCCAGCCGGGGCAGCGGTCCGCCCTGCGCGGCGCGGTCGGCAAGCTGCGCCGCGCCCTGAAGAAGTAAAGGACTCAGAGAAATGCGACCACTGGGCATCGAAGGCGCTTGGGTACTGGAGCCGAAGGTCTTCCCCGACGACCGCGGCAGCTTCCACGAGTGGTTCCGCGGCACCGAGTTCCGCGAGGCGACCGGCCAGGACCTCACCCTGGCCCAGGCGAACTGCTCGGTCTCCAAGCGGGGCACCCTGCGGGGCATCCACTTCGCCGACGTGCCGCCGAGCCAGGCCAAGTACGTCAAGTGCGTGCGCGGCGCGGTCATCGACGTCATCGTCGACATCCGGGTCGGCTCGCCGACGTACAAGCAGTGGGAGGCCGTTCGCCTCGACGACGAGACCCACCACGCCGTCTACCTGTCGGAGGGCCTCGGCCACGCCTTCTTCGCCCTGACCGACGACGCCACCGTGGTCTACCTCTGCTCCGAGGGCTATGCCCCCGGGCGCGAGCACGGCATCCACCCGCTCGACCCGGACCTGGCCATCGCGTGGCCGGCTGGCATCGAGCCGCTGTTGTCCCCGAAGGACGAGCAGGCACCCACACTGGCTGAGGCAGAGGCTCAGGGCCTGCTCCCGGCGTACGAGGACTGCGTCGCGTACCGAAGTCGACTGCGCCACGTATAACACCCGCTCCTGTGTGTGACGGGCCCTTCCTGGGAAACCAGGAAGGGCCCAAGTCTTTGTCCCATGGGTGCTCGCGAGGGAACGCGGAAGGCTCCGCAGCCCCCTCCTGGGCGAAGGAAACAGCGCCGAAACGGGAAGCGTGGACTGAGCAACATGGGTTTGACCAGCGAGACAACGGTGTACGTGATGGCGGCACTGGCTGCGGTCTGTGTGGCGCTGCTGGTATGGCTGTGGCCTCGGCTGGCCGAGCCGGGGCTGCGCCAGGTGCTCGGGCGGCTGGCGGCCATTGGGGTGACCCAGGTGACGATCGTCGCCGCCTTCGCGTGCGCGGTGAACTCGTCGTACCAGTTCTTCGGTTCCTGGAACGAGCTCGTCGGCAATGTCGACACCGCGCCCGTCGGCGTGACGGGCGCGGCAGACGCGAACGGCGACGGCACGATGTACGGCATCAGCAGCGTCAAGGGGTCGCTGATACAGTCGGCCGGTAATGAGCAGCTGAGCCGGGTCAGCGGCCTGCCCACCGGCCCTGCCGCCCAGAACGGCCGGGTGGAGTCGGTACGGGTCATCGGCCGCCGTACGGGCGTGGTCGACCCGGCGTTCGTCTACCTGCCGCCGCAGTACTTCCAGAAGGCGTACTACCGGCAGCGCTTCCCGGTGATCGTCGCGCTCAGCGGCTACCCCGGCAGCATCTTCAACCTTGCGCAGTACCTGCGGGTCTCGCAGACCGCCGGAGAGCTGCAGAAGAGCGGCCGGATGCAGCCGACGATCATGGTCATGATCCGGCCGACCGTCGCCCCGCCGCGCGACACCGAGTGCGTCGACGTCCCGGGCGGACCGCAGACCGAGACCTTCCTGGCCAAGGACCTCCCGCAAGCCCTCAAGTCCGTCTACCGGGTCGGCCACGACGCCAGCGCCTGGGGCGTGATGGGCTACTCCTCCGGCGGCAGCTGCGCCCTGCAGCTGACGATGCGCAACCCCCGTGTCTACACCGTGGCCGCCGCCCTGTCGCCGGACTACAAGGTCAAGGACGACCCCACCACCGGCAACCTCTTCGGCTCCGATCCGGGCCGCGTCAGCCGTGTCAACGGGCACGACCTCATGTGGCGGCTCAAGCACCTGCCAGCGCCCCAGGTCTCGGTCCTGGTCGCCAACAGCAAGCACGGCGAGCGGGGTTACGCGCAGACCGTGGCCTTCGTCAAGGCAGTCAAGGCGCCCATGCGCGTCGTGTCGATACTGCCCGACAACGGCAGCCACAACTTCCCGACCTGGGTACGGGAGATGCCCGCCGCCCTGAAGTGGATGAACCAGCAGCTGACCTTCCCCCAGGACGTCGTGCCGCGGAACCACCAAAAGAAGGGCCCCGTGACCACCGCCCACCCGCAGCCGGGCCGTAGCACCGTGCGCGCCGCGGGCACCGGGCCGGCGACGACTGCCGGCCCGCGCAAGTGATCGACTGCCGCTACTGCTTCGGTACGTGGATGTCCGCGCTGCTCAGCGTCTGCGGCCGGTCCGTGAAGACCCTCAGCCGTATCCGCAGGTGGGTCCTGTTCGGGATGGGGTAGCGGCCGTTGCCGGGCACGAGGACGTAGCGCGCCGACTGGTGCGGGCGCAGCACGGACGGGCCGCTGCGGACGGTCCAGTAGGCAGAAGTGCCCTCGCCGGTGCTCGTCGCGAAGTTCGGGGTGAGGGCGGTGTCACCGTTGTTCGTCGCCTGCACGGTGAGCGTGCTGATACCGCCGTTGTCAGCCGGTACGGTGCCGATTGCCAGCCTCATCGGCGCCGCGCTCGCGGCGGCGATCGCCACGCAGGCGGCGGCGGGAGCCAGCACCGCCGCCGTCAGAGCCGCGCCGGCCGCCCGCCGCCTGGGCAGCGGCAGTCGGCCCAGCG
>NZ_RJVR01000321.1 GCF_003999195.1 Streptomyces soli
GGCCGGCCACCACGGTCGGCGAACTCGCCCGCGCCGGCGCCCTGGTGCTGCGCGCCGGCGGTCCCGGCACCGCCCCCGGGCCGGCCGTGCTCACCGAGCACGACATCCTCGCCGGGACCGCGCCCAGCGGGGTGCTGCCGGACGGGCCGCCGGAGGAGCCGGTGCTCACGGAGCCGGGGGACGTGGTCGTTCCGGTGCTGGGGCGGGGCGCCGCGGCCCGGGTGGTGGACGAGGCCACGGCGGGCGCGGCGCTGGGCCGGAACCTGTATCTGCTGCGTCCGGATCCGGCCGCCCTCGATCCCTGGTTCCTGGCCGGCTTCCTGCGCGGCACCGCCAACAACCGGCAGGCCAGCAGCTACGCGTCGACCTCGACCCGGCTCGACGTACGGCGGCTTCAGCTGCCCCGGCTGCCGCTGGCCGACCAACGGCGGTATGGGGAGCGCTTCCGTACGCTGGCGGCCTTCGAGGAGACGCTGCGGCTGGCAGGGCAGTTGGGCGAGCAGCTCGTGCAGGGGCTCTACGACGGCCTGACGGACGGGACGGTCCGCCCGGAGGGGCCGCAGGTGTAGTTCGGGTAACGCCGGGTCGGTTGTCGGCGGTGACGGATAGTCTTCGCTTGTCACCCGCACTTTTGTTTGCTCAGGGAGCAAGTGATGAACGGCCCCGGCACCGCACCGCCGCAGCTCCGTCCCGCCGGCGACGGGGCGGCGATCGCCTTGCGCGTGCTCTTCGTGGTGATCGGGTACATCGGCTTCAGCCTGCTCAACTGGATCCTGCTGCTGCGGCTCGCCCTGCTCCGCCGCCGCACGATGGACTGGGTGGTCTTCGGGGCCGTCGGGATCGTCCTTCCCGGCATCTGCCTCAGCATGATCAGCGACAGCGACAACATCACCGGGCCCGCGGACGCCACGGGCACCTTCGGCTTCATCGGCCTCTGGCTCTTCACGCCGGTGTACTTCCTGGTGATGGACATCCAGTACCGCAGGGAGACGCGGGAGGCGGCCGCCGCGCAGTCGTACGCCGCCCCGTCCCCGTATCCGTACGGCGGGCCGCAGGGGCCGCAGGCCCAGCCCACACCCCAACCGCCGGGCCCGCCCGAGCCGTACGAGTACAACCCCTACATCCAGACCCCCACCCCGCCGCCCGCGCCCGCCCCCGCGCCGCCCGCCGTCCCCCAGCCCCCGCGCATCAACCAGGTGCGGGCCGAGCTGGACGAGCTGAGTGACCTGCTGCGCAAGCAGGAGGGCAATCAGTGAACGGGCGGATCGTCGCCGGCCGTTACGAGCTGGCCACGGTCATCGGCCAGGGCGGCATGGGCCAGGTCTGGACCGCGTACGACCGCCGCCTCGACCGCCGCGTCGCCGTCAAGCTGCTGCGCCCCGACAAGGTCGCCGGCGGCGAGGACGTCACCGAACTGCGCGGCCGCTTCGAGCGCGAGTGCCGGGTCACCGCCCAGGTCGACCACCCCGGCCTGGTCACCGTCCACGACGCCGGCAGCGACGGCGACGAGCTGTACCTGGTCATGCAGTACGTCGAGGGCGCCGACCTCGCCGACCATCTCGCCGAGCACGATCCGTACCCCTGGCCCTGGGCGGTCGCCGTCGCCGCGCAGTTGTGCGCCGTGCTGTCCGCCGTGCACGCGGTGCCGATCGTCCACCGCGACCTCAAGCCCCGCAATGTGATGGTCCGGCCCGACGGTTCGGTCACCGTCCTCGACCTGGGCGTCGCCTCGGTGCTCGACACGGACACGACCCGGCTCACCCACACCGGCACCCCCATCGGCACGCCCGCCTACATGGCCCCCGAGCAGGCCATGGGCGGCGCCGTCGGCCCCCGTACGGACCTCTACGCGCTCGGCGTGCTGCTCCACGAACTGGTCAGCGGCAACGTCCCCTTCGCCGGGTCGACGGCCCTCGGCGTGCTCCACCGCCACCTGTACGAGGCGCCGGTGCCGCTGCGACAGGTGCGGCCCGAAGTGCCCGAGCCGCTGGAGGCGCTGGTGCTGCAGCTCCTCGCGAAGGACCCACAGCACCGGCTCCCCGACGCCCAGGAGACGTACCGCAGGCTGGCCACGCTGCTTCCCGTGCCGGGCCCGCACCACCCGCTGACCGGCCCGATGGACCCCAGCCGCCCCTTCCTCCGCCCGCACGCCCCCTGGCCCGACCGCCCCGCCGCGCCCCGCACCGACGCCCCCGCGCCCACCCCGGTCCCAGCTACCGGCGGCACCCCCGGCATCGCCGAGGCCGTCGACGAGGTCAAACGCCTTCTCGACGCCGGCCGCATCACCCAGGCCGTCGACATCCTCGGCGGCGTCCTCCCCGCCGCCGAGTCGAAGCACGGCGAGCACTCACCGGTCGTGCGGATGCTGCGCAAGCAGTACGCCGCCACCCTCATGGAGGACGGCCAGTACCGCCGCGCCCTGCCCGAGCTGCGCCGCCTCGCCGACGAGCACGCCGCCGACTCCGGGCCGGCCGGCCGTGCGTCTCTCCAATACCGGTACGAGGCCGCGCAATGCCTGGAGCAGCTCGGCGATGCGGCCGCCGCGCTCACCGAATACCGCACCCTGCTCCCCTACTTCGAGCAGTACCGCGCCACCGATCCGGCGTTGCCGCTCGACGTCCGGCGCCGCATCGGCCATCTGCTGCTGTCGGTCGGCGATCGCGCCGCCGCGCACGACGTCCTCTCCCGCCTGCTCTACGACGCCGACCGCGTCCACGGCCCCCACCACCCCTTCTCCGCAGAGCTGCGCCGCACGCTCGCCTGGCTGAGCCAAGTCCGCCGGTAACCGGGGGGGTTGTCTCCCCCACCCCGCCCCTTCCCGAAACCGGGCTCCGCCCCCTGGCCCCTCCCCCAGAGGGGGTACCCCCAGGTCCTCGAACGCCGGACGGGCTGCATTGCCCCCGGGTTGTGGGAGAACGTTCCGCTGGGAGGAGGAACGGGCTGGCACAACCCCCAGCCGCCTCGGCCACCGAGGTGCTGACGTACGCCCACCAGCTGCACCCGGACGTGCGCTACCGGATCGTGGCGGACGAGTCCGGCTACTGGGTGTTGCGGCGGGTCTGACCGCGCCGGCGCAGCAGGAGCAGCCCGCCCACGAGAGCGGTGTCGTAGCCGGCCTTCCACAGGCCGGTGCCCGCCTTCACCTTGGCCGCCATCCGGTCGAAGTCGGCCTGGGTGTGCAGCATTCCGGGGTGCGCGAAGGTCGCGCCCGCGGCCGAGGCCGTCCCGGCGGTGAGGCCGGCACCGATGGTGACGGCTCCGGCCGCCGCGCCGGCGATCTTCAGCATGTTCCGGCGGCTGATGTCTGCGACCACTGCTTCACTCCTGTGCCGGATCCGGATGCGTTCGGACAGGAGACGCATCGGACCCGCAGGCGATAACAGAAAGCGGCCGATCGGTCAGCGACCCCGCCACAGGCGGGCGACCCGGCGCCGAAGATCCAGCCCTGGGCGGTGAGGGCGTCGGCGAAGCGGGCGTCGGCCCCCCGGCTCACCGGCTTCGCCACGGCTCCACTTCAAAGGATCGCCCGGTTTCACTCAGCGTCACACAGCACCCACACCGCGAGAACATCCACTGTTCGCCCCGCCGTAAGCAACCACGTGTGGGCGCGACACTTTTCAGCCATTGACTCTCCCCGGCGCGACACCGCAGTCGCTCGCGTCGCCTGACATGTGGGGGGAACCACGATGGCATCCGCAGAAGCGGGGTCCGGCAGACCCGGCCTCCACGACGACATCCCGCGCCGGCTGGGCACAGCACGCGGGACAGGTGACCGGATCTTCCGGTACCAACTGACCTCCGCCGGGGTCGTGGTGCTCGCCATCATGGCGGCGGTCGGCCTCTTCCTGCTGCTGAGGGCGGGTCAGGCGCTGCGCGCCACCGGCTTCTCCTTCCTCACCACCGCGCAATGGCAGCCGGACGTACACCGCTTCGGCATCGCCGCCGTCCTGACCGGCACCCTGCTGATCGCCGCCGTCGCGGTCACGATCTCCGTACCGCTGGCGCTCGGCACGGCGCTGTTCATCTCCGATGTCGCGCCGCGCCCGCTGCGCCGCACGCTGGTGGCGATGGTCGACCTGATGGCGGCGGTCCCGTCGGTGGTCTACGGGTTGTGGGGGCTGTTCTTCCTCCAGAAGAACGTCATCGGGCTGTCTCGCTGGCTGTCGGACTGGTTCGGCTGGATTCCCTTCCTGCACGTGGACGGTGCCCAGCCCGGCGACCCGCTGGCCTCGGCGAGCGTCTACACCGCGTCCACCTTCGTCGCCGGGATCGTGGTCGCGCTGATGGTCGCGCCCATCCAGTGCTCCGTGATGCGCGAGGTCTTCACTCAGGCCCCGGCGGGCGAGCGGGAGGGCGCGTACGCGCTCGGCGCGACCCGGTGGGGCATGATCCGGGCAGTCGTCCTCCCGTACGGGAAGGGCGGGGTCATCGGCGGCACCATGCTGGGACTCGGCCGGGCGCTGGGCGAGACGATCGCGGTGTACCTGATCATCTCGCCGGTCTTCAACATCCAGCCGCACATCCTGCAGACCGGCACCAACTCGGTCTCCTCGCTCATCGCCCTGCACTACGGGGACGCCTCCGACTTCGGCATGTCGGCCCTGATGGCGGCGGGCCTGGCGCTCTTCCTGCTCACCCTGGTCGTCAACTTCACCGCGTCGTCGATCGTGGCCCGTTCGCGGTCCGGCGCACAGAGCGAGGGATGAGATGACGGTCGTAAACGACGTGAACGACGTCGAAAAGACGGCTCCCCTGCCCCTCACCGAGCCGACTGCGCCGGCCTCCTCACCCGCCGAGCCCCCTGCCGAGGCGGAGGACCGGCCGCGCCGCATCGGCGGCCTCACCCGCTCCGGGGTGCTGTCCCTGTGCGGCGCCGCCGCGTCCGGGCTGTGCGTCGCACTTCTGCTCTTCGGTCAACTCGCCCCGCTCTCCGGCGCCCTGGGCTTCGTGGTGGTCGCGTACGGGGCCTTCCTCGCCGCCTACGCGGTGCTGCTGGGCCTGGAGGAGGACGGCCCCGCCGTACGCGACCGGGTGATGACGGTCGTGTTGTGGTCGGCGGCGACGCTGCTCTTCTCCGCGCTCGTGCTGGTCGTCGGCTTCACGCTGTGGCGCGGGCGGGAGGCGCTGCCGCACCTCAACTTCTTCACCCAGGACATGCAGCAGGCCGGCCCCCTGGACCCGCTCACCAACGGCGGCATAGCCCACGCCATGCTCGGCACCCTGCTGATGATCGCCATCGCGCTGGCGGTCACCGTGCCGCTGGGCCTGGCCTGCGCGGTGTACCTCAATCAGATCCCCGGCCGGTTCTCACGGTTTGTACGGACCATCGTCGAGGCGATGACCGCGCTGCCGTCGATCGTGGCCGGCCTGATGGTGTACGCCACCTGGATCCTCGGCCTGGGCCTGCAGAAGTCGGGGCTCGCGGCCGGGTTCGCGATCAGCGTCATGATGCTGCCGATCGTGATCCGTGCCGCCGACGTCGTACTGCGCCTGGTCCCCGGCAACCTCACCGAGGCGGCGGAAGCCCTCGGCGCGCCGCGCTGGCGCACCGTCTGGCACGTCGTACTGCCCACCGCCCGCTCGGGACTCGCCACCGCCGTCATCCTGGGCACCGCCCGGGGTATCGGTGAGACCTCGCCGGTGCTGCTCACCGCCGGCTACACCGCCGCCCTCAACGCCGATCCGGCGCACGGCCCCATGGTGTCGCTGCCGCTGGCCGTCTTCTCCTTCGTCAAGTCCCCGGAACCGACCATGATCGCCCGAGGCTTCGGCGCCGCAGCGGTCCTGATGGCCCTGGTCCTGGTCCTGTTCGCGGTCGCCCGGATCCTCGGAGGCCGTGGCCCCGGCCAGCAGACCAAACGGCAGGCACTCCGGACCGCCCGGGCGTCCAAGCGCGACGCCGCCCGCTTCGCCGAAGCGCATGCCCCCGCACTGTCCCTGTTCGACGGAGAGAGCTCCTGATGCGCACGTATCCCATGGGACGCCGGTTCACTGCCGTGCCACTGCTCGCCGCACTGCTGGCCGTGGTCGCGTCCGTGCTGCTCGGACCCGGCGCGGGCATCGCGGCCGCCACCAGTTACACCCCGATCGCCGGAGCGGGCTCCACGTGGGCCGAGAACGCGGTCGACCAGTGGCGACGCGACGTCAACCAGTACGGCATGCGGATCAGTTACTCCGGCACCGGCTCCTCCGACGGACGCCGGCAGTTCCTGAGCGGCACCGTGGACTACGCGGTGTCCGACATCCCGTTCCAGACCCACCCCACCGACGGCTCGGCCGCCGAGAACCCGGCCGCGGGCAGCTACGCGTACATGCCGATCGTGGCGGGCGGCACGGTCTTCATGTACCACCTCACGATCGGCGGGAAGAAGGTCACCAACCTCCGCCTGTCGGGCGACGTGGTGACCAAAATCTTCACCCGCGCCATCACGTACTGGGACGACAAGGCCATCAAGGCCGACAATCCCGGCCTCGCGCTCCCGCACCGCACCATCGTCCCCGTCGTCCGCTCCGACGGCTCGGGCTCGACGGCCCAGTTCACCTTGTGGATGGCCAACCAGCACACCTCGCTGTGGAACGCGTACTGCGCGAAGGTCGGCCGCTCCGGGGCCTGCGGCCAGACCTCAAACTACCCCACCACCTCAGGCATGATCGCCCAGTCCGGCGACCTGGGTGTGGCCGGCTATGTGGCGCAGGGCTACGGCGAGGGATCGATCGGGTACGTCAACTACTCGTACGCGCTCAACGCGCACTTCCCGGTCGCCAAGGTGCTCAACCACGCCGGCTACTACACCGAGCCAACCCCCCAGAACGTCGCCGTGTCGCTGCTCAAGGCGAAGATCAACACCAACAAGAACTCCGCCGACTACCTCACCCAGAACCTCAACGGCGTCTACACCGACAGCGACAAGCGCAACTACCCGCTCTCCAGCTACTCGTACATGATCCTGCCGCTCAAGGTCGAAGGCACCTTCACCAAGGCCAAGGGCAACACGCTGGGCGCGTTCTCGTACTACTTCATGTGCCAGGGGCAGCAACAGGCACCATCGCTGGGCTACTCACCACTTCCCATCAACCTGGTGAAGGCCGGATTCGACCAGATCAAACGCATCCCGGGCGTCTCGGCGCAGTCCATCGACATCAAGAAGTGCAACAACCCAACCTTCAGCGCCGACGGCACCAACAAGCTCGCCCAGACCGCGCCATACCCCAAGGCCTGTGACAAGAAGGGCGCCGCGCCCTGCACCACCGGCAGCGGCGGCGCGACCACCTCCAGCAGCAGCACGGGCGGCTCCTCCGGCGGTACGACCTCCGGCGGCGGCACGGGCAGCACCGGCACCACCACCGGCGGTACCGGCACCACTGGAGCCGCCGGCACCACCACCGGCGGCGCCTCCGTCGACCCCGACACCGGGCAGACCCTCTCCCCGGCGGGCTCCTCCGGCGGCACCACCTCGGCCGGTGCGACCACGGCCGGCGGCACCGTCGCCCTCGCCCAGCCGGTCACCGTCGCCGGCCAGAGCGGCTGGAGCAGCGCCCAGACACTGATGCTGCTGGCGGCGATCGCGCTGTTCGCGCTGATCCTGCTTCCCTCCGTCGTCTCACGCGTACTGCACTCTCGTAAGGACTCGGCCTCATGAGGAAGAGCATCGTGAAGAACCGGTTCCGCCGTCTCATCCTGCGCCTGGGCACCGGCGCCGTCGTCGGCGCGCTGCTCGGCGCGGCCGCCGCCCAGGCGGCCCAGCCCGCCACGGCCGCGAGCGACGCGGGATCGGCGGTGACCGTCTCCGGGCGCGGCGAGTTCAAGGACATGAAGTTCACCGTCGACCAGACCGCCAACCTCAACAGCCAAGCGGTCAGTGTGTCCTGGACGGGTGGCACGGCCACCACCTTCGCCGGTACGAAGTTCAACACCGACTTCGTGCAGATCATGCAGTGCTGGGGCGACGACGACGGCACCGTGGCGTCCAACCCCGGGCCGCCGCGCACCCAGTGCCAGTACGGGGGTTCGCCCACCACCGGCCGCGACAGCTGGCCGGGCAACCAATACGACGACACCCGCGCCGTCACATACAGCGCCGACCCGACCAGTTACGGCCAGGACGACCGCTACGGAGCCGCCGGCAACTTCGGCCAGGGCGAGGTGCCGTTCAAGTCCGTGGACGGCACCTGGGTCACCAAGAACCTGCAGAACAACGCGCTCTACAGCTACAACACCACCAACGAGGTGGACTTCGCCCGCACCGGCTCCGACGGCACCGGCCAGGAGTACTTCGAGACCCAGACCGCCAACGAGGCTCCGCACCTCGGCTGCGGCGGCCCGAGCAAGCCCACCTGCTGGCTGGTGATCGTCCCGCAGGGCCACCTCGACATGAACGGCCAGCCGTACGCCGACCAGACGACGGTCAACGCGGGCTCGCCGGTCTCCTCCACCAACTGGAAAAACCGAATAGCGATCAAGCTCGGCTTCAACCCGGTCGGCGTCAGCTGCGCCCTCGGCTCCGACGAGCGCGCCACCACCGGCAGCGAGCTGGCCGCCGACGCCATGACCAGTTGGCAGGCCGCCCTCTGCTCGACCGGCACCGTCTACGGCTACACCCAGCTCGGCGAGCCCGATGCCCGCGCCCGCCTGGAGAACGACGGCAGCACCGGCCTGACGTACACCACGAAGGCCCTGGCCGCCGCCACCACGGGCAAAACCGTCTACGCCCCCGTGGCGCTGTCCGGGGCCGTCATCGGCTTCACCATCGAACGAAGAGCCAAGGCCGGTGCACCGGACTCCGAGAAGAAACTCAACGGCAGCAAGGTTGAGTCCATCAACCTCACCCCGCGCCTGGTCGCCAAGCTGCTCACCGAGTCCTACCGCAACTCCACCTGGGGATCGGTCACCACCACCTACGCCTCCGACGGCACCTCGTCCCTGACCGCCGCCAAGGGCTACGCCTGGGCGAAGAAGAACCCCCCCCGGTCTGGTCTCCGACCCCGAATTCCTCGCGCTCAACCCGGAGTTCGCTTATCTGTCGGTCGGCGAGAACCCCAGCACCGACACCGACCTGATCAGCTCCATCGGCCACTCCGACACCGCCCGCGTGATCTGGGACTGGATCATGTCCGACAAGGAGGCCCGGGGCTTCCTGGCCGGCGTCCCCGACGACGACGGCATGCGGGTCAACCCGTACTACAGCACCAACGCCGACCTGAACCCCACCGGCATCGCCTTCGACCCGAACAGCGCCGACGACTACCCCAAGAGTGACCCCTGGTGCACCACCCCGGCGGGTTCGGGCGCCACCATCCCGCAGTGCATGATCGACTTCCACCCGTACGTGGACGACATGCACTCCGGCGCCCTGCACACCCGCCGCGCCGACCAGCTCTGGAAGTCCAGCTGGAACGCCCTCAGCGCGCCGCCCGCCTGGCAGTCCCCCGGCCCGCAGACCGTCGGCTCACGCTTTGTGATCACCATCACCGACGCCGCCTCCGCCAAGCGCTACGGGCTGCAGACCGCCGAGCTGCGTAATGCGTCGGGGAAGTTCGTGGCGGCCACCGACACCTCGCTGACCGCGACGGCCGGCACGGCTGCCAAGGCCACGATCCGCACCATCGACCCCGCGACGACCAAGACCACGAAGGCCTACCCGCTCACTGAGCTGGTCTACGCCGCCGTACGCCCCGCCGACATCGCGGCCGCCGCCCGCAAGGACTACGCGACGCTCATCACGTACGCCGCCGGCGCGGGCCAGACCAGCGGCACCAACCCCGGCGAGCTGCCGGTCGGCTACGCTCCGCTCCCCGCGAATCTGCGCACCGAGGCCGACAGCGCCGCCACCGCACTCCTCAACTGGAAGCCGTCCGCCTCCGACCCGAGCGGCGTCACAACCACGGGCAGCGGCTCCACGAGCACCAGCGGCACCGGAACCAGCGGCACGGGCGCTAGCGACGGCACCCCGCAGGGTCTGGGCACCAGCGCCAGCCCTTCGACCGCCGTCTCCCCGGCCCCGTCCTACGACGGCGGCAAGGCCATCCAGACCACCGCGATGGGCACCACCCCGGCCGACCCGTCCGGCGCCCTGTTCTACGCCGTACCGGTCGGCGCCGCCCTCGGCATCCTCGCCGCCGCAGGCGCCCCCTTCGCGGGCGGTACCCGGCCCCGCGTCCCGCTTCCGCTGCGCGTCCCGCTCCCGGGGGGCCGCGGCCTCACCATCTCGCGCTTGGAGCTGACGGCGCTGAGCGCCCGGTTCCGGCGCCTGTTGCGCAGGCCCCCGGCCTGACCGCACCCACAAACGGCCGCCCGCCCCGAAAGGCAGTCGGGGCGGACGGTTGGCACCACCCTGCACGACCGGCGCCGCAAGGCGCCACCTGGCGCAACCGCACAACCGCACAACCACCCGTCACGTCAACACAGCCCAGCAGGAGACCTCATGCGCTCCACGCGCCTCATGGCAGCGGCCATCACCGCCGCCCTCGCCACAGGAAGCCTCGCTCTGGCGAGCCCGGCGTCCGCCGATCCCACCCCCGCGGGCACCTTCCGTAAGCTCGTCGGTGTGGGCTCCGACACCACGCAGGACGTGCTCAACGCCCTCGCCAACGGCACCAGCTCCGCCTCCGCCGTCAAGGCGACGAACGGTGACGGAATCGCCTCGTACGACGCCGTCGAGCCGGGCACCGGCTCGACCACCTCCACCATCACCACCCGCAGCGGCGGCACTGCCTTCCTGCGCCCCAACGGCTCCGGCGCGGGCCGTACCGCGCTCAGCTCCTCCCTCACCAACGGCCTGTACCCGCTCGCGGGCGGGGTGAATGTCAACGGTCAGATCGACTTCGCCCGCTCCTCCGGCGGACCGAGCGTCGTCGGCACCTCCCTCACCTACGTGCCGATGGCGCGGGACGCGGTGGGCGTGGCCGTCCTGGGCAGCAAGCTGCAGAACCTGACGATCGCCCAGCTGCACGACATCTACGCGGGCACGCTCACCACGGTGAACGGCCAGACCGTCCACCCGCACATCCCGCAAAGCGGGTCCGGCACCCGTAAGTTCTTCCTCAGCGCCATCGGCCTCAGCGACTCCGACATCAAGTCGGACGTCGTCACGACCGTCCAGGAGAACCAGGCCGACGACGCGCTGAAGACCGACGGCGACCTGGTGCCGTTCTCGGCCGCCAGCTGGATCGCCCAGCTCAACCACGTGTCCCCCGACCACAGCAGCACCGCGGTCACCGCCGGCGCCTACATGGCCGGCATCGAGCTGGACCCGGGCGCCGTGGGCACCTTCACCTCCCCCGTCGCCACCGTCGCCGGCAAGGTGACCCCGGTCGACTCCTACTACAGCAACGCCACCTTCGGCCGCGACGTCTACAACGTCGTCCCGAGCCGGGCGATCGACCCCACCAGCGCCTTCTACGACGACTCGCTGTACGACATCTTCGTCACCGTCGGCACGCACAAGGCTGAGCTGGCGTCGGACACCTCCAAGACCGTCATCGCCGACTACGGCTTCCTGAACGAGTCGTACGACGGGTCGATCGACCCCACCAAGCACGCCAAGTTCGGCGGCCTGGAGAACGGCGCCGCCACCACCCTCCCCAGCAAGCCCACCCTCACCGCGACCCCGGGCGCCGGCAGCCTGGCCCTGTCCTGGACCGTCGCCACCAGCAACGGCCTCCCGGTCACCGACTACCGCGCGGTCGTGACGGCCCCCGACGGCAGCGTCGTTGCCAACAAGGACGTCAAGGCCGACACCCTCTCCACCACGTTCACCGGCCTGGCCGCGGGCTCGTACACCGTCTCGCTGACCGCCAACAACCTGGTCGGCGCCGGTGACGCCGCCACCTGGACCGGCGCCGTCTCCGCCGTCCAGAGCGCCAGCACCACCAAGGCCTCGGCGCCGAAGACCGCGTACGGCAAGACCCCGAAGGTCGCCGTCACCGTCACCAGCGCCGGCTCGGCCGTGCCGACCGGCAAGGTCACCGTCAAGGAGGGCACCAAGACCCTCGGTTCGGCCACGCTGAACAGCAGCGGCAAGGCCTCAGTCTCGCTGTCGAAGACCCTCAAGGTCGCCACGCACACCCTGACGGTGTCGTACGCCGGTGACGCCAACACCAAGTCGTCCAAGGCCACGGCCAAGCTGACGATCGTCAAGGCCACCGCGAGCGTCAGCAGCTCGGCGCCGAAGACGATCAGCCACACCAAGAGGGCCAAGGTCACCGTCAAGGTCACCGCCACCGGCACCACGCCGACCGGCAAGGTCAGGATCTACGAGGGCACCAAGGTCATCGCGACCGGCACGCTGAGCCACGGCAAGGTCACCATCACCCTGCCGACGCTCAAGAAGGGCACGCACAAGCTGCACGCCCGCTACCTGGGTTCGACGACGGTCAACGCCAAGTCCGGCGCGACCTTCAGCATCAAGTCCACCTGACACACCCGGAGTCGGTGGCCGGCCGCCCGCAGTGACGGCCGGCCACTGACGCCGCCTTTCCCACTTCCCAAGGAGGCCGGCCGCCGTGACGGTCGCCGTACAGATCCAGCTCCCCCGGATCCCCGCCGCACGGCACCTCGCCCGGGGCGCCCTGCTCACCCTCGCCGCGCTGCTGCTGGGCCTGACCGTCCAGCTCCTGCTGCTCAGCGGCCTCCAGCAGCGCGCCGCCCAGCAGGCCGCCCACGACGCGCTGCGCGCCACCCTCGCCGAGGGCACCGCGCCCGTCGCCCAGACCAACCCGCAGGGGCAGTTGCTGGCCCCCGGGACGCCCGTCGCGCTGATCGACATCCCGGAGCTGGGCGTCCACCAGGTCGTCCTGGAGGGCACCGACTCCGCCGTTCTCGCCGACGGCCCCGGCCACCGCCGCGACACCCCGATGCCCGGACAGGCCGGCACCAGCGTGCTGATGGGCCGCGCGGCCGCGTACGGCGGTCCCTTCGGCGGCCTCGACCACCTCGCCGCCGGTTCGGCGATCACCGTCACCACCGGGCAGGGCAAGGCCCGTTACCGCGTCCTCGACATCCGCCGCGCCGGTGACCCCGCGCCTGCCCCGGTCGCCGCAGGCAAGGGCCGCCTGGTCCTGGTCACCGCCACCGGCGCCCCCTACCTCCCGCGGGGCATCCTCAGGGTCGACGCCGATCTGGTGACGCCCGCCGCGCAGACCCCCGCCGCCACCATCCAGGCCGGCACCCTGCCTGACTCCGAAGAGCCCCTGGCCGGTGGCGGCGGTGTGCCCTGGCCGCTGGTGATGTGGCTCCAGGCGCTGGCGCTGGCCTCGGCCGGTGCCGTCTGGGCCTGGCACCGCTGGGGCCGCCACCAGACCTGGATCGTCGGCGCCCCGGTCATCACCGTCCTCGGCCTCCAGGTCGCGGGCCAGGCCACCCAGCTGCTCCCCAACCTCCTCTAAAGGCCAAGACGATGACCACTGACACCGCTGTCCTCCCCCTGGTGACCGCCGCCCCCGCCGCCCTGGACGCCCGCGCCGTCTCCGCCTGGTTCGGCACCCACAAGGTCCTGGAACGCGTCACCCTCACCATGCCCGCCGGCCAGGTCACCGCCCTCATCGGCCCCTCGGGCTGCGGCAAGTCGACCTTCCTGCGCACCCTCAACCGGATGCACGAGCTGATCCCCGCCGCCCAGCTCGCCGGCGAGGTCCTCTTCGACGGCGAGGACATCTACGCCCCCGGCCGCCGCCTCACCGACGCCCGCCGCAACATCGGCATGGTCTTCCAGAAGCCGAACCCCTTCCCCGCGATGTCCATCTACGACAACGTGGTCGCCGGTCTGCGCCTCACCGGGGTACGCGCCGCCCGCCGTACGAAGGACGACCTCGTCGAGGAGTGCCTCACCCGCGCCGGCCTCTGGAAGGAGGTCCGCGACCGCCTCCGCCGCCCCGGCGGCGCGCTCTCCGGCGGCCAGCAGCAGCGCCTCTGCATCGCCCGCGCCCTGGCCGTCCGCCCCCGCGTCCTGCTGATGGACGAGCCCTGCTCCGCCCTGGACCCCACCTCCACCCGCCGGGTGGAGGAGACCATCCAGGAGTTGGCCAGCGACGTCACCGTCGTGATCGTCACCCACAACATGCAGCAGGCCAACCGCGTCTCCCAGCAGTGCGCCTTCTTCCTCGCCGAGCAGGGCACCCCGGGCGGCATCGTCGAACACGGCCCGACCGACGACATCTTCGGCTCCCCCAAGGACGAGCGCACCGCCGACTACGTGGCGGGCCGCTTCGGCTGAGCGGCCGTTCTCCGGTTCAGCCGGAGGGCCGGTCGGCTTCTGACCGGCTTCGCCACAGGCCTTCACCGGCTGACGCCGCCGGGGGCCGACCGCAGGAGCTGGGACCTGTGACAGGAATCACGGCAGAGCCCCAGAACTAAGGGTTTTCACAGTGTGAACATAGATCGGCCCTCGCCATCACCCGGCGCGCGCCCAACAACACAAGGAGATCCCTTGCCCGGCAACCCGTCGCGCGACGGAAACGGCGCCGGACACGCGCCGAGACTCGACATCCAAGGACTTCGCGCCCTGGCCGTCTCGCTGGTCGTCCTCTCCCACGCCGGGGTGGCTCAATTCAGCGGCGGTTACGTCGGCGTCGACGTCTTCTTCGTCATATCAGGTTTCCTGATCACCTCGCTCCTGCTGCGCGAGCTGTCCACCACGGGACGGGTCTCGATCCGGCAGTTCTACGCCCGCCGGGCGCTGCGCCTGCTTCCCGCGTCAACCCTGGTGGTGGTCACCACACTTGCCGGGGCCTGGCTCTTCCTGTCGAAGATCCGCTTCACCGAGTACGTGGGCGATGCGCTGAGCAGCGCCTTCTACGCGGTGAACTTCCGGCTGGCCCTCTCCGGCACCGACTATCTGCAGCAAGGCAGCCCGCCCTCACCGTTCCAGCACTTCTGGTCGCTGGCCGTGGAGGAGCAGTTCTACCTGGTGTGGCCGCTGCTCCTTGTCCTCAGCTGGAAACTGGCGCGGCGGCGACACGCACTGCTGGCGGTGCCGCTGGTCGTGCTCTGCCTGGTCTCGTTCTGGCTGAGCCTGACCGTGACGAACAGCTCGGCGCCCTGGGCGTACTTCGGTTCGCACACCCGTATCTGGGAACTCGGCGTCGGTGCCCTGCTGGCGCTGTGGGCGGCCCGGACAACCGTGCTGGAGCGAATACCCGCCGGGCTCTCAGCGCCGATGACCTGGATCGGCATGGCCTCCATCGTGCTGGCGGCGCTCCGGTTCGACGAGAGCACACCCTTCCCCGGGTACCACGCGCTCCTGCCGGTTCTCGGCACCGCCCTCGTCCTCACCGGCGGCTTCTCGCCCGCCAGGTTCGACGCACGGCTGATGCTCGCGCGCAAGCCGGTGGTGTGGCTCGGCGGGATGTCGTACGGCTGGTATCTGTGGCACTGGCCGTTCCTGATCATCGGGCCGAAGGCGCTGGGCCGGCCCGACTCCATCCCGCTCGCCCTGGCGCTGTGCGCGGCCGCCTTGCTGCTGGCGTCGGTGACTCTCCGCCTGGTCGAGAACCCGGTGCGGTTCCACAGGGCGTTCAAGGGCCGGCCCAACCGGGCCCTCGCGCTCGGTGTCGGCCTGTCGGCGTTCGTCGCCCTGACCTCGGGCGTCGCGGCGGCCTTCCCGCCGCCCATCAGCACCGGACCACCCGCACCCGTACTGGCTGATGCCCTGACGACCGCGCCCGACTCGCAAGCACGGCTAACGCAGCTCCTGGAGACCTCCGGCCCCGACCTGCCGGGCAACCTCTCGCCGACCGTAGCCAAGATCAAGGACAACAAGTCCGCGATCTACCGGGACGGATGCCACGCCAACTACGAGGCCGAAGAGGCGAAGCCGTGCTTCTACGGCGACCCCTCCTCGGACCAGACCATCGTCCTCTTCGGTGACTCCCACGCCGCCCAGTGGTTCCCCGCCCTGGACCGGCTGGCGGGCGAGCACCACTGGAAACTGGTCTCGCTGACCAAGGCGTCCTGCAAGATGGCCGAGGTCACCATCATCCGTAATGGCAAGCCGTACGCGTCCTGCGACACCTGGCGGCAAAACGCGATCGCCGCGATCGAGGAACTCCGTCCCACGCTGGTGCTCGTCTCGTCCTCGGAAGCGGGTGACCCGATCAAGCCGATGAGCGACCCCCGCAAGGAGTGGGCCGCCGGCTACCAGAAGACCCTCCAGTCGCTCGTGGACACCGGCGCCGAGGTGGCCACCCTCCTCGACAACCCCTGGCCGAAGTCCGACGCCGTCGACTGCGCGGCCAAGCATCCGCTGAAGCTGCAGACGTGCGCGAACCACCTGCCGCGCGCGATCATGGACCAGACCCGGCGCGATGCTCTCCGGGACGCCGCGAAGTCGACGGACGTCGCGGTGATCGACCCCCAGCCGTGGCTGTGCACCCCCGAGGGCGACTGCCCCGTGGTGGTCGGAAACACCGTCGTCTACCGCGACGACAGCCACATGGCGGAAACCTTCGTCGAATCCCTCGCGCCCCTTCTGAACGACCGGCTGTCCGACCTCTTCGGCGCGGACCTGAACGGCCGGTAGGCGGGGCTCGCAGGAGCGGCCGGACAGCGAGAACAGCGAACGGCCGGGGTGACGGGACTTTGCCCGTCACCCCGGCCGTTTCGTGTCAGCCGGCGGATCTGTTCAACAGCCGGCGAGGTAGCTGGTCCGCAGCACCACCGACGAGGCGACGGCCGGATCGGGCTCCGCAGCGACGGCGGCGCGGAGCGGCTCCCACTCCGTCTCGGTCCCCGGACAGGCCCTAGTTGTCCAGGATCGTGCTCAGGAACTCGGCCGTCCAGGTCAGCAACTCCCGCCCCACGACCGGCTTGCCGCCGATCCGTGCGGTGGCCGGGCGCGGCACCAGCACCTGCTTGGTGGCGCGCTTGATGACCGTACGGGGGTAGAGCCGGCTGAGCCGCAGCTCCTGCGACTCGCGCGGCTCGACGGGCGAGAAACGGACGTTGTTGCCCTGCAGAGTGATGTCGGAGACGCCGACCTTGCGGGCGAGCAGCCGGAGTCCGGCGACCATGAGCAGGTTCTCGACGGGCTCGGGGAGCTTGCCGTAGCGGTCGGTCAGCTCCTCGCGGACGGCAGTGATGTCGGCCTCGGAGTTCGCCGCCGCGATGGCGCGGTAGGCCTGGAGGCGCAGCCGCTCGCCGGGGGCGTAGTCGTGGGGGACGTGGGCGTCGACGGGGAGCTCGATCTTGACGTCGAGGAGGGTCTCCTCGGGCTCGCCGCCCTCCTCCAGGGCGCTGCGGTAGTCGGCGACGGCCTCGCCGACCATGCGGATGTAGAGGTCGAAGCCGACGCCCGCGATGTGCCCGGACTGCTCGCCGCCCAGCAGATTGCCGGCGCCGCGGATCTCCAGGTCCTTCATGGCCACGTACATGCCGGCGCCCATCTCGGTGTGCTGGGCGATGGTGGCCAGCCGCTCGTGGGCGGTCTCGGTGAGCGGCTTCTCAGGCGGGTAGAGGAAGTAGGCGTAACCGCGCTCGCGGCTGCGGCCGACGCGGCCACGCAGCTGGTGGAGCTGGGAGAGGCCGAAGTTGTCGCCGCGCTCGACGATGAGGGTGTTGGCGTTGGAGATGTCGATGCCGGACTCGACGATCGTCGTGGAGACGAGGACGTCGAACTTCTTCTCCCAGAAGTCGACGACGACCTGTTCGAGCTGGCTCTCGCCCATCTGGCCGTGGGCGGTGGCGATGCGGGCCTCGGGGACGAGGTCGCGGAGCCGGGCCGCCGCCTTGTCGATGCTCTCCACCCGGTTGTGGATGTAGAAGGCCTGGCCCTCGCGGAGCAGCTCGCGGCGGATGGCCGCGGCGATCTGCTTCTCCTCGTACGGGCCGACGAAGGTGAGGACGGGGTGCCGCTCCTCGGGCGGGGTGGTGATGGTCGACATCTCGCGGATGCCGGTGACGGCCATCTCGAGGGTGCGGGGGATGGGGGTGGCGGACATGGTGAGGACGTCGACATTGGCGCGGAGCTTCTTCAGCTGCTCCTTGTGCTCGACACCGAAGCGCTGCTCCTCGTCGACGATGACCAGGCCGAGGTCCTTGAACTTCGTCTCGGAGGAGAAGAGCCGGTGGGTGCCGATGACCAGGTCGACGGTGCCCTCGCACAGCCCCTCCAGGACGGCCTTGGCCTCGCTGTCGCTCTGGAAGCGGGACAGCGCCCTCACATTGACGGGGAACTGGGCGTAGCGCTCGGAGAAGGTCGAGAAGTGCTGCTGCACCAGCAGCGTGGTCGGGACCAGGACCGCGACCTGCTTGCCGTCCTGGACGGCCTTGAAGGCCGCCCGCACCGCGATCTCGGTCTTGCCGTAACCGACGTCGCCGCAGATCAGGCGGTCCATGGGGACGGACTTCTCCATGTCCTCCTTGACCTCGGCGATGGTGGTGAGCTGGTCGGGCGTCTCCGCGTACGGGAAGGCGTCCTCCAGCTCGCGCTGCCAGGGGGTGTCGGGGCCGAAGCTGTGGCCGGGGGCGGCCATGCGGGCGGAGTAGAGCCGGATCAGGTCGGCGGCGATCTCCTTGACGGCCTTCTTGGCGCGGGCCTTGGTCTTGGTCCAGTCGGCGCCGCCGAGGCGGTGCAGGGATGGGGCCTCGCCGCCGACGTACTTGGTGACCTGCTCCAGCTGGTCGGTGGGCACGAAGAGCCGGTCGCCGGGCTGGCCCTTCTTGGCGGGGGCGTACTCGACCAGGAGGTATTCGCGGGTGGCGCCCTGGACGGTGCGCTGGACCATCTCGACGTACCGGCCGACGCCGTGCTGTTCGTGGACGATGTAGTCGCCGGGCTGGAGGGTCAGCGGGTCGATGGTCTTGCGGCGCCGGGACGGCATCCGGCCCATGTCCTTGGTGGAGGACTTCTGGCCGGACAGGTCGGTCTCGGTGAGGACGGCGAGCTTGAGCCCTGGGTCGATGAAGCCGTTCTCGATGGAGCCGGTCGCCACGTGGACGACGGACGGCTCGATGGCGGAGGCGGGCAGGTCGCCCGTCTTTGAATCAAACCCGGTGAGGCGGGCGGCGATGCCCTCGTTGCCGAGGACCTCGACGATGCGGGCGGCCGGGCCGTGGCCCTCGGTGACGTAGACGGTGCGCCAGCCCTCGGCCAGCCAGCCCTTGGTGTCGGCGAGGGCGCGGGCGGTGTCGCCCCGGTAGACCTCGGGGGCGTGCATGCCGAGCTTGACGGTGTCCCCGTCCGGATCCTCCGCGTCGGCGGCGAAGGGGCTGACCGTCCACCACGGCATGCCCAGGTCCTGGGCGTGTTCGCGTATGTCGGCGATGCCCCAGAGGCTGGCCGCGCCCAGGTCGATCGGTGCCTCGCCACCGCCCGCCGAAGCGGCCCAGGAGGCCTCAAGAAACTCGCGGGAGGTGGCCACCAGGTCGGCGGCGCGCGTCCTGACCCGCTCCGGGTCGCTGACCACCGTCATGCTGCCGGCCGGCAGCACGTCGAGCAGCAGCTCCATGTCGTCCACCAGCACGGGGGCCAGGGATTCCATGCCCTCGACCGCGATGCCCTCGGCGATCTTGTCGAGCAGCTCGTGCAGCTCGGGGTGCAGCTCCGCGAGGGCCGCCGCCTTGTTCCGTACGTCCTCGGTCAGGAGCAGCTCACGGCAGGGCGGCGCCCACAGGCCGTGCTCGGCCACTTCCAGGCTGCGCTGGTCGGCGACCTTGAAGTAACGGATCTCCTCGACGTCGTCCCCCCAGAACTCCACCCGGAGGGGGTGCTCCTCGGTCGGCGGGAAGACGTCCAGGATGCCGCCGCGCACGGCGAACTCCCCGCGCTTCTCGACCAGCTCCACGCGCGCGTACGCGGCCGCCGCGAGGGCGTCCACGACCTCGCCGAGGTCGGCGTTCTGGCCGCTGCGCAGCGCCACCGGGACCAGGTCCCCGAGGCCCTTGACCTGCGGCTGCAGTACGGACCGGATGGGCGCCACGACGACCTTCACCGGCCCTGCGGTCGGGTCGTCCGCGCTGGGGTGGGCGAGGCGGCGCAGCACGGCGAGGCGGCGGCCGACGGTGTCCGAGCGGGGGGACAGCCGCTCGTGGGGCAGGGTCTCCCACGCCGGGTACTCCACGACGGAGTCGGACGGCAGCAGCGACTGCAGGGCCGCCGCCAGGTCCTCGGCCTCGCGGCCGGTGGCGGTTACCGCGAGCACGGTGCGGCCGGTGCGGGCCGCCAGCGCCCCGATGGCGAAGGCCCGCGCCGCCGGTGGGCCCACGAGGTCCACATGCGCACGGTTGCCCTCCCGGGCGGCCTCGACCGCCTCGTTCAGCGCCGGATCGCCGACAACAACATCGAGCAGACCGTTCAGGCTCATGAAGGCTTTCCGTCCCAGGGGTGGACAACGCGAACCGCCCGACACGTCGAACGGGCCGGGGTGTCCCAGCGTACGACGCTCCGCCGACAACGCGCGCCAAAGCCGTCGGCCCCGGGCGCACACTGCGCACCGGGGCCGACGGCTTCCCCCGTTCCCCCGTCCTCCCCCTGGCTAGTCGGTGGCGATGGCGTTGAGGACGTTCATCCGGCCGGCCCGGAAGGCCGGGACCAGCGCCGCCGCCAGGCCGACGAAGGCCGAGCCGACGAAGACGGTGATGATCGTCGTCCAGGGGATGGCCAGCACGCCCAGCCCCTGCAGGGCCAGCAGCTTCTGGGCGGTCGCGCCCCAGCCCATGCCGAGCCCGAGGCCCAGCACCGCGCCGAAGAGGGCGATGACGATCGACTCGAGCCGGATCATCCGCCGCAGCTGCCGGCGCGACATTCCGATCGCCCGCATCAGGCCGATCTCCCGGGTCCGCTCGACGACCGACAGGGCGAGCGTGTTCACGACGCCCAGGATGGCCACGATGATCGCCAGGGCCAGCAGCCCGTAGATCAGGTTCAGCAGCTGCCCGATCTGGTCCTTCAGCGCCTGCTTGTAGTCGGCCTGGTCACGGACCTGGATCTGCGGGTAGTCGTGCATCTTGGCCTTGAGGGCCTTGTACGCCGCGTCCTGCTGCCCGCTCTGTGCCGCCGCGAACATGATGTCGTCCATCGGCATCTTGGCTGCGGGCACGTACTTCGCCGCGGTCGTGATGTTGATGTACATCGCGCCGTTGTCGAAGGCGGTGTCCTTGGAGGTGATGGCCGCGACCTTCAGCTTCGCGGTGGCGCCGTCCTTGAAGGCGACACTCAACTCGCTGCCGAGCTTGATGCCGTACTTGTCGGCGAACTTCTCGCCGACCGAGATCGCGTTCGCGCCGTACGCGTCCGAGAGCTTGCCCGCGACCGTGTTGACCTGTAGGTCCTGGGCGTAGCTCGGGTCGGCGGCGGAGAGCAGCGTGTCGTTGAGGAGGAGCTTGCCGGCCGGTGAGGACACATCGGCCCTGACCGCCTTGTAGTCGGTGACGTGGGCGAGCCCCGGCACGGACTTGATCGCCTTCTCGACCTCCGGGGTGATCGGGTTCTGGCCGTTACCGGACTGGATGATGAAGTCCGCCCCGACCGACTTGTCGAGCTGGTCGCTGGCGGAGGCCACCATGGACGAGCCGACCACCGACAGCCCCGCGACCAGCGCGAGCCCGATCATCAGCGCGGCGGCCGTGGCACCCGTACGACGCGGGTTGCGCAGTGCGTTGCGCTCGGCGAGCCGGCCGACCGGGCCGAAGATCCGCAGGACGCCCGCGCTGAGGACGCGGACCACGACGCCGGCCAGCAGCGGGCCGATGACGACGAAGCCGACCAGTGTGAGGACCACGCCGAGCGCCAGCAGCAGGCCGCCGTTGCCGGCCTTGGTCGCCTGGGACGTCCCGTACAGGGCTGCCCCGCCCACGGCGGTGAGGACCAGGCCGATCACGGCGCGCACCTTGCCCGACCTGCCGTCGCTGGGGGTGCCCGCGTCGCGGAGGGCGGCCATCGGGGAGATCTTGCCCGCCCGGCGGGCGGGCAGGTAGGCGGCGAGGACGGTGACGATGACGCCGACGGCCAGGCCGATGATCGGGGTGGTGACCCTGATGGTCAGCTCGGAGGTGTCGAGGTTCATGCCCGCGCTGCTCATGAACTTCATCAGGCCGATGGCCAGCCCGACACCGCCGCCGATTCCGAGGAGCGACCCGACGATGCCCAGTAGGGTCGCCTCGAGCAGCACGGACCCGTTGACCTGCCCGCGGCTGGCGCCGATGGCGCGCATGAGGCCGATCTCCCTCGTACGCTGCGCGACCAGCATGGAGAAGGTGTTGACGATGAGGAAGATCCCGACGAGGACGGCGATCCCGGCGAAGCCCAGCATCGCGGTCTTGATGACTCCCAGGAAGGAGTCGATGCCCTGCTTGCTCTCGGCGGTGTACTCGGCCTGCGTCTGGATCTTGTAGCCGGAGCCGAGGTCGGCGGCGACGGCCTTCTTCAACTGCGCGTCGCTGACGCCCTTGTCGGCGTCGAGCATGACGGACGTGAAGACGTCCTTCGCGCCGAGCAGCTTGGTCTGCGCGGTGGCGGTGTCGAAGTAGAAGACGGCCGCACCGGGGTTGGTGGTCTTGAAGGTCGTGATGCCGGTGATCTTGGCGTGGAACTCACCGGGGCCGGCGATGATCCGCAGCTCGTCGCCGAGCTTGAGGTGGTGCTTCTTGGCGGTGTCGGAATCGACCATCACCTCGGTCGGACCGCGCGGCGAGTGGCCGGAGGTGATGGACGCGGCCTTGAGCTCGTTGACGTCCCAGTTGGTGCCGATGGTGGGGGCGCCGGAGGTCGGACTCAGGTTGTTCGTGTGGCTGTCGACGACGGTGAGAGCCGAGGTGTCCGCCCCGCCGACGGCCGACTTGACGCCGGGCACCTTCTCCAGCCGGGTGAGCGTGGAGGCCGGGAGGGTGGCGGCCTTCGCGGTGTGCTGCTGCTCGTCGGCGCCGGGGGCGTCCTTCGAGCTGACGGTGACATTGGAAGCGGTCGCCGCGAAGAGCTTGTCGAAGGTCGAGGTCATGGTGTCGGTGAAGACGAGCGTGCCGCAGACGAAGCCCACCGACAACAGGACGGCGATGGCGCTGAGCGCCATGCGTCCCTTGTGCGCAACGAAGTTGCGCCTGGAGGTCTTGACGATGGTCATGAGGTCCGCCCGTGCGCGTCGGAGGGCTCGGCGGTCCTGGGGTTCCCCATGCCGGAGGCCAGGGGCGCGTCGTTTCCGGAGAACTGCAGCATGCGGTTGAGAACGGACTCGGCGGTCGGGTTGACCATCTCGTCCACGATCCGGCCGTCCGCGAGGTAGAGCACGCGGTCGGCGTACGAGGCCGCCACCGGGTCGTGGGTGACCATCACGATCGTCTGGCCCAGCTCGTCGACCGACTTGCGCAGGAAGCCTAGGACTTCGGCGCCGGCCCGCGAGTCGAGGTTTCCGGTCGGCTCGTCGCCGAAGATGATGTCGGGGCGGGCGGCGAGCGCCCGGGCCACGGCGACGCGCTGCTGCTGGCCGCCGGAGAGCTGGCCGGGGCGGTGCTTGAGCCGGTCGGCGAGGCCGACGGTGTCGACGACACGCTGCAGCCACTCGCGGTCGGGCTTACGGCCGGCGATGTCCATCGGGAGCGTGATGTTCTCCACGGCGTTGAGCGTCGGCAGCAGGTTGAACGCCTGGAATATGAAGCCGATGTGGTCCCGGCGCAGCTGGGTGAGCCTCTTGTCCTTCAGCTGGGTGATCTCGATGTCGCCGATCCGGATGTGCCCGCTGGTGACCGTGTCCAGGCCGGCCAGGCAGTGCATCAGGGTCGACTTGCCGGAGCCGGAGGGGCCCATGATCGCGGTGAAGCGGCTGCGCTCGATGTCGACGTCGACCGCGTCGAGTGCGACGACCCGGGTCTCCCCGGAGCCGTACGCCTTGGTCACTTGGCGGGCACTGGCGGCAATGGCCGAACGCTCTCCGCTGCCCCCGGACTTGGGAATGGTCACTGCCGTTGTCACGGTCATTCTCCTGATTCGTCGACGAGTGTCGTCGTTCTCGGCGTTCTCGGCGTTCTTGGCGTACATGGCGTTCTTGGCGTTCTTGGCGTGCGTCATCAGCTTGGCGTCGACGCGGAGGGCGGGACGATGGTGCGGGTCACCCTTTCGACCCGGGGGCTAGCCCCACCAGAAGGCTAGGGAGCGCAGGTCCGCGGCGGCTCCTCCCCCGGGTGGAACCGGGGGGTGGAGAAAAGCAGGTGTGTCCCCTAGGGGTATCCACCCGGAGGTGGACCCCGCCTCCGGGTCGAGCCTGCACCCTCCCGCTACGAGAGGCTCAAGCCCCGGCGCCCGGCCTGCGCGGATACCCGCTACCGATCATCAGGGCGGGCATGGAATGGTGTGGCGTACACGCACCAGGGGAGGATGAGAGATGAGCGGCACCGTCGAACACGCCGAAGGCACCGGTCGGGCCGCCGCGCAGGGCGGCCCGGGGCGGCCGCCCAGCCGGAGGCCGGTCGTCGCGGGGCTGATGCTGGCGATGGCGCTGGCCGCGATGGACTCCACGATCATCTCCACCGCCGTCCCCCAGATCGTCGGCGACCTGGGCGGCTTCTCGGTCTTCTCGTGGCTCTTCTCCGGCTATCTGCTCGCCGTGACGGTCACCCTGCCGGTGTACGGCAAGCTCGCGGACACGTACGGCCGCAAGCCGGTGCTCGTCGGCGGCATCGCTATATTCCTGGTCGGCTCGCTGCTGTGCGCCGGGGCCTGGGACATGGCCAGCCTGATCGCCTTCCGCGTGCTGCAGGGGCTGGGCGGCGGGGCGATCCAGGGCACGGTGCAGACCGTGGTGGCCGATATGTACGGGCTCAAGGAGCGCGGGCGGATCCAGGCGGCGCTGTCCTCGGTGTGGGCGACCTCGTCGGTGGCCGGTCCGCTGGGCGGCGGGCTGCTGGCCGAGTACGCGGACTGGCGCTGGATCTTCCTGATCAACCTGCCGATCGGGCTGGTGGCGGTCCTGCTGATATCCCGCCATCTGCGCGAGTCGGTGGCGGCTCGCGCCCGGCACCGCGTCGACTGGCCGGGCGCGCTGGGGCTGTTCCTGTCCGGCGGGATGCTGATCGTGGCCCTGGTGGACGGCGGATCGGCCCGGCTGTGGCTGCTGGCCGGCAGCGTGGTGTGCGGTGCGCTGACGGTGTGGATCGAGCGGCGGGCGGCAGAGCCGATCATCCCGGGGTGGGTGTGGCGGCGCCGGGTGATCGTCGCGGTCAATCTCGCGCTGGGCGCGCTGGGCGTGATCATCGTCGCGCCGACCGTCTTCCTGCCGACATACGCCCAGGCGGTGCTCGGCCTCGGGCCGGTCGAGGCGGGCTTCGTGCTGTCGGTGATGACGTTGAGCTGGCCCATCTCGGCCGCCTTCAGCAACCGGGCGTACCTGCGGATCGGCTTCCGCGACACCGCCGCCATCGGTATGGCCGCCGCCACGGCGGTCCTGGTCGCGCTGGTGATGCTGCCGTACGCCGGGCCGGCCTGGCAGCCCGCGCTGGTCATGCTGCTGCTCGGCGGCGCGCTCGGCTTCTTCCAGCTCCCGCTGATCGTCGGCGTGCAGTCCACGGTGCCGTGGAGCGAGCGGGCCACCGCCACGTCGTCGGTGCTCTTCTGCCGCCAGGTGGGACAGGTCGTCGGCGCCGCCGTCTTCGGGGCCGTCGCCAATGCCACACTCGCCGACCGGCTGCCCGGCGGCGCCCCCGACACGTTGTCAGCCGCGCTCAACGCCCACCCGACCGACCTGTTGCGCCACGCCATCGCCGCCGCCGTCACGCATGTCTACGTGGGAGCCGCGCTGGCCGGAGCCCTCGCGCTGGTCATCCTGCTGACGGTGACGCCGCGCCGCTTCCCCGTGCTGGCGGACGCCAAGAGCCCTACGGAGTGAGCCGCCTGGGGCGCAGGCCAAGAGCGAGCGCGGAGAGGGCGGAGTCGATGGTGGGGCCGAGGTACCAGTCCCCGGTGTGGTCGAGGGCGTAGACCCGGCCGGTGGCGTCGATGGCGAGCTGGGCCTGGCCGGAGGTCTCCTCGCCGAGCGGGCAGACCTCGGTGTCGAGCGCCCGCCCGAGGTCGCCCAGGGTGCGGGCGAGGTGGAGCCCGGCCAGCGGGTCGATCCGTACGGCGGTCGGCGCGACATGCCGCCCGGGGCCGGCGGCCGGCGGCACGGTGAGCCCGCCGAACTCGGCCCAGGCCTCGACGGCGGCCGGGAAGACCGCGTGCTCGTGGCCGCCCGGTGAGGTGTGCGCGCGTAGCGTGTCGGCCCAGACCTCGGCCTGTCGGATGTCCCAACGGCCGGGCTGCCAGCCGCAGGAGCGCAGCGCGGCGTCGACGCCGGCCGTGAAACGGGTACTCACTTGGCTCCAGGATCGAAGGGCCGCACCCCGAAGTGCGAGAGCAGCGGCAGGCACGACCGGCACGGTGCCGTGTAGGAGCCGTGAGCCGGGTCGCCGTCCTCGCGGATGCGTCGGGCCGTCAGCTTGGCGCCCTTGAGGGCCTTGCGGGCCTCGCCGCTGGTGAGCGGTTTGCGGGAGGCGCGCTTGCTGCGTCCGGCGTCCACGGAGTCGAGGTAGCGGGAGAGCAGTACGGGCTCGGGGCAGCGCCCCGCGAAGCGCTCACGCTGGGCGACGGGCAGTGTGTCCAGTACGTCCTGCACCAGCGGATGCAGCTCCGGCGGCTGCTCGGCCTTGCTCCCCGTGCAGGTCAGGACCTCGTCCCGGACCGAGAGCGCGGCGGCCACGGCCGGCAGGATGCCGTCCCGCCGATGCCGCAGCACGGGCGGCGGCGCGGGCTCCCCCGCTCGCCAGTCGAGCCGCGGATCTGTGCTCTCCTCGGTGTCCTTCGTGTCCATGTCGGCGCGTCCCTCCCGTGCTCACCATGCCAAACAGATCAGGTGATACGGAAGTCGGTTGTGGGAAGAGAGATAACTTTTGTGCCGGATGTCACGAATCGGTGCCGCTGCGTGACCATGCAACTCGCCACCAAATCAATGGACTTGGCACAACCGGTCCGGTAACTCCCTCAACCGCTTCACCGGAAAGAGTGTTGTCCCTCAGGCCGTGGTTCCTGACCCGGCCTGACCTGAACATACGGTTGCCCCACACCATAGGCTGTGCCCAACAGCCGGCTTCAGCATGGGGGCATCCGCAATGACGACAGGTGGGACCGGGCTGGGGGCACCACCCAGCCGCCGGGCTGGGGGACAGGCCGCGCCACCGAACGCGGCCTACGCCGGACAGGTCGTGCACTTCCCGGACCCGGTCCGCGCCGCCCGCCACCCGCACGGGGTGCCGGTGGACGAGAACGGGCACCCGGACTTCACTCCGTACGCGCGGGCCGCCGCCGAGATCGCGGAGCCCCCGGAGGGCTTCGGCATCGACGAACTCCGGCTCACCGACTACGTATCGGCCAATGCCGCGCTGCACGCGGCGGGGCACGAGCTGTGGGGCAGCCTGCCGCCAGTCGCCACCCCGCACGGCTGGACCTGGCACCACGTCGCCGGCACCCGCCGCCTGGAGCTGGTCCCGGTCGAGGTCAAGGCGCTGCTGCGGCACCACGGCGGGCTCGCCGCCTCCCCGGCCGACCACTCCAAGCGCGGCACACGGCCGCTGCAGGAAACCCGGCCCGTGCACTTCGGACTGCCGAAGGACCCGGTCGCGGTGACGGAGGACCAGCTCCGCGACGTCGAGGAGGAGCTGGGCTATCGGCTGCCCGGCTCTTACCGTACGTTCCTGAAGGCCGCGGCCGGCTGCGCGCCGCGCGGGGTCGCCCTCGACCCGCAGCTCGGGCTGCTGATCGACCAGCCGTTCTTCACGATCCGCGACGAGGCCGCGCTCAACGACCTGGTGTACGTCAACAAGTGCCTGCGCGACCACCTCACCAAGGACTACCTCGCCGTCGGCTACATCCAGGGCGGCGTGCTCGCGATCAAGGCGCGCGGCGACGACGCCGGTTCGGTGTGGTTCTGCCCGTACGACGATGTGCGCGACGGCGACGACTGGTCCTCGGTGCAGGAGCGCATCGAGGCGCTGCTGCTGCCCTGCGGCGAGAGCTTCGACGCCTTCCTGCTGCGACTGGCGGGCAGTCCCCCGGAGTTGGAGACGGTGGCGAACCTGATGGTGGACGGCGGCTTCGCACACGCCGTCCCGGTGGAAGGGTGAATCGGGAGATGGTCACGTTCGCGGAGGCGCAGGAGCGCGCCGAGCGGTGGATCAACGGTGACGTCCCGGCCTACCAGGCCCGCGAGGTGCGGGTGCGGGAGTTCGAACTCGGCTTCGTCGCCTGGAGCGAGCCCCGCGAGGACGGTCCCACGACCGACGACGGCGCCATGCGGATCGTCGTCGCCCGGGACAGCGGGGAGGCCACGCTCTGGCCCGCGCTGCCGGTCGGGGAGATCATCCGGCGTTACGAGGAGGAGTACGGCCCCGTCCCCCAGGACGCGGTCCCGCCGTCCGACGCGCCGCCCGAGCGGCTCGACCTCGAAGCCACCTCCTTCCTGTTGAGCCCGCCCCAATGGCTCCAGGACGCGGCCGACCGCATCGGCATCCCCGACCGCCGCACGGCGCCCTCCGGCGGCGCCCCCACGCCCTGGCGCGACGCCAGCAACAGCACCGCCGCCGACGCCGAATCCGTCGCCCCGCCCGCCACGGTGTTCGCCCCGCCCGCGCCGCAGACGCCGGTGGCCGCGGCCCCGCCG
>NZ_RJVR01000334.1 GCF_003999195.1 Streptomyces soli
GGCCGCCTCCTCGCGTAGCGCGCCCTGCCGGCGCCGCTCGGCCTCCCGCCCCCGGGCCAGAGCTCTGCGCCGACCGGCCTCCGCCCTCGCCCGGGCGTCGCGCGCCGCCGCGAGGGAGGCATGGAAGGGCTCGGGCCGCGCCACGATCTCCCGCACTTGGGCTGGGTCGAAGGACCGGGTGCCGGGATCGCGCCGCAGTAGGCCGTAGTCCACGGCGAGTTGGAGCTGCGGCCGGGACAGGCCGAGCAGTTCGCAGGCCTGGACCAGGCCGAGGTGATTGATCAGGCTCATGGTCGTGTCCGCGCCGGACGCCCCGTCGGCGGGAGCGGCCCGGCGCACCCCCCCTTCGTCATGCGACGTACCGGACAGTGCTGCCGACATCACTCACCGTAATCGAGGGGTCTGACAACGCCCTGAGCCGCTTACGCGGCCGGTGCCGGACAGTGCGCGGAATGTCATCAACTGGCAGTACAAGAAGGGCAGTCAGCCCCTATCTTGTGATGCCTCGCACCAACACGGCACCTGGGAGCAGGCCCCCTTGAACCAGCGGACCGGCAGCAGAATCGACGCCGCCAGACCCCATGCCGCCCGGATCTGGGACTACTGGCTGGGTGGCAGGGACCACTACCCCGTGGACCAGGAGGTCGGCGAACGGATCCGCGGGCTTCACCCCGGCATCAGTGACGTCGCCCGCGCCGGCCGCGCCTTCCTGGGACGGGCGGTACGGTATCTGGCCGCCGACGCCGGCGTACGGCAGTTCCTCGACATCGGCACCGGTCTGCCCACCGCCGACAACACCCACCAGGTCGCCCAGCGCGTGGCTCCCGACGCCCGCGTCGTCTACGTCGACAACGACCCCCTCGTCCTGGTCCACGCCCGCGCCCGCCTCGTCGGCACCCGCGAAGGCGTCACCGACTACGCCCTGGCCGACCTCCGGGACCCCGAGGCGATCCTCGAATACGCCGCCCGCACTCTCGACTTAACCCGGCCCGTTGGGCTCCTGCTGGTCGGCGTCGTCATCTTCATCGGCGAGGACGAGGATCCCTACGGTCTCGTACGTCGCCTCATGGACGCTCTCCCGTCCGGCAGCTTCCTCGCCCTGTCCCATACGGTCACCGGCCCGGGTTCCGACGACGTGGACGCCGCCGTCGCCTTCTGGAACGAGCGCGGCACCCCCCGGGTCACCCTGCGCACCCCCGCCGGCGTCGCGCGCTTCTTCGACGGGCTGGAACTCCTCCCGCCGGGCGTCGTCCCCTGCTCCCGCTGGCAGCCGGAGGAAACGTCCGACGGTGGCCCGGCGGAGGTCGGCCTTTACGCCGGCGTGGGCCGCAAGCCGTAGTGGGCCGGACGGCTCACACGGGCTGCCCGATCGGCCGTACGACCAGGGTGTTGACGTCGACGCCGCTCGGCTGGTTGATCGCCCACACGATGGAGTCGGCGAGCTGGTCGGCGGTGAGGAGGCCGCCCTCAGGAAGGCCGCCCAGGTCGTCCCAGAAGACCAGCACCAGCACCCTCATCGGCGCCCAGTCCGGCAAGTGCCTCGAGGACCCGTCGTACTCGACCACCAACGGCACCGCCGTCGACCTCTACACCTGCAACGGCGGCGCCAACCAGAAGTGGACCGTCACCGACGGCGGCACCGTGGTCGGCCGGCAGTCCGGGCTCTGCCTCGATGTCACCGGCCAGGCCACCGCCAACGGATCGCCCCTGGAGCTCTACACCTGCAACGGCGGCGCCAACCAGAAGTGGACCCGCGGCTGAGCGTGGGGCGCGGCGGTGGGGTGGGCCTCAGCCCGCCGCCGCGCCCAGGGCTGCCACGGTGCTGGTGGCCAGCTGGTTCAGGTAGCCCTTGGACAGGGGGGCGCGCATGACGGCGAGGCGCCAGTACAGAGGCCCCGTGATGAGGTCGAGGGCGAGGTCGACATCGGTGCCGGGGCGCAGTTCGCCCCGGGCGACCGCGGCGCGGACGATGGCTTCGGCGATGCCGCGCTGGGTGCCGCGCAGCGCTTCCTGCAGTGCCTGAGCTATATCGGGGTTGCGTGCGGCCTCCGCGAGGAGATCAGGGATGATCTGGGAGGCGACGGGGTGCCGTAGAGCGCGGGCGATGACTTCGAGGAGCGTACGGACGTCGCCGTGGAGGGTGCCGGTGTCGGGGGCCGGGACGCCCAGGGCGGCCACGGCGGAGACGACGTCGAGGACGAGGGGGAGCTTGGAGCGCCAGCGGCGGTAGACGGCGGCCTTGCCGACGCCGGCGCGGCGGGCGATGCCCTCGATGGACATGCGGCCGTACCCGACGGCGGCCAGCTCGTCGAAGACGGCGGCGCGGATGGCCTCGGTCACGTCGTCGCGGAGCACGGCGGCGCCCGCCGGGGTGCGACGTGGGGATGGGGTCTCCGGTGCCATGCCCATGAGAGTAGCGTGAGGAGAGGACGGAACGGTTGCGTTCCGTCGGGCCAGTGGGCTAGCGTCGGCGCTGCGATGATACGGATGACGGATACGATCCGTCCGCCGGTCCGGCCGGTGGCCGCTCGTCGCCCCCTCTCGGCTTTCTCTGCCTCGCACGAAAGGCACCCCACGTGAGCCTCCACCTCGACGAGTCCCCCGCCGCGCGGCTCGCTCCCGATCAAGGGTTGAGCGCGCAGGAACTGGCAGCCAAGTACGGCCTGGCCGTCAGCGGGGCCCGTCCGCACCTGCGAGAGTACGTGCGCCAGCTGTGGGCGCGCAGGCACTTCGTCACCGCGTACTCGCGGGCCAAGGTGCACGCCCAGTACACCCAGGCCAAGCTGGGGCAGCTCTGGCAGGTCATGACGCCGCTGCTGAACGCGGGCGTCTACTACCTGATCTTCGGCCTGCTGCTCGGTACCAGCCGTGGTGTCGACGACTACATCCCCTTCCTGGTGACGGGGGTGTTCATCTTCACCTTCACCCAGTCCTCGGTGCTCGCCGGCGTGAAGGCGATCTCCGGCAACCTGGGACTGATCCGGGCACTGCACTTCCCCCGGGCCTCCATGCCGGTGTCCACCACCCTCATGCAGCTTCAGCAGTTGCTGATGTCCATGACGGTGCTGATCACCATCGTCATCATGTGGGGCGAGGTCCCCCGCTTGTCCTGGTTGCTCGCCATCCCCGCGCTGCTCCTGCAGAGCATCTTCAACGCCGGTATGGCCATGGCCATGGCCAGGCTCGGCAGCAAGATCACTGACCTCGCGCAGCTGATGCCGTTCATCCTGCGCACCTGGATGTACACCTCCGGCGTCATGTACAGCCTCAGCGCGAAGCTCGGAAACGCGCCGCACATCGTCAAGCTGCTGTTGGAGATCAACCCGGCGGCGGTCTACATCGACCTGATGCGGTTCGCCCTCATCGACAGCTTCACCTCGGCCCAACTGCCCTCGCACGTCTGGGTCATGGCGGCCGGCTGGGCGCTCCTCGCGGGCGTCGGCGGCTTCATCTACTTCTGGAAAGCCGAAGAGGAGTACGGCCGTGGCTGAGGCGAAGACCGAAGAGCGGATTCCGACCGTGACCGAAGAGCGGATTCCGACCGTCATCGTGGACGACGTGCACATCGTCTACCGGGTGCACGGCGCCGGCGGCGCCAAGGGCGGCGCGGTCGCCGCGCTCCGGCGGATCGTGACCCGCCAGGGCAACCCGAACGTCCGCAAGGTGCACGCCGTGCGAGGGGTCACTTTCACCGCGTACAAGGGCGAGGCCATCGGCCTGATCGGCTCGAACGGCTCGGGCAAGTCGACCCTGCTGCGGGCCGTGGCAGGCTTGCTGCCCGCCGAGAGCGGCAAGGTCTACACGCAGGGCCAGCCGTCGCTGCTCGGCGTGAACGCGGCGCTGATGAACGACCTGACGGGCGAGCGCAACGTGATCCTCGGCGGCCTCGCGATGGGCATGTCCCAGGAGGAGATCCGCGACCGCTACGAGGACATCGTCGACTTCTCCGGCATCAACGAGAAGGGCGACTTCATCTCCCTTCCCATGCGCACCTATTCGTCCGGCATGGGCGCCCGGCTGCGGTTCTCCATCGCCGCGGCGAAGAACCACGAGGTCCTGATGATCGACGAGGCCCTCGCCACCGGCGACCGCAAGTTCCAGAAGCGCTCGGAGGAACGCATCCGCGAACTGCGCAAGGAGGCCGGCACGGTCTTCCTCGTCAGCCACAACAACAAGTCGATCCGGGACACCTGCGACCGGGTCATCTGGCTCGAATCCGGGACCATCCGCATGGACGGTCCGACGGAGGAAGTCGTAGGGGCGTACGAGGAATTCACCGGCCAGAAGTAGGGCGCACGGAGTGGGTTTCGCCACAAACGGACGGCTGACGCCGGGTCCGGCCACCTGACGGGTGGCGGGCCCGGCGTCGTGCGTGAGCAGGGGGTATGCCGGTCCGGGATGGTCCGGGTGAAAGCGCGGCAGTAGCCGGTGGGAGCCGCTCTCAACAGGCGCAACCGGTTAACGCTGGGTAAACTTCCTGTTCGCCGTGCGCGGAGCGGGGGTTCGTAGCGCACTCCACACGACCGACGGAGAGTGAGAGATGCGTCCGAACCAGCCCGGCCTCCACCCGATCGAACCCTTTGCGGGCGATCCGCGGGACGTCGTATGACCGTGACGACGGAATCCACGACGCTGTTCGAATCGCTGCTGGGCGAGGCGCCCGCCCCGGCCGTCTTCACCGCCGGCCCAGCCGCCCCCGAGCGCACCCTCCTCGACATCCTCGACGCCACCGCCCGCGATCACCCGGACGCACCAGCCATCGACGACGGGACCGCGCCGCTGACGTACCGCGCGCTGCTCGCCGAGGTCGAGACGCTGCGGCAGAGCCTGGCCGCCGCCGGGATCGGCGCCGGTGACCGCGTCGGCGTACGCGTGCCGTCCGGGACGGCCGACCTGTACGTGGTGATCCTCGCGGTGCTCGCGGCGGGTGCCGCATACGTCCCCGTGGACGCCGAGGACCCGGAAGAGCGTGCCCAGCTGGTCTTCTCCGAGGCCGCCGTGAGCGCCGTCATCGGCGCCGACCGGGAGATCACGCCCTTGGGCCTGCCGGGCGGGGCCCTGGACCGGCGCCCCGGGCCGGACGACGACGCCTGGATCATCTTCACCTCCGGTTCCACCGGCAAGCCCAAGGGCGTGGCCGTCACCCACCGCAGCGCCGCCGCCTTCGTGGACGCCGAGGCCGGGCTCTTCCTGGCGGAGGAGCCGCTGGGCCCCGGCGACCGTGTCCTGGCCGGGCTGTCCGTGGCCTTCGACGCCTCCTGCGAGGAGATGTGGCTGGCCTGGCGGCACGGCGCCTGCCTCGTCCCGGCCCCCCGCTCCCTCGTACGCACCGGCCTCGACCTCGGCCCCTGGCTGGTCGAGCAGCGCATCACAGCGGTCTCCACCGTCCCCACCCTGGCCGCGCTCTGGCCCGCCGAGGCGCTGGACGCCGTACGCCTGCTGATCTTCGGCGGCGAGGCGTGCCCGCCCGACCTGGCCGAGCGCATGGCCGTCCCCGGCCGCGAGGTCTGGAACACCTACGGCCCCACCGAAGCCACCGTCGTCGCCTGCGCCGCGCCCCTGACCGGCGCCGGCCCGGTACGCATCGGCCTGCCGCTCGACGGCTGGGAGCTCGCCGTCGTGGACGCCCGGGGCGAGGTCGTGCCCCTGGGCGAGACCGGCGAGCTGGTCATCGGCGGCGTCGGCCTCGCCCGCTACCTCGACGCCGCCAAGGACGCCGAGAAGTACGCCCCGCTGCCCGTCCTGGGCTGGGACCGGGCCTACCGCAGCGGTGACCTGGTGCGGGCCGAGGAGGACGGCCTGTTCTTCGTGGGCCGGGCCGACGAGCAGATCAAGCTCGGCGGCCGCCGCATCGAGCTCGGCGAGATCGACGCCGCCCTGCAGGCCCTGCCGGGCGTCGCGGGCGCCGCGGCGGCGATCAAGGCCACCCAGGGCGGCAACCAGCTCCTGGTCGGCTATGTCGTCGCCGCCGACGGCTTCGACCAGCCCGACGCCCTCGCACGCCTCCGCAAGGAGCTGCCGGCCGCCCTCGTTCCGCTCCTGGCCGTCGTGGACACTCTCCCGACCCGGACCTCCGGCAAGGTGGACCGGGCCGCGCTGCCGTGGCCGCTGCCGAACCTGGACACCCCGGAAGAGACGGTCGAGCTCACGGCCGCCGAGGCGTGGCTGGCGGAGCAGTGGGGCGACATCCTCGGCACCCCGCCCACCACCCCGGGGGCGGACTTCTTCGTCAGCGGCGGCGGCAGCCTCGCCGCCGCGCAGCTGGTGTCGCGGATCCGGGAGCGGTACGCGGCCGGGTCGGTCGTCGACATCTACCAGAACCCGGCGCTCGGGGCCCTCGCCCGGGCCCTGGAGGCCTCCTCGGCGGGCGGCGGCGCGGAGGCCCGGGACGTCACGCCGGTGCCGCGCCGGACCGGCGTGGCGCAGGTGCTGCTCATGCTGCCGCTGCTGAGCGTCGCCGGGCTGCGCTGGGGCGTGGCCGCGGCGGCAGTCAACAATCTGCTCGCGTTGCCCTGGGCGCCGACCGTGTCGTGGTGGTGGGTGGCGCTGGGCTGGCTGCTCGTGGTCAGCCCAGCCGGACGGATCGTGATCGCGGCGGGCGGCTCGCGGCTGCTGCTGCGGGGCCTGCACCCGGGTACGTATCCGCGCGGCGGCAGCGTCCACCTGCGGCTCTGGACCGCGGAACGCCTCGCCGAGCTGAGCGGCGCGACCGGTCTGGCCGGGTCCTGGCTGACGTACTACGCACGGGCGCTCGGGGTCCGCGTCGGCGAGGACGTCGACCTGCACGCCCTGCCGCCGGTGACCGGCATGCTGCGGCTCGGCAAGGGCTGCGCCGTCGAGCCCGAGACCGACCTGTCCGGGCACTGGCTGGACGGCGACCGGCTGCACATCGGCGCCATCCGGATCGGTGCCGGCGCCACTGTCGGCGCCCGCAGCACCCTCTTCCCCGGCGCCAGGATCGGCAAGCGGGCCGAGCTCGCCGCCGGCTCCGGCGTGACCGGGGCCGTACCGGCCGGCGAGCGCTGGGCGGGCGTCCCGGCGGCACGCCAGGGCAAGGCCAACCGCAACCGCCCCGAGGGCCGTCCGCCGCGCCGG
>NZ_RJVR01000330.1 GCF_003999195.1 Streptomyces soli
GCCGCCACACCGGGCCGCAGGCGTCGGCGGCCGCCCACGCCCACTCCCGTTCGGCCGCCTGGCCGGCCGCCACCGCGCCCACCGCCGCCGCCAGCCGCCCGGCGAACTCCTCCCGGGCCCGGTCGGTGAGCCCGCTCCCGCTCACCGCGTTCTTCGGCACGTACACCGGCCGCAGCCGCGCCGCCGTACGGTCCACATCCGCCGCCAGCCGGCGGTTCGCGGCATCGCGCTCGGCCACGATCTGCGTGATGGCCGCCCGCAGATCGGCCATCCCGTCCCCGGTGAGCGCGGAGGTGGCCAGCACCGTCGCGCCCGCCTCGCCGTGCTCGCCGACCGCCAGGCCGTCCTCGTCGAGCAGCCGCCGCAGGTCGTCGAGGACCTGGTCGCCTGAGTCGCCGGGCAGCCGGTCGATCTGGTTGAGCACGATCAGCGTCACATCGGCGTAGCCGGCGAGCGGCCGCAGATAGCGCTCGTGCAGCGCGGCGTCGGCATACTTCTCCGGGTCCAGCACCCACACCACCACGTCCACCAGCTTCAGCAGCCGGTCGACCTGCTCGCGGTGATCGACCGCCGCCGAGTCGTGGTCCGGCAGGTCGATCAGTACGAGCCCGTCGAAGAAGCCGTCCGGCGCGCCCTCCCCGAAGTCCAGTGCGCTGCGGCGCATGTACCGGGCCTTCGGCGCGATGCCGAGGCGGTCCAGCAGCCCGGCCGCGCCCTCCGGATCCCAGGCGCAGGCCACCGGTGCGGACGTGGTCGGCCGGCGCACCCCGGTCTCCGACAGCTGCAGCCCGGCCAGCGCGTTGAAGAGGGTGGACTTGCCGCTGCCGGTCGCCCCGGCCAGCGCGACCACCGTGTGGTCCGGCGAGAGCCGGCGCCGCTCCGCGACCCGATCGAGCAGCTCGCCGGTCTCGGCCAGCGCGTCCGGGCTGACCCGGGTGCGGGACAGCCCGAGCAGTTCGCCGAGCGCGTCCAGGCGTGCCCCGAGCGCGCTATCCGTCATCGTCATGCGCATTCCTTCCGCAGTACCGACAGCGCGGCGATCAGCTCCGCCTGCTGCCGCGAGGTCACATCGAGTACGTCGACCGGGCCGAGCCGCCGCTCGCGCTCCCCCCGCAACAGACCGTCGACGGCCGCGTCGAGCGCGTCCATGGCCCGGTCCCGTACCCGCAGCGCCGCCTGGGCGCCGAACAGTTCGGCGAGCCGCTCCCCCGCGGCCACGCCCCGGCGGCCGCCGAGCACGGCGACGGCCAGCAGCGCGGCGGCGTCGTCCGGATCCACACTGTCGTCACGCGAACACACGTCGTACGAAAGCCTGCTGAGCCCCCGTCGCCACTGCCCGACCGCGTCGCCGACCGCAGGCCCGGCCCCTTCCCCGGCCTCCGCCAGTACCACCCCGGCCCGGTCGCGCCGCCAGCCGCACAGGGTCCGCTCCTCGGCGGCCGCCACCTCCGTACGCAGCAGCGCCGCCAGCCCCTCCTCCAGCGCCGACCGCACCGCCTCGGCCCCGCACTCCGGATACTGCCGCCAGCACGCCAGCGCTTCCCCCGCCAGCGGCACCCCGTCGACGACGGCCCCCCGGATCCGTACCGCGGCCGCGTCGTACGCCTCGTCCACGTACCGCGCCAGCCGCTGCGCCGCCGCATGCTGCGCCGCCGACGCCCCGGCCAGCTCCGGCATGCGGGTACGCAGCGACTCCAGCACCCCGGACGCCGTACGCCGGGCCGCCTGATGCCGCGCCGCCGGATCCTCCGCGCAGTGCGCCAGCCAGTTCCCGATCGCCGCCACCGCGGTGTGCGGCAACAGTCCCCCGCCCCCGGCCGACTCCGGCAGCTCCGGCACCGTGAACCGCGGTACGTCCCCGAGCCCGGCCTTGGCCAGCAGTGCCGCGTAGTGCCGGGACACCTCCTCGGCGATCTGGTGCGGCACCCGGTCCAGGACGGTGGCCAGGGTGACGTCGTACTCCTTGGCCGTACGCAGCAGATGCCACGGCAGCGCGTCCGCGTACCGCGAGGCGGTGGTGACCAGGATCCAGATGTCGGCGGCGCAGATCAGCTCGGCGGCCAGTTCACGATTCCGGGTGACGAGCGAGTCGATGTCCGGGGCGTCCAGCAGCCCCAGCCCGCGCGGCAGCGTCTCGTCCGTCTCCAGCCGCAGCCACAGCCGCCCCTCCCCCGGCTCCTCCGTCCCCTCGGCGTCCTCCTCGCTCCTCGGCCGCGGCGCCCACGCCCTCGCCAGCCCCGGCAGAATCCGCGGATCCGCGAACCACGCCCGGTCCTCCGGATGGCACACCAGCACCGGCGTCCGCGTCGTCGGCCGCAGCACCCCCGCCTCGCTGACCCGCCGCCCGATCAGCGAATTCACCAGCGTCGACTTCCCCGCCCCTGTCGACCCCCCGACCACCGCCAGCAACGGCGCTTCAGGCGCCCGCAGCCGGGGCACCAGATAGTCGTCGAGCTGCGCCAGCACCTCCTCCCTCGTCCGCCAGGCCCGGGCCGCCCCGGCAAGCGGAAAGGGGAAGCACGCGGCCTCGACACGGTCGCGCAGCGCGGACAACGCGTCTAGCAGCTCGGGCTGTACGTCCAAGATCGCCACGAGGGAAGAATGACCCATTTTGATGGGATTTTGAAGCCTATTCCGCTCACTTCACGTCTTTCAACCCGCAAAGATGCGGCAAATGGGGACAGAAGTGCCGGATGAGACACCGGCATAACGAGTACACAACAGCCGCCGTCTGGGGTGCCAAAACCGGTGCGCCGTTCGTACCTGCCTGCGATTATCAGACCGCTTCACCGAACCTACACATCGTGTTGGGCAGGCGAAGCAACCGGCCGCACATCCGCAGCGCCTTATCCTTGTCCCCGGCAAGGTCAACGGCCGCGGCCACGGTCCAGCCCCCGTAGCTCAGTGGATAGAGCAGGTGCCTTCTAAGCACTTGGCCGCAGGTTCGAGTCCTGCCGGGGGCACCCAGACTGCACGACCATGAGGCCCTCCACCCCGGAGGGCCTTTTTGCTGGTCAGGGGCATTGTATCGGGCATGGCGTAGCGGACGCGTAAGCGCCGCACCGCCCCCGAGACAGTTGGGGACCGGTCCGGCGCTGTCCGGCTGTCACGGGGTTTCTGCGGGTGGCCACGACGAATACGTGTCGAAGTTTCGTGGGGATCAGCTACTCCCCCTCCAGGTCGAGGAGCACCCCGCCGGCCTCGATGCGCTGCTGGTGGTCCTTGAGCTGACCGGAGATGCAGCGAGCGTACGTGGCAAGCAGCACAGGAACGCTGTTGCCGGCCCACTCCGCGACCTGGGCGGGCGGGACCCCGTTGTTCAGCCACGTCGTCAGACAGGTATGGCGCAGGTCGTACACGCGCTTGCCCAGGGGTGAGGCGAACTCGTCCGCGGTGAGGACTTCGGTCCGCGCGGACCGCCAGGCCCGGCGGAAGACCGAGCCGGAGAGCATGGCCTCCTTCTCCCCCGGGAAGAGAAGGTCGCCGGGCATCAGCTTCTCCGCCTCGATCTGATGGCGCAGGATCTTCGTCAGAGCGGGACGACACTGCACTACGCGGGTGTCGTCCTTGGCCCGCCCCTTCAGTCCTCGTTCCTCGTGGACGGCCCCGGTGTCCGTCCAACGTTTGCCCACCTCGGGCTGTGCCGTGTGGAACAGCAATTCGCCCCATTGGTCTTCGTCGTCCAGGTCCGGCAACCGGACGTCCAGGACGTGCATGGCGACGACTTCCTCCGGCCTGGCACCGGTGTAGTAGATCATTGCGAAGAACGCATGCAGCCGGCGGCCACCGCGGGGACGGTGCCGGATCCAGCCCAGCAGACCAGCGGCATGGGTGGGGTTGATGAGAGACCGCTTGTCCACCGCCGACGATGTCTTCGGGGTGGCGCCTCTCCCCCTTCGGCTAGGGATTCGCGCGCAAGATGCCGTGTTTCACCGCGTACTCCATGGCGACGTTCAGGATCCTGCGATTGCGCTTGAATGCTTTGCAACCACCAGTGGAACAGCGGCCACGCGGTCGCGAAGCGAGGCACGTTCTCGCACACCACGGCGTCGAAACCGTGGACCTCGGTCGCCCGCAGGATGTCGTAGGCGGTCGCCCTTGTCCTCTCCCACGCGGCGTCGGCGATCGGGCCCTCGTCCAGCAGGGAGAGCTGGCCGGGGGTGGGGGCTGCCTTGGGGCGCTTAATGCCGTCGGCGGGGCTGCCCGCGGTACAGATCGGCGAGCCGACCAGGACCCGGGCTTTGGGGAGCTTACTTCCCAGGTCAGCCGCCGCCCGCATACGGGATCTTCCAAACAGGGTCTCCAGCCGATTCGGCTGGAGACCCTGTGGTGCCGTCGGCTGACCAGGCCGGGCTGTCGGGCTGTGCCACTAAGCGTGGCATGTGACGTGGAGGCGGGCCCAGGAGTTGTTGGCGTACCCCCTGGGGTTCCAGACGGTCGCCGGCGATTCAGGCTGTACGGCTGCGGTGGAGTCCCAGGCGCGGGCGATGAGCTCCGTCTCACCTGGGGGGAGGGTGAGCGTGGCGCGCCAGTGCTGCCACGTCCATGGATTCTCCGGTGCGTCCAGTTCGGCATGGACATAAGTGCTGCCGCCGTCGGGGGACACGTCCACGCGCGCCACGGTTCGCTCGTCCCCGGCAAAGGCGAAGCCCGTGACCTCGGTCGGGCCGGTAGGCAGCTGGGCGCCTTTGCCGGGCCGCAGGATGGCGCAGTGGATGGCGACTGGGCCAAGGATGATGCCGTCGCCCGGTCCGGCCTTGTGAGGGTCGGCTTCGGGAGGCAGGATGCTGTACTCGGTTTGGAAGTAGTTGTCGGTCGGTTCGGCCTGTGCGGTGATGCGCTGGAGCCATTTGACGCTGCGGGCGCCGATCCAGCCCGGAACGACCACGCGCAGGGGGGCGCCGTGCGCGGTGGGCAGGGCCTGATCGTTCATTGCCCAGGCCAAGAGCACCTCGCTGGAGGTGGCTTTCGCCGCCGGGATGGAGGCACCGAAGGGCTGTGGTGGGTCGGCGTCCTGTGACACGTCGGCGCCGGCAAAGGCGATGTGGGCCGCTTCCGCCGACAGTCCGGCTTCGGCCAGCACATCCGCCAGGGCCACCCCGCTCCAGCGTGCGGTGGAGATGGCTCCGGGGCCCCAGGGGACCTGGCCCGGTATGTCGCGGAACTCTATGAGATCGGCGCGGCGGTTGCCCGCGCACTGCAGTGTCGCCACCAGCGTCTGCCCGGGGAAGCGGCGCTGCAGTTCGTCCAGCGACAACTCCAGTGTGCGATCGACCAGGCCGTCCACCCTCAGCCGCCAACTCCCCGTATCCATCTGGGGGAACGATCCGTGATTGCGGCCGTAGAAGGTGTCCAGGGGGGTGACTTGATCTACGAGCGCGCCAGGAGGTGGTTCGGCGTTGTACGGCTCAGACTCGTGCACGACCATATCGTCCCTCTTGTCCCATATGCCCATGTAGCTACTATGCTCGAACTCCTCGCAAGCGGCACTTCCGATCCCGCTCGGACTCGGCGACAGCCGGAGAATGCGCATTGCTCGGCACCCAGAAGGAGAGCGAGTCATGGGCAAGGAGCGAGGCGGCCACGACACAGACCCATCCCATGTGCAGGACCTCCCAGATGATCGAAGGGGCGATCGGGTAGCCGCAGGCCAGTTCGCCTTGTATGCGCCGGTGGCCCCAGGTGTGCCTGACCGCGTGTGCGGTGGAGGGCCTACCGGGGCGTTGGCCCCGTGCGTACGTCCACTTTCGGGCGACGAACTGCCGGTGCCAGGCCAGCAGGGTGGTGGGGGGGTGACCGCGAACACCAGGCGCCAGCGCTCGCGCGGGACCAGCCGGGACAGGACGACGAGCCAGATCCGGTCCGCAGGCTCATACCGGACCCGCAGCGACTTGACTTGAATTCAGTTCAGGCCATAGAGTTGGAGACAGCCGCCCTCCTCGGAAAGGCGATGGCCATGACTTCAGCAATGGAACTGACGCGCGTCATCCTTCACCCATCACAGGTACCGGTAATGCGTGACTGGCGTCTCAAGATGCTCGATCGGGACCGCATGCACCTGAACTCGAGCATGATGCTCGAGCGTTCCTCCCGGCTTACCGACGCCACCCCTGCCAAATCGAATTATATTCTTCAGCCCCACGTACTGGGGAGCGATCGCAACATGCGGATGCCCAAACCTCGGGGGCTGAGTCGCATCCAGGACATCCTTGCATGCGGCGGCGACGCCCTCTGGCGCCTGTCCGTGCGCACCCTAATGGTCCTCGCGGGAAGCCGGTGACATCATGCGCCTGTATCGCACCACGCTGGGTCTGGCTCGCGGTGAGGGAGACGATCTACTGCTACTCGACCTGCCGCATCGAGATATCGAGGCACTGCTGGCGGACGGCGTCGAAGTAGCGCGGACGGCAAGGGTTTCAGGGCGCATGGGTACAGGCTCGATCGAGCTGCTCAACCCGATTTCCCGTCCCAAGAACATCTATGTCGTCGGAGCCAACTACCGCGACCACGTTTTGGAGGCCGGCATTCAAATGCCGGCCTCGCCATCATTTCTCAGGATTTCGGTGAATCCCGCCGTACTCGCGGATCCTGGGTCACAGATTTTGCTGCCCATTGAGGCCGCGGAACAGGTCGACTACGAGGCCGAACTCGCGGTCCTCATCGGTGTCGGGGGGAAAGACATCCCCGTCGGGGAGGCATGGAAGCACGTGGGTGGTCTAACCGCGGCCAACGACGTGTCTGCCCGCGACATCCAGTTTCAGGGCATGGACCACGAGGCGGTCGTCGATGCAGAGGCCGTCCGGCGGAGCAAGAGCTTTCCCACATTCAAGCCATTTGGGCCGGCCGTCGTGACCCCGGACGAGTTCACACCGTCTCTCGACCTCACGATCACGACCCACGTCAACGGCGGGTTGCGTCAGAGGAGCCGAACAGGCCGGATGTTGTTCTCCATAGCCGAGATTATCGCAGCCATCTCCGCTGCAGCGCCGGTGGTCTGTGGCGACGTGATCCTCACGGGAACGCCTGCCGGAGTCGGACTCGCCTCCAAGACCTACCTGCGGCCAGGAGACACGATCGACGTCGCTATTGAGGGCATCGGCCTTCTGCGCAACACTGTGGCGAGCTCGGCGCGCGACTCCCGCCGCCCCTGAGACTCCCTTCTCGCGGTGACGGGTAGCGTCCCTCGCAGGCGGCGCCGGATTCCTCTTGGCCCGGTGTTCCGCCAGGCAGTTCCGGGCATGGAGTCAGCACGATACTAAGAGTCCAAGTCGACCGTTCCGGCGTAGCGATAAGCTGTAGCGGCCGAGCGGTCACTTGGAATAGTGAGGATAGGTAGTCTGCAATGAGTTCCGTTAAACGGACCGCACCACCCCGCGGACAAAGTCGGGCAGCGCTCGTCGCCGTCGCAGCCGAACTATTCGCGCGCAAGCCCTACGACGAAATTTACATCAGCGATATCGCCCAAGAGGCAGGCGTCGCGCACGGACTTCTCTCCTACCACTTCAAGGGAAAGCGTGGTCTTTACCTGGCCGTTCTGCAGCAGGTGCTGAGCGAAATTCAGGAATTGCACAAGCCACGCGAGAACGAGAATACGGGGGAAGAACGCCTTCGGGGGCTGTACCGGCGGCAGATCGAGTACCGGCGCGACCACTTCCATACCATGCTTGCCATGATGCGGGCGGGCGGTAACGACCCCGACGTCGACGAGTTGTACGAGCGCGGACGCCGAGCCGGTGCCGAGTTCGTATTTGACGTCCTGAGCCTCCGTGCTGAGCCGCCGGCCCAGTTGCGCATCGCCGTACGGGGCCTGATGGGAATGCTGGATGAGGCGACGCTCGACTGGCTCACCCATGACTGCGACCTTGAGGTCGCAGAACTCGAACAACTCATTTATACCGCAACGGTGGCCGTGCTGCGGACTGTGCAACCGGTATACCCAAGCATCGGCGCCATCGTCGACGAACTCGATTCAACCGCCTAATGGGGTGCGATGCGCACCCCGACCCGACGTACATGAACACCAGGAGTGACATGAACGGCGCACAGTCACTGATCCGCACGCTCACCAGATCGGACGTCAACGTCTGCTTCGCGAACCCCGGCACTTCGGAAATGCACTTCGTCGCCGCCCTCGATTCGGTACCCGAAATGCGCGGGGTACTGGGTTTGTTCGAGGGTGTCGTGACGGGCGCAGCCGACGGTTACGCACGAATAGCGGAAAAGCCCGCGGCGACGCTTCTGCACCTTGGCCCGGGGCTGGGCAACGGGCTGGCGAACCTCCACAATGCCCGACGTGCACACACCCCGATCGTCAACATCGTCGGCGACCACGCGACGTATCACAAGAAGTACGACGCTCCGCTGGAATCCGACATCAAGGCGGTCGCCGGCACGCTACAGGGCTGGGTCCGCCAGTCGACCGACACAGCCGACGTCGCCACAGACGCGGCGGCCGCCGTCGCCGCATCGCAGGTCCCGCCCGGGCAGGTGGCCACGCTGATCCTCCCCGCGGACGTGTCCCGGAACGGCGGCGGCGAGGGAGCAGAACCGGTCCTCCCCACCGGACCACAATCGGTCCCCGAATCCACTGTGAAGGCAATTGCCGAAATCCTGGGCACCGGTGAACCGGCCGCGCTGCTGGCGGGCGGCCCGGCCTGCCGCGAGCGCGGATTGCGGGCGATCAGCCGCATCGCCGCCGGCACAGGGGCCCGTCCGCTCCTGGAAACCTTCCCCGCACGACTTGAGCGCGGGGCGGACTTGCCCGCCGTCGAGCGGCTCGCCTACTTCGCCGAACAGGCCGAAGGCCAGCTCAACGGGATCAAGCACCTCATCGTCGCCGGGACCAAGCCACCCGTGTCGTTCTTCGCCTATCCAGGCAAACCGAGCGAACTGGTACCCGAAGGCGCACAGGTGCACACCCTGGCTGAAGTCGGCCAGGACGTCGTAGCCGCTCTCGAAGCGCTCGCGGACCGGGTCGCTCCGGGCATCGAGCCGATCCTCCAGCACGCATTCAGGCCCGAGATGCCGAGCGGTCCGCTTACGGCAGAAAACTGGGTCAACGTCATCGGTGCGGTGCTGCCGGAAAGAGCGATCATCTCTGACGAAGCCAACACCTCCGGTTGGCTGTTGCCCGCAGCCACAGTCGGCGCACCCCGGCACGACGTACTCACACTGACCGGCGGCGCTATCGGACAGGGCCTACCCGTCGCCACCGGGGCCGCAGTCGCCGCGCCCGACCGCCCGGTTATCGCATTGCAGTCCGACGGCAGCGCCATGTACACGATCTCCGCGCTGTGGACACAAGCGCGGGAAGAACTCAACGTCACCACGGTTCTGCTCAACAATCGGTCCTACGCCATCCTCCGGCTGGAGCTGGAGCGGGTCGGCGCCGCTGCTGCGGGCCCGAACTCCGAGAGGCTGCTCGACCTGTCGCACCCGAACCTGGACTTCGTGCGGATCGCCGAAGGCATGGGCGTGCCCGCCGCCCGTGCGACCACCGCCGAAGAACTCGCCGACGAATTGACCCGCGCCTTCAGCGAGCCCGGCCCGCATCTCATCGACACCATCTTCTGACTCCGGCATCCCGCTGAATCAGGCGGCAACGGCGCCCTCGATGTGGCAGGTGGCGGCCACAGCCGAAGCGTCGCTGGGCTGCGAGCCGGGCCGGTCGGCAACGCGGCATCCCGCCTGCAGGAGCGCGACGCCGTCCGGATCCGGCGCCGCCTGGGCCGTCTTGACTTGAAATCAAGTCAGTAGGAGGATGGCAACAGAATCACTGGCCGCTAGTTGACAGGAGCAGACAGATGGCGTCACCAGCGAAGCTGGCCCATGTGGTCCTCTTCACCTCACAGCTGTCGTCCATGAAGGACTGGTACCTGAAGGTGCTGGACGCGAGAGTCGCGCACGAGAACCAGGCCCTGGCGTTCCTCAGCTACGACGACGAGCACCACCGCATCGCGCTTTCCGACCCAGGGGCTACGGCGGAGATCGCGAAGCGGGTGGCCGGCACCTCAGAGGGCCTGGTGGACACTCCGACCGGCCCCGCAAGCAAGCTCTCGCCCGCGGACCTGGCGGAATTGCCCCCTCACGGCCTCGCACACATCGCGTTCACCTACGAGTCCCTGGCAGATCTGATCGGCAACTACCGGCGGTTGAAAGATCTGTCGATCCTGCCGGCGATCGCGATCAACCATGGACCGACAACGTCCTTGTACTACAGGGACCCGGACTCCAACCAGATCGAACTGCAGGTTGACAATTTCGACACTGTCGAAAAGGACACGGCCTTCCTTGAGTCGGAATCGTTCCGCAAGAACCCCGTGGGCGTCGTGTTCGACCCCGACGAGATGGCGGCGCAGTTGCAGGCCGGAGAATCCGAGGCCGTGCTGAAGGCACCGACGTGGTAGTCGGTGTCGCGCCCTCGCCGGAAGAACAGGCCGTCCGGGTTGCCTGCCTCGAGGTGGCGTCACGGTTCTATCAGGTGGTCGACCAGGGGCGGGCAACGCTGGCCACGGAGTTGCTCACCGCGGATGCCGAACTGGCGCTGGGTACCGAGCGATGCGTCGGGACCGAGCAGATCGTCGCCGCGATGGCCGCGCGGGAGGCCGACGTCGAACGGCGCACGATGCACATCACGGTCCCTACGTCCTTCCGGGTCCTGGGACCAGAACGAGCGGAGGCAGAGAGCCAGCTACAGCTCTACGTCCTGGGGACGCAGGGACAAGATGGGCCCCACCTCTCAGCGCTGAGTCACGTGCGCGACAGCTTTCGGCGTGGGCAGGACAGGCGCTGGCGGCTCTCCCGGCGAGAGGTCACCGTCATCGCAGGCAGCAGATAGGCACCCCTACTAGTAGCACGAGGGCCATTGGTGCACACCCGTTATCACTGGTGTGCACCAATGGTCGTGCCGATGGCTCACCGCAGCCCAAGATCACCGGCCTCGGGGGGCCGGGCCTCACCCCGGGGCAGGTCGTCACCGCTGTCGACGAAGCCATCACGATCCTTCGTATTCTGTGGGTTCCCGGCCGGTCCATCAGCTTCACCGGTGAGCAGTACCAGCTGCGGGATGTGCAACCGGGGCCCTCGCCCGCCCATTCCATCGGCGTCTGGCTCGGCGCGGCAGGCCCTCGAATGCTCGACCTGCTCGGGCGTGTCGCCGATGGCTGGATCGCACCCCTGTCCACGCCGTACGAGACCAAGCCGGCCGCCCAGGAGCGCATTGACGCGGCAGCCCGCGCTGCAGGGCGCAGCCCTGGCGATATTCGCCGCGTCATCCAGCTCGTCGGTACCGTGACCGACCACGTAAGGACCTCGGAGCGCCCCCGAACGGGCCCGGGAAGTGCTCCCATCCGGACCACACCCGACGTCTGGGCACAGATCATCGCCGCATTCGTCACCGAGGAGCGCTTCGACACGGTGAACTTCGTGCCGGCGACAGAAAGCCCGCAGCAGATCGCACGGTTCGCCACCGAAGTCGTTCCCGCGGCGCGCGAGATCCTCGCCGGCTTGCAACCACGTGCGTAAGCGGGAGGCTCCAGCGGGTCCCACTGGGTCGGGTGCCGATGTCGTGGCTGGTCAGCTGGTACATGCGGTGGGTATACGGTCTCCGCCACGCACTTCGACGGCGAACAGACTGCCGGGTAGCCGAGTCATTCTCGTATAGGGACCCGGACACGCCGCGCTTCGTCGCCGAGTTCGACAATCTGCTGCTCTCACACGCCGACCGCTCCCGGATCCTCGCCGACGGGCACCGTCCGCGTCATGACTGTCCACGGCATCATCCGCGGCACGATCCTCATCGACGGCTTCGTCGGCGGCACCTGGCGCATCGAGCGCACCCGCGGCTCCGCCGTCCTTGCCGTCACGCCTTTCGCCCGGCTCTCTCGCGCCGACCGCGCGGCGCTCGAGTCGGAGGCCGGACTCCTGCTGCGGGCCACCGACCCGGACGTCACTCACACCGTCACCTTCGCCTGAGGACTCTCTGCCGCTCTGCTGCGGACCCGGACCCGGACCCCCGATGGGGCGACTACCCAACGTCTTGGATCACTCATTCACCGTAACCATGGAAACGAGTGTCTTCGATACCGGCCCCCGGTACTGTGACCTGCGCTTTTCCGGACTCAGCCCGGTGCTGGACACGCTGTGTCACGGGCTGCAGGCGGCCCGATGAGCTTGCGTGCGGGCGGGACAGGAGGCTGGCTGGGGTCACGGCGCACACCGTAACCGGTCAGCCCTGCGCGACCGGCAGACCCAGCCAGCACCGACAAGAAAGCAGCACAAAAATGATATCCCTCAAGCATTACGCGGCCGCTGTCACCACTGCAGCGGCAGTCGCCGCGATGGGCATGGCCGCGACCCCGGCCACCGCCGCCACCGCCGGATCCAAGCCGGTGACCGCCCACCACACCGGGGTGGGCCCTGCGAACTCTGCTGCCTGCGTGGCACTGACGACTCAGCTGAACGCCCAACTGCAGGTCACCGCAACGGCGCTGGCCACGTCCAACATCGTGGCGGCCCAGGTTGCGGCGTCCGCAGCGCAGGCGACCACCGCACAGCTCCAGGTCCAGTCCTGCCTGCCGTCCGTCAACGTCATTGTGGCAACGCAGCTGACGCCCACCCTGCAGGACCTTCACTACACCCTGATCAGTGCCGATCCCGATGTGGTCCAAGCCGGTGCCAAGGTGAATGTCCTTCTCGGCGCCACCGCCAACATTGCCGCCAGCCTCTGACCGCCCGTCCGCACCGGGCCACCGATGGGTGAACCCGATGGGGTAGGGGTGAACGAGACAGTGGATACGAGGTAGTAGTCGTTGACTACTACCTCGTATCCCTCTGCATGCCCCGGGTGTCCTGCTGTCTCGGTGTCTCTTTGACCTGCACAAACAGCCGGGACAGCCCCGGACGCAGGTGTCCCGGCTGTCCCGGGGGTAGTGACATAGTTCAGTCCGCTCGCTAGATCAGACTCACTGCAGACTTGGGCGGCTTGGCCCGGCGTCGGCAGCTGGTCATGCTGGACGCCCGCGCAGTCGGCCGCTTGGCCGTGCCCGAGGACCGGGGGACGGTCTCCTTCGTCGAGCAGGCCAAGGACGTGGAGGCGCTCCGTGAGCACCTTGGGCTGGACCGGTTCGACGTCCTGGCCCACTCGGTCGGCTGTCTCACCGCCCAGGAGTACTTGGGCGGCGTTCCCAGGCCGGATCCGCCACGCGGTGCTGGTGGCTCCCGTCGGCCGGGCGGGCCGCGAGCCGGACGAAGACCAGCTCGCCGAACTACGGGCGGGCCGCTCGGCCGAGCCCTGGGTACGGCGACGCCGCCGAGGCTGACCGGTTGATCACAGAAGGCCGGCACACGGGTGCCGAACTGGCCGCCCTGCAACGGAGGATCACGCCCTTCTTCTGGCACCGTTGGGACGAGTCCGGGCAGGCCGAATACCGCACCGAGCACACTCCAGCACATCCGTGGCTGCGCGAGGCCTTCTATGCGGGATCCGCGACCGGCGAGACGCTCGCCAAGCGGATCGCGCGGCTGGCCGCCGTGCCGGCGCCGGTTCTGGTCCTGGCCGGTGCGGCGGACGGCATGATCGGCACCGCACCCGCGCGGGCGGTGGCAGCGTGCTATCCGAACAGCCGCCTGGAGGTACTCAGATGCTCCGGGCACCGGCCGTGGGTCGAAGAGCCCGAACAGTTCACGGCTCTGGTCACCGCGTTTCTCGCCGCCGACCGCAAGCCCGGCGACCAGGGGCGACCGTGCGGCGGGCCGGTCCCGCCCGATCGGGCTCAGCCGTCAGATGAGCCGCCGCCAATCCCGGCACCGCGAGCGTGGTCGCCAGCGGTGCACAGCGGGCCGGATGACTCTTCGTGAGTACAGCCCGCGGCTTTTGATGGGCCATCGGAGAGGCCCGGAATGGGCAGAGAGGATGATCGTGCTCGCCAAGAGCCTCTAAGTTCGCGACTTCGCGGGAGCTATCGACCTCATACGGCAGCCGCGCTACCTGCTTGGCCCAAGTCGAGCACCGTGACCCAAAATCAGGCGCACCCGACCTCATACGTGTTATTTCGCCGGGTGCACTGCTTTGACATGAAGTATGGACATCCTGTGACGTGCCTCGACTGATTACTTGCCGCTGATCGGTACATCTGCCGCCGTTTTTGCAGTTTCGGGGTCGTATATGACCGTGCCCGCGAGCCAACGAGCCGCCTTGTGATGGGAAAAGGGTCAAACAGAATTCACCGGTTGGCCGCCGCAAGGCGCGAAGGTGCGCACGACCTCCGAAGTACTTGGGAAGGAAAACGGTGGACACACCGACCAACACGTCCAGCGCATCTGACAGATCCAGCACGTCGAACGAATCGACCACAACCGGCGGACTCAGCCGCCGGCACGCCTTGGGGCTCTTGGGTACGGCGGGCACTGGAGCCGCCGCGACCGCGCTCTTGGGCGCCGGCACCGCGGCAGCGGCAACGCCGAACAGCACCGTCGCACTCCACACGGCGCCCAGCACCACCGGGGCGTCGCCCGTGCAGGGCCTGCACCTGACCTTCGGGGCGGACCCGAGCAGCCAGATGATCGTCTCCTGGCTCACCGACGGGCTGGTGACGCGGCCGATCGTGCGCTACGGCACGATGGATGGCGGCGTGGGCAAGAGCGTCGAGGCTACGACCCGCACCTACGTCGACGGAAAGTCCGCACGCACGGTGTACGTCCACCACGCCGCCGTGAACCGGCTCTCCCCCAGCACCGACTACGTGTACGTCGTCTCCCACGACGGTGCCACGCCCGACAGCGGCACCTTCCGCACGGCCCCGCGCGGGCGGGCCCCCCTCACCTTCACCAGCTTCGGCGACCAGGCGGCGCCGCAGGTGTCGTGGTCGGCCGACGGCACGGCCACGATCGACAACAACTCCACGCCCGCCAGCAAGGACATCGTGACCGGCATCGAGCAGGTCGCGCCGCTGTTTCACCTGCTCAACGGCGACCTGTGCTACGCCAACAGGGATGTCGACCGCGTGCGCACCTGGAACAACTTCTTCACCAACAACACCCGTTCGGCCCGCTTCCGCCCCTGGATGCCCGCAGCCGGCAATCACGAGATCGAGTCCGGCAACGGTCCGATCGGGATGGATGCGTTCCAGGCGTACTTCACACTGCCGTCGACCGAGACCGACCCTGAACTCGCCGGCCTGTGGTACGCGTTCACCGCCGGCTCGGTCCGGGTGATCGTGCTGCAGAACGACGACTACGTCCTCCAGCAGGCGAGTGACTACTACATCAACGGTTACTCCGGCGGCCGCCAACTTGCTTTCCTCGAAAAGGAATTGAAGGCCGCCCGGTCCTCGAAGGAGATCGACTGGGTGGTCGTCGCGATGCACCAGGTCATGATCAGCTCCTCCGACGCCAGTGGCTCCGACATGGGACTGCGGCAGAATTACGGGCCGCTCTTCGACAAGTACGGCGTCGACCTGGTGGTGTGCGGCCACGAGCACAACTACGAGCGATCGCTCGCCGTGCGCGGCGTCGTCACGGGCAGCGAGACCCTCACCCCCAATCCGGTCTCGCAGGCGACGGACGACATCGACACCTCGATGGGCACCGTGCACATGGTGCTCGGCGGTGGAGGCGTGTCAGGCACGAACTACCAGTCGTTTTTCAAGGACGGCACCGGAAAGGTCCTCACTCCGGCCGGCTACGTCAAGGAGCAGGCGATCTGGATGGGCACGCGTGACGAGGACCACCCATACGGCTTCGCGGCGTTCACCGTCGACCCCGGTCGGCACCCCGGCGACACGACGCGCATGCACGTGACCTACTACAACGTGAACAAGCCGAACGGCGACCTGTCCGTCTACGAGCAGTTCTCCCTGCACCGCAAGCGGTCCGACGGGGGGCGCTGACCGTACGCCGGGCCGTGGATCGCTGCCACGCCGGCAGGCTCGGCTACGGCCGGCAATAGTCGTTCGGGTTGAAGACGGTGTCGCGCTGCACCCTCTCGCCGAAGCCTTCGCCACCCCGATGGACATGAGCAATGACGCTTTGATCCATCCCTACGATCGTCACCCGCCCCGCTGGTTGTCGGCACATGGTTGACCGGCAGCGTTCGCGTTGGATCTCGGCAGGAACCACAGCGCTCCCCGCTGCCATCCCGTCTGCCGTCGTCCCACACGCAGTGGAGTGGGCCTGGTCTGGCCTGTCCAGGTGGAGCGCGCCACCGTACGAACGACCTGGACAGGCAAGACCAGGGCTGCCCGGCATGGCCCGCGATGAACCTCACGAACCCGCACGGTCTCCGCTGTCGGGGTCAGGACGTGGGCGTCGCCGTGGAGTAGGAGTGGGCGCCGGTGCCGGCCAGGGCGCCGCCGTCGACGATGAGGTATTCGTCGCGGATGGGCTTGCCGTCGAACCAGGACTCGAGGATTTCCCTGGTGCCGGCGGCGTAGCGGGCCTGGGCGGAGAGGGAGGAGCCGGAGATGTGGGGGGTCATGCCGTGGTGGGGCATGGTGCGCCACGGGTGGTCGGCCGGGGCGGGCTGGGGGTACCAGACGTCGCCCGCGTAGCCGGCGAGCTGGCCGCTGCGCAGGGCGCGGTCGACGGCGTCGCGGTCGACGATCTTGGCGCGGGCGGTGTTGATGAGGTAGGCGCCGCGCTTCATGGTGGCGATCAGTTTGTCGCCGAAGAGGCCCTCGGTCTCGGGGTGGAGGGGGGCGTTGATGGTGATGACGTCGCAGTGCGGGGCCATGGCCTCGGCGCTGTCGTGCCAGGTCAGCCCCAGCTCGCGCTCGGTGGCCTCCGGCAGCCGGTGGCGGTCGGTGTAGTGCAGCTTGACGTCGAAGGGCGCGAGGCGGCGCAGGACGGCGAGCCCGATGCGGCCGGCCGCGACGGTGCCGACGTGCATGCCCTCGAGGTCGTAGGAGCGGGCCACGCAGTCGGCGATGTTCCAGCCGCCGTCCAGGACGACCTGATGGGACGGCAGGTAGTTCCGTACGAGCGAGAGCGTCATCATCACGACGTGCTCGGCGACGCTGATGCTGTTGCAGTACGTGACCTCGGCGACGGTGATGCCGTGCGCGATGGCCGCGTCCAGGTCGACGTGGTCGGAGCCGATGCCGGCGGTGACGGCGAGCTTGAGGTTCTTGGCGGCAGCGATGCGCTCGGGGGTGAGGTAGGCGGGCCAGAAGGGCTGGGAGATGACGATGTCGGCGTCGGGGAGTTCGCGGTCGAAGACCGTCCGGCCGGTGCCGTCGGGGTCGTCCTTGTCCGAAGTGACGACGAGGGTGTGGCCGCGGCTCTCCAGGAAGGTACGCAGGCCCAGTTCACCGGTGACGCTGCCGAGCAGGTGGCCCGGGGTGAAGTCGGTGCCGGCGGGGGTGGGGGTGGTCTGGCCGCCGGGGTAGTGGTCGATGCGCGGCAGGTCGTCGCGGGCGTAGGTGGTCGGGTATCCGTCGGTGGGGTCGTCGTACAGAACGCACAGGACCTTGGCCATGATTGCGGCTCCTCATCCGTTGTCATGCGCTTACGGGAAGGTGCCTTCAACAATCCTCGCGGTGAATTCCCCTGGTCAAAGCGAAAGTTGCTATGCCGGGATAGACCGCTTCTATCATTTGCCGAGGTAGGTGTTCAGCAGGTCGTCGAGCGCGTCCCGCACCCGCGTCTCCCGGGCCACTTCCAGCAGCGCCGCCGCGAGTACGGACTGCGGCTCGTGGTCCGCGACGACCAGCCCCACCCTCGGCCCGTGCGCCGGGCCCTCCAGCGGCACCACCCGCATCCCCTCCGGCACGCCGAACATGTGCAGCCAGGCATGCGAGATCACGCTCGACCACCGTCCCGCCGCCAGGTGGGCGTAGAGCCCGGCCACGGTGTCCGACTCCACCGCCGGGGCCGCCTTCGCCCCGTCGGCCGCGAAGCACTCGTCGATGATCCGCCGGTTGCGCATCCGGGGCGACAGCAGGCACAGCGGCAGAGTGGCCACCTGCGCCCAGGCGGCCGTGGGCCCGGTCGGTTCGCGGGTCAGCAGCACGTACCGCTCCTCGTACAGCGGGATCTTGCGTACGTGGTGGAGCGTGTCGTCGTCCAGGTACGTCATCGCCACATCGAGTTCGAACTCGGCCAGTCGGTGCGTGATCTCGGCCGACGACAGCGAGTCCAGGCTGACGCGGGCCCGCGGATGCCGCTCGCAGAACGGCGTGGTCAGCAGCGACGCGGCGGTCAGTGCCGTGGGGATGGCGCCGATGCGCAGCGTGCCGGTCAGTCCGCCGCGCATCGCGGACAACTCCTGGCGCAGCGCGTCCCGTTCGGCCAGTATGCGGTGCGCCCAGGCCAGCACCCGCTCGCCCTCCGGGGTCAGCCCCTCGAAGCGGCGGCCGCGCCGCACTATCGGTACGTCGAGTTCGTGCTCGAGTTTGCGGATGGCGGCGGACAGCGACGGTTGCGAGACGTAGCAGGCGGCCGCGGCACGGGCGAAGTGGCGCTCGCGGGCGAGGGCGACCAGGTATTCCAGCTGACGTAGCAACATGCCCTCACCCTGTCCGGCTTCCCGATCAGCGTCCAGGGGGGCGGGAGGTGTCGTCACCGCCGCGCTTCGCCGGCGTCGCGGGCGCGTGGATGCGGCGGCACTGGACGTGCTCGTAGACCATCGCGGTCTGTACGTCGGCGACCTCGCGGCGTTCGGTGAGCCGGTCGATGACGAAGGCGTACAGGCCGTCGATGTCGGCGATCGCGACGTGGATCAGTAAGAGGCCGATGGTCTCGGGCAGCCGGTGGGCCCACTCGCGGAAGCCCTCGATGACCGGGCGGGAGGGCGGGCGGATGCGGACGGAGACGGCGCATGCTTCTGTGGATCAACGGCCCCTTCGGCGGCGGCAAGACCCAGACCGCCTACGGGCTCCATCGGCGGCTCCGGGGCAGCGTCGTCTGCGACCCCGAGCACGTCGGCTTCGACCTGCACCGGATGACGCCGCCGTCCCTGCGCGGCGACTTCCAGGACCTGCCGGCGTGGCGACAGGGTGTCTATGAGGTGCTGGACATGACCCTGGCGGCGGTACGACTGTTCTGAGGCGGATGCGTGAGCGCGGCTTCGGACATGTGGTGCAGGTCGTCGTGGGAAAGGACGCGCCCTCGCGCCGGGAGAGCTTCGCCGTGTCGAAGCTCGATCTGTGCCTGGAGCGCCTGCGGGCGCCGGAGTTCGCGGAGCATGTGTGGACCGATCGGCTCACGGTCCCGCAGGTCGCCGACCGCATCGCCGCGTCGGCCGGCTTGGCTCTCGCGGCGAATACGGACGGAGCTCTGCGGGGGTGCCTGCGGCGGGCTTGGACCGGGGCCAGGCACATCCGATTCGACTGAGGCCGACCCTGGCAGAAACGTCAAGTCTCAAGTGAGAGAAGGTGCCAGCCCCAGGCGTCCAGGGCTACGAACAGCCCCGGGGCGGCCAGGTCGTCGCCGCTGCGCTCGTAGATGGTCCCGGCAAGGAGGTCGGTCAGGCGGTGGGGGCAGCGGGGGAGGTCGTTCCAGGGCAGGGGGATGTGGCCTTGGGCGGGGTGGTCGGAGAGGTTGATGACGACGAGGTGGCGGTGGGGGCCGTCGGTCCAGGACCAGACGAGGAGGTTCTGGTGGGTGGGATTGTCCGGCCAGCCGGTGGGGTCGAGGAGCTGCCAGTGGCCGGAGCGCATGCCGGTGGAGTGGACGGCGGCCAGGAGTTGGTGGTGGAAGTCGCGCAGTGGTTCGTCGGCGGGCTCGTCCGGGCGGCGGGAGAGGAAGACCGGTGGCCGCACGCGGCGGCCTTCGAACTCGCCCTCGTGCCAGAGGGTCGCGCCGGGGAGTGTGGCGATGGCGACGGCGGCGGCTCGTTCGTGTTCGGGCGACATGGTGGCGGCGGCGCGGGGCTCGTCGTGGTTCTCCAGGAAGCGTACGAGTCCGCGCTGATAGGTGAGGTCGGCGAGGAGATGGGCACGTACGGAGCCGGGGCCTTCGTGGAGCAGGCGGTCGTAGAGCCGCTTGTCGTAGCAGTGGTCGAACCCTTGCTGCTGGAGGGCCCATTCGTAGTCCCAGTAAGCCTCGGCGACGAGCAGCAGGTCAGGGTGGCGTTGCCTGACCTGGGGGATGACGTACGCCCAGAAGTCCTCGGCGGGTGGGGCGCCTGCCCGGTCGCCCCAGGTCTTGGCGAACACGTCGTTCGTGAGCAGCATGGCCATGTCGCAGCGCACGCCGTCCGCCTGGTCGCCGATCGAGGCAAGCGTGTCGACGGTGGCCGAACGGAGCTGGTCGCTGAAGGCGTTCAGCTGGACGACGTCCGGCCAGGGCGGGAAGTACGGGTCGCGGCCACGGGCGAAGATGTGCCCGGCGGCTTCCAGGAAGGCGTCGGGAAATTCCGCCAGGTCGTCCGCGTCGCCCTGGATGAGGCAGTCCGGGCGGTCGGCCGGCCAGGGATGGTCCGGGGCGACATGGTTGGGTACGTAGTCGAGCACCAGGCGCACGCCTCGGGCGGCGAGTTCGGCCCGGGCGGCGGCCAGCCCGCCGGGTCCGCCGAGCGCGCCGGCGACGACATAGTCGCGGACGCAGTAGGGCGAGCCGGCGATGTCCTCCGGACGCAGGTCGGGCAGGGCCTCCCGGAAAGACGCCTGAAGGGCGTCATTGCGCAGGGCGATCCGGAGTCCGGCCGGGCTGCGTTCCCATACGCCCATCAGCCAGACGGCGTCGATCCCAGGCAGCGCGACCTCGTCCCATGCGGCGGCGGGTACGTCGCCCAGGGTGACCGGGCGGCCGTGTCGGCGGCTCAGCTCGCCCAGCCAGATCAGGGTGTTGACCTCGTAGATCACCGGCTGGTCCGGCCATCCGGTCATGAGAGCGGCTCCTCTCGGGCGCCCATGGGCCGGAGGCCCTCGCGGCTGCGCCTGTGCCAGTCGTCGGCGCTGACGGTGTGGAACAGGGTCGTGGTGACCGCGGCCAGGCCGGTCCATCCTGTCTGGTGGCCGGCACCGATTCCGGCGCCGTTGTCGCCGTGGAAGTACTCGTAGAACAGCAGCAGGTCCCGCCAGTGGGGGTCCTTGGCGAACTTGGCCTGCGCGCCGTGCACCGGCCGGTGGCCGTCCTCGTCGCGCAGGAAGGTGCCGGTGAGCCGGGAGGCGATCTCCCGGGCGACCTCGTAGAGGTTGAGCTGCCGGCCGGAGCCGGTCGGGCACTCGATCATGAAGCTCTCGCCGTGGTAGGCGTGGAGGTTGAGGAGGGCGCGGATGAGCAGGACGTTGATGGGGAACCACACCGGTCCGCGCCAGTTGGAGTTGCCGCCGAACATCCCGGAGTCGGATTCGGCGGGCAGGTAGCCGACTTCGTACTTCTCGCCGTGCACCTCGAAGGAGTAGGGGTGTTCGGCGTGGTGGCGGGAGAGGGAACGGATGCCGTGCGGGCTGAGGAACTCGTCCTCGTCGAGCATCCGGGAGAGGATCCGCCGCAATCGGTCCTCGCCGAACAGGGCGAACAGATGCCGGCCTTCGGCGCCGGGCCCCAGCGCGTCCTGGGAGGAGACGACGGCCTCCACAGCGGGATGGCGCTCAATGAACTCGCGTGCCCCGGCGGCCAGTTCGGGGAAGCGGAGGTCCGCCCAGCCGCCGATCACGCTGGTGGCGGCGAGCGGGATCAGTCCGACGAGGGAGCGCACCTTCAGCCGGGTCGCGCTGCCGTCGGGCAGCCGCAGCGAGTCGTAGAAGAAGCCGTCCTCCTCGTCCCACAGGCTGTCGTTCTCCGCGCCGATGCGGTTCATGGCCGTGGCGATCCACGCGAAGTGCTCGAACAGCGTCTGCGCCTGCTCGACGTACACCGGGTTGTCGATGGCCAGCTCGATGGCGATCTCCAGCAGGTTCTGGCAGTACAGCGCCATCCAGGCGGTGCCGTCGGCCTGGTCGAGGTGGCCGCCGGTCGGGAGCGGGGCGCTGCGGTCGAAGACGCCGATGTTGTCCAGCCCGAGGAAGCCGCCCTGGAAGACGTTGTTCCCGTCGGCGTCCTTGCGGTTGAGCCACCAGGTGAAGTTCTTCATCAGCTTCTGGAAGGCGTTCTCCAGGAAGGCTCGGTCGCCCCGGCCTGTGCGGTGCTTCTCGAGCTCGTAGACGAAGAGGATGGCCCAGGCGTGCACCGGCGGATTGACGTCGCCGAAGTTCCATTCATACGCCGGGATCTGGCCGTTGGGGTGCAGATAGAGGCGGCGCAGCAGCAGGTCGAGCTGGCCCTTGGCGAAGGTGAGGTCGACCATGGACAGTGCGATGGCGTGGAAGGCGAGATCCCATGCCGCGAACCACGGGTACTCCCAGGTGTCGGGCATCGACATGATCTCGTCGTTGACCATGTGGTACCAGTTGCTGTTGCGGACCCGGGGGTCGGAGGCGAGCGGGTCGAGGCCGTGTTCGGCCAGCCAGCGCTCGACGTCGAAGTAGTAGTACTGCTTGCTCCAGAGCATCCCCGCCATCGCCTGCCGGACGAGCCGCCGCTCGTCCTCGCTCATGCCGGGCTCGGCGATGCCGTCGTAGAAGGCGTCGGCCTCGGCCCGGCGTTCCGCCATCACCCGGTCGTGTTGCGGCCCCCAGGGGTCGGTGAGCTCGGTGTCGGTCAGGCGCAGCCGCAGGGTGGTGCTCGCGCCGCCGGCGAGGGTGAGCGTGTGGTGGACGGCGGCTTTGGTGCCGGTGCGTTCCGGGTTGACGGTGCCGGTCTCGCCGTGGACGACGTGGCGGTCGATGCCGTCCTTGACGTAGGGGGTGGTGTTGGGACTTGCGAAGATCCGCTCGTTGTTCGTCTCGTTGTCGGTGAACAGCGCCGCCGCGTCGGCGTCGCAGTACAGCCAGCGGGGGCCCAGTTCCTCGTGGTCGGCACGGATGACGACCGAGCCCGGTACGCCCGGCACCGGGACCTGCCGCAGGCTCGGGGTGGCGGCGCCGCCGGCCCATGACCAGGTGTGCCGGAACCACAGGGTGGGCAGCAGGTGCAGCTCGGCCTCGTCGGCGCCGCGGTTGTGCACGGTGATCTCGACGAGCAGGTCCTCGGGGCCGGCCTTGGCGTACTCGACGAACACGTCGAAGTATCGGTCCTCGTCGAAGATGCCCGTGTCGAGCAGCTCGTACTCGAAGTCGCCCCGGCCGCGCGCTTTGTTGGTCGCCACGAGGTCGTCGTACGGGAATTCCGCCTGCGGATACTTGTAGAGGTACTTCATGTACGAATGGGTGGGCGTGTTGTCGAGGTAGAAGTAGTACTCCTTGACGTCCTCGCCGTGGTTGCCCTCGGCGTTGGTCAGCCCGAACATCCGCTCCTTCAGCAACGGGTCGCGGCCGTTCCACAGCGCCAGCGCGAAGCACAGCCGCTGCTTGTCGTCGCTGATGCCGGCGATGCCGTCCTCGCCCCACCGGTACGCCCGCGAGCGTGCCTGGTCGTGAGTGAAGTACGACCAGGCGTCCCCGTCGTGGCTGTAGTCCTCGCGGACCGTCCCCCACTGCCGCTCGCTCAGATACGGGCCCCACCGGCGCCACGGGACCCCTGACGCGTCGGCCTCGGCCAGCCGTCGCCGCTCGGCGTCCTCCTGCGGTCCTCTGGTCGTCACTGTCGCCCGCCCCTCCCAGCCGCCCGGTACACCCACCCAGGCTACGGCGAACCACCCGGCCAGCACCCCGCGGCGGTACTGGCCCGGTGACTGCCAGGGCTGAGCCGGCCAGGGGCCCAGCCCTCGTCATCACCGCAAGCCCCTTCCTCGACCTGACCGTACGGTCCTGGACCAGCCACGACCTCGACCAGGCCCACGGTCCCCGTACCCAGCCCCAGTACGAGCCGGTCGCGCGCCGCGTCACCCTGACGATCGGATTCTGCCCCTGCTGAAGCTCCCCGGGGCCGGCCCGGGAGGGGCGGTGAATTCCTACGTGCGCGGGGGTGCCGTCTCATCCGGCCGGCCGGAGGATCCGCGTATGCGCTGCCCGACCACGCCGGTGTCGGTCTCCCACCAGGGACGTACGCGATCCGGCTCGGCCACCGGCGACGACTGCGCTCGCGGGGCAGCCCGCACCTGCTCGGCGTCCAGCCGCCGGTCCAGCTCGGCCGTCTTCACCCGCTCCGCGCGCACCCACTCGGCGAAGACGGCGATGAGGAACACCAGCCCCACCAGCTCGGCGATGGAGATCATCGCGCCGCCGCCGATCATCTGGTCCAGCTGCACGTCGGGGCCCCAGGTCCGCGCCTGGGACCGGTACCAGCTGCCGGCGATGAGCGTGCCGCTGGTCATCACCACGACGCCGGGGATGGCGTCGAAGATGCCGTCGAGGAAGACCAGGGCCGCCCGGACGGGGTGACTGCACCAGGAAGGCAGCATCTCCTCGCGCGAGAGCATCGGCAGGACGAAGAGGCAGCCCGCCAGGAGCAGGTGCAGGTACATGACTTCGTGCAGCGCGCTGTGGCGCAGCGCCGCCCCGAAGTAGGGGGTGAAGTAGATGCCCAGCTCGGTCGCGATCACCAGGGCGGAACTCACCAGCGGAAAGGTCAGCGCACGGACCACGCGGCCGGTCATCGCCCCGCGCAGCCGCTGCGCCGACGAGGACGGCAGAGCGCGGTACGCCAGCGACAGCGGATCGCCGAGCGCCAGGCCGATCGGGGCGATCAGGTCAAGGAGGATGTTCTGAACCGCCGCAGGCCAGAACAGAATCCGGTCATAGACGGCCAGAGCGGACATCGTCGCGAAGACGATCGTGCCCAGCCCGAGGATCCCGAAGGCCGCCGTCCTGGCGACCGGCCACCTCTCACCGCGCCGACGCAGCCGCAGAACGGCCCACCCATACGCCCCACCGAGCACGACCACGAAGGCGACCGCCGCGAAGTCCCACTCCCAGGAGACCGGAAAGCGTCCACCGGTCAGCTCCGGCAACGACTGCGCCGCGGCCTGCTGCCCGCCGTGGGCCAGGAATCCGGCCACCCTGCCTCACGCTCTCTTCCTCTGGCACTCGTAGGTCAACGACCTTACAGAACGGATCAGGACAGAACGGATCGGGTTCACGGGAAACGAACGGCACCGGCACCGTAGACTGCCCGGATGACTGCGCTCGACGTGTTGCACCGCGTATTCGGCTACGACGCCTTCCGCGGCGAGCAGCAGGAGATCATCGAGCACGTCGTGGCCGGCGGCGACGCGCTCGTGCTGATGCCGACGGGTGGCGGGAAATCACTCTGCTACCAGATTCCGGCACTGGTGCGGGACGGCGTCGGGGTGGTCGTGTCGCCCCTGATCGCGCTCATGCAGGACCAGGTGGACGCGCTGCGGGCGCTCGGGGTGCGGGCCGGGTTCCTCAACTCCACGCAGGACCTCGACGAGCGGCGGCTGGTGGAGGCCGAATTCCTGGCCGGTGAGCTGGATCTGCTCTACCTCGCGCCCGAGCGGCTGCGGGTCGAGGCGACGCTGCGGCTGCTCGACCGGGGCAAGGTGTCGCTCTTCGCGATCGACGAGGCACACTGCGTGGCCCAGTGGGGTCACGACTTCCGGCCGGACTACCTCGCCCTGTCCGAGCTGCACGAGCGCTGGCCCGAGGTGCCCCGGATCGCGCTGACGGCGACCGCGACGGAGGCAACGCACACCGAGATCGCGGCACGGCTGAAGCTGCAGGACGCGCGGCACTTCGTGGCGAGCTTCGACCGGCCCAACATCCAGTACCGGATCGCGCCCAAGGACGAGCCCCGGCGGCAGCTCCTGCAACTGCTGCGTACGGAGCACCCGGGCGACGCGGGCATCGTCTACTGCCTGTCGCGGGCCTCGGTGGACAAGACCGCCGAGTTCCTGGTGAAGAGCGGCATCGACGCCGTGCCCTATCACGCGGGGCTGGACGCGCGGACCCGGGCGGCGAACCAGGCGCGCTTCCTGCGCGAGGACGGGCTGATCGTCGTCGCGACCATCGCCTTCGGGATGGGCATCGACAAGCCGGACGTGCGGTTCGTGGCACACCTGGATCTGCCGAAGTCGATCGAGGGGTACTACCAGGAGACCGGGCGTGCCGGGCGCGACGGGCTGCCGTCCACCGCGTGGCTCGCGTACGGGCTCCAGGACGTCGTCCAGCAGCGCAAGATGATCGACACGTCGGAGGGCGACGACGCCCACCGGCGGCGGCTCGCCGCCCATCTCGAATCCATGCTGGCGCTCTGCGAGACCGTGGAGTGCCGGCGAGTGCGGCTGCTCGCCTACTTCGGCCAGGAGTCGGGGCCCTGCGGCAACTGCGACACCTGCCTCACGCCGCCCGAGTCCTGGGACGGCACGGTCGCCGCGCAGAAGCTGCTGTCGACGGTGGTTCGGCTGAAGCGGGAGCGCGGGCAGAAGTTCGGGGCGGGGCAGATCATCGACATCCTGCTGGGAAAGAAGACCGCGAAGGTCATCCAGTTCGATCACGACGCCCTGTCCGTCTTCGGGATCGGGACCGAGCTGAAAGAAGGCGAATGGCGGGGCGTGGTTCGGCAGTTGCTCGCCCAGGGCCTGCTGGCGGTCGAGGGTGAATACGGCACGCTCGTCCTGACGGACGGCAGTGCCGAGGTACTCGGCGGCCGTCACCCCGTGCAGCTGCGCCGCGAGCCGGAGCCTGCGGCGAAGGCGGCCAAGGCCGCCAAGGCCGGCGGCGGTTCGCACCGTTCCACCCCCGTCGACCTGCCCGAGGAGGCCCTTTCGGTCTTCGAGCTGCTGCGGTCCTGGCGTGCCGCCACGGCGAAGGAGCAGGGCGTGCCCGCGTATGTGATCTTCCACGACGCCACGCTGCGGGAGATCGCGACCGCGCCGCCCGCCACGCTTGACGATCTGGGCGCGGTGAGCGGCGTCGGTGAGAACAAATTGGCCAAGTACGGTCAGCAGATCCTGGACGCGCTCTCGGCGTAGCCGCCGCCCCGGCCACCCGCCGTCGGAGTGCGCACCGTTGCCGAGTGCGGGTGGGTTGTGCCAGCCTCCCCCAAAGCTTCCTTTGGGTGGGGGTCCCCCCGGCCGAAGGCTGGGGGAGTGCCCCCACCCCCAGCCTTCGGCCGGGGGGGACCCCAGCGGAACGTTCTCCCACAACCCACCTGTTACGAAACGAACTCGCGCTCCAGGGCTCGGAAGCGCCGGCTGGGCGAGCACCCCGAGGAGATCCCAGCGGCCGTGGACCTGACCCTGCGCGGCTTCGCCACGCTGCACAACCCCGACCAGATCGAGGGCTGGAACGCGCGCTTCGGCACCTGGCTGCGGGACAATCGCATCGTCTTCCCCCACACGGTGGCCGAGGGCGGCGTCAAGGAACTCCCCGAGGCGTTCCTCGGCCTGCTGAACCGCAAGTACAGCGGCACCGTGCTGGTCAAGCTCTCCTGAGAGAACGCGGAGAACTCGGACACATGACAACAGCATCACCGGGCGGACGCGTGCTGGACCGCCGTACGCTCAACCGGGCGCTCCTGGAGCGGCAACTGCTCCTGGAGCGCGCGCCGCTGTCCGCCGCCGGTGCCATCGAGCACCTGGTGGGCATGCAGGCCCAGGCGCCCAATCCGCCGTATCTCGGGCTGTGGACCCGGGTCGACGGCTTCCGCCTGGACGACCTCGCCGCTCTGGTCAGGAGCCGCGAGGTCGTCCGCGTGGTGCTCATGCGCGGCACCATCCACCTGGTCACCGCCCAGGACTGCCTCGCGCTGCGCCCGGTCCTGGACGCGGCCCTGGAACGCGCCCTGAACGGCACCTTCGGCCGCCGGCTCGACGGCCTCGACCTGGCCGAGGTCGCCGTGCTGGGCCGCCGGCTGGTGGAGAAGGAGGCGCTGTCCTGGGGCCGGCTGGGCGTGCTGCTCGCCGAGCGCTGGCCCGACCGGGACCCCTTCGCCCTCGCCAACGCCGTACGGAACCTGGTGCCGCTGGTCCAGGTGCCGCCGCGCGGGCTGTGGGGCGAGAGCGGCCAGGCCACGCACACCACGGCCGAGTCCTGGCTGGGCCGCCCGACGGCCGTGGATACCGCGCCGGACCGGATGGTCGAACGCTATCTGGCGGCCTTCGGGCCGGCCACGGTCAAGGACATTCAGGCCTGGTCCGGCCTGACCCGCCTGGGGGCGGTGGTCAAGCGGCTGCCCCACCTGCGGACCTTCCGCGACGAGAACGGCCTGGAGTTGTGGGACCTCCCCGACGCCCCGCTGCCCGACCCGGATGTGCCCGTGCCGGTGCGTTTCCTGCCGGAGTTCGACAACATCCTGCTCTCGCACGCCGACCGCGCCCGCATCCTCACCGAGGAGCAGCGCAGGCTGGTCTTCACCCGCAACGGCCTGATCAGGTCGGTCATCCTCGTCGACGGCTTCGTCCGCGGCCTGTGGCGAATCTCCCAGCAGCGCGACACCGCGGACCTGGTCATCGAGCCCTTCGCCTCTCTGTCCCGGCAGGAACGTGAGGCCGTGGCCGACGAGGGCGGCCGGCTGCTGGCCTTCGCGGCGGCCGGCGCGAAGACGTACGACATCCGTTTCGTCTGACCCGGCGTCCGACGGCGTACGCATACGGATCCCGGCCAGCATCTCCTCCCGGCCCTCCTGGCGCCGGCCGCCGGCGTGCACCACGACGCCGTCCTTGGTGAAGGTCGCGGCGAACCCCTCGATGTCCAGGGCGTCCACCCGTCGCATCTGCCGCGCGTAGAACGTCTGCACCTCCGCGTAAAGGTCTCCGCTGACCTTGATCACGCTTTCCTGGGACACCGTGACTCCCTCCGTCTGACTCCGCGGTCCGCTGCCGCCCACGCTGTCAAACCCGGCTGCAGCGAGGCTGGAGGGCCGCTCAGCCCGTGAGCCCCCGGCGGGCCAGCAGCGGCTCGATGCGCGGCGCCCGGCCCCGGAAGGCCTCGAAGGCGGTGAGCGAGTCGACGCTGCCGCCCTTGGAGAGCAGCTCGCGACGGAAGGTGTCGCCGTTCTCGCGCCGCAGACCGCCGTTCTCCTTGAACCACTCGACGGTGTCGGCGTCCAGCACCTCGCTCCAGATGTAGGAGTAGTAACCGGCGCTGTAGCCATGGGAGAAGATGTGCGCGAAGTACGTGGACCGGTAGCGCGGCGGGATCGCGGGCAGCGCCACGCCCGCCTTTTTCAGCGCGGCGGCCTCGAAGGCCTCGGCGTCGCCGGGGTCGGCCCCTGCCGGGATGGTGTGCCAGGCCCAGTCGAGCAGGGTCGCGGCCAGGTACTCGACCGTACGGAAGCCCTGGCCGAAACGGTCGGCGGCCTCCATCCGGTCCACCAGCTCCTGCGGCATGGGATCGCCGGTCTCGTGGTGGCGGGCGTAGTTGGCCAGAATCTCGGGCCAGACCGTCCACATCTCGTTGACCTGGGAGGGGTATTCGACGAAGTCGCGCGGAACGGCGGTGCCGGAGAAGAAGGGGTACCGGACGTCGGAGAACAGGCCGTGCAGAGCGTGCCCGAACTCGTGGAAGAGGGTGCTGACCTCGTCGAAGGTCAGCAGCGTCGGCTCGCCGGGCGCGGGCTCGGCGATGTTGAGGTTGTTCACCACGACCGGGCGCTCGCCGAACAGCCCTGACTGGTCGACGAGGTTGTTCATCCAGGCGCCACCGCGCTTGGAGGCACGGGCGTGGAAGTCGCCCAGGTAGAGGCCGAGCGGGGAGCCGTCCTCCTCGAAGACCTCGAAGACCCGGACGTCGGGGTGGTAGCCGGTGAGGTCGGGGCGTTCGGTGAAGCTCAGCCCGTAGAGCAGCCCGGCCGCGTGGAAGACGCCGTCCTTGAGCACCCGGTCGAGCTCGAAGTAGGGGCGCATGGCTGCGGAGTCGATGTCGTACTCGGCCCTGCGGACCTTCTCCGACCAGTACGCCCAGTCCCATGCGGCGATCTCGTCCAGGCCGGATGCGGCGGCCAGCGCGGCGGCCTCACGTTCGGCGTTGGCGACGGCGGGCGGGACCAGGCGGGTGAGCATCTCGGTGACGGCCTCGGTGGTGCCGGCGGTCTGGTCGGCGACGATGTAGGCGGCGTGGCTGTCGTGGCCGAGGAGGGCGGCTCGTTCGGCGCGCAGCGTTGCCAGCTTCACGACCAGCTCGCGGTTGCTGGCGGGTCCGCTGAGGCCGCGTCCGAGGGAGGCGGCGAGGAGGCGCTCGCGTACGTCGCGGCGGTCCAGGGCCGCCAGTTCCTGCTGGTTGGAGAAGTTCTTGAGGCTGAGGACGTACTTGCCGTCCTGGCCGAGGGCGCGGCCGTTCTCGGCGGCGGCGGTGATGGCGCCCGGGGAGAGCCCCGCCAACTCGTCGGCGCTGTCGAGTACGAGGGCGGCGGACTTGGTGTCGGCGAAGAGGTTCTGCTCGAAGGTGGTGGAGGCGGCGGCGATCTCCGCGTTCAGCTCGCGCAGCCGCTGCCGGCCGGCCTCCGGGAGCCGGGCGCCGGCCCGCTCGAACCGGGTGTGGTACCGCTCCAGCAGCCGCAGGGACTCGGCGTCCAGGCCGAGTTCGTGCCGGGTGTCGTAGAGCGCGCGGATGCGGCCGTAGAGCGCCGGGTCGAGGTGGATCGCGTCTCGGTGGGCCGCGAGCCGGGTGCTGATCCCGGCCTCGATCTCCTGCACCTCCGGGTTGGTGTCCGACGACGCCTGGTTGAAGAACACCTGCGAGACCCGTCGCAGCAGCGTCCCCGAGCGCTCCAGCGCCTCGATGGTGTTCTCGTACGTCGGCGGGTCCTCGTTCGCCGCCACAGCCTGGGCCTCGGCCAGCTCCTCGGCCATGCCGCGCTCGAAGGCAGGCGGATAGTGCTCCTCGCGGATCTCCGCGAAGGGTGGGAGTCCGTACGGGAGCGTGCTCGGGCTGAAGAAGGGGTTCGTCGCGTTTGTCGGCGTCACGCGATCGACCCTACGTCTGCGCGGCCGCACGGTCGTGCGGTTTTGGAGGGGCTGTCGCTGGGGCGCCTGGCCACCGCGCTGGGGCTCCCCGGGTGGTGAGCAGCCAGGACCGGCTGCCGTAGGCGGCGGCGAGCCGGCGTGCTGCTCGGCCGGGATCAGGTCGTCGTCCTCGTCGTGGATCACCAGAACTGGTCGACGAGGAAGTCGAATTCGACGGCTCCGGCTACCCCCTGCGCGAGGGCGGCAGGGGGCGCCCGCGTACAGGGATCGCTACTTTTGTCACTGTTACGCGGGATCCGCGTAACAGATGATCAACAGGCCCGTTCGGCCCACAAAGCGTGTCGTTTGTCCCCATGAAGCTGACGCTCCGACAGCCGTTTCACAGGGAGGCACTCGAGATGACCGATCGGACACTGTGGTCATACGCCGAGATCGCCGCGCACATCAGGGTGCAGGTCGACACCGTGCGCTCCTACCGAAAGCACGGACACCTTCCCTCGCCCGATGTGGTCGAGGGCGGCAAGCCCTTCTGGTACGCGGACACGATCCGCACGTGGAGCTCCCGGCGGCCAGGTAACCGCGGCCGCCGGGATCCCGACTGACGGTCGATCGAAAGAAGCGAGGAGATCAGGCAGAACTCACGGGCTCGGGGTCCCGCTCCGTCTCGCGGCGCGGGACCTCCGCCGTCCCCCCGCCGCCCTCACTGAGGCCGAAGCGATCATTCAGAGAGCGCAGCCCGCGCGGCGCCCACCAGGTGGCTCCGCCGCCGAGCGGTCCCGCATCGCCGCGATGGCCTTCGGCGTGTTCAAGGCCGGGCTCGCCCTGGTGCTGGCGCACGAGGGCACGGAGCGGGACGCGTACATCGCCGAGCTGAAGAAGGCGCTGTACGGCTACCTCGCCCCGCATGTGGACACCGGCCCGGCGGTCCTGGCCTGACCTCACGATTGCCTGAGCTCACAACTGCCGGACGGCACGGCCGCCTGACGTTACAACTGTCGAAACCCACACGGCCGGGACCCCGGATTGTCCGACCCCGGAACTATGGTCGACTCCATGAGCGACACTGCCGCGGCCACAAGCCTCGCAGTGATCGGCGCGGGTGGGATCGGCGGCTTCACCGCTGCCCGCGCACAGCTCGCCGGACACGACGTGACGCTGTGCGTGCGCACACCCATCGACAGCTCGCGGTCGAGACCGACGGCGAGGTGCTCCACTCCCCCGTGCACATCGCCACGCGGCCGGAGCGGGAGAGCCCCGCGCACTGGGTACTGGTCACGACCAAGGCCCAGGACACCGTAACCGCCGCCGGATGGCTGCGCCGGCTGGTCGGCCCGCACACCCGCGTGGCCGTGCTGCAGAACGGCGTGGGCCACGTCGAGCGCGTGGCGCCGCTCCTGCCTGAAGACACCGAAGTGCTCCTCGTCGTAATCTACATATCCGCCGAGCGCATCGCACCCGGCGGATCACCCACCACGTCGGCAACGTCATGCTGGTCCCCGAGGGCGGGCTCGCCGACCGCTTCGCCGCGCTGTTCGACGGCAGCGGCATCGACGTGCACACCACCGGTGACTTCACCGCCTGGCGCAAGCTCTTGAGCAATCTGGCGGCGAATCCGCTCACCGAGCGCCGCGTGGACGTCTTCACCGAGCCGGACATGGCCCGGCTCGCCTCCGAGGTACTGAGCGAGGCCGTCGCCGTGGCGCGCGCGGAGGGCGCCGAGATCGGCGAGCGGGATGTCCGCAAAACTCTCGACCTGTACGCGATGAATCCGGCCGGCGGCGGCACCTCGATGCTCTACGACCGGCTCGCCGGGCGGCCGTTGGAGCATGAGCACATCACCGGCGTGGTCGTGCGGGCCGGCAAGCGGCACGGCATACCGACGCCGCTCAACACGGCACTGCTGACCCTGCTGCGCGCTCTGGACCAGTCCATACGCTGAGCCATGCCCGGGATGGCCGTCAGACCGACTGCCCGCCGCCCACCTTCTCGGGCTGTACGGCCTGCCCCTCCGCGGGCTGGCCGGGAATGCCGGGCACCACTGCCCCACCGCCCGCGGCCACCACCAGCTCGGCGCTCTGCGCGCCTCCTCCGCGCCGCCGGGAGATCCACTGGACGAGCGTGCCCAGGGCCGCGACCAGTGCCGAGACACCCAGTCCGAGCCCGACCGCGTACAGCGAATTGGAGGTGGCGAGCCCCCCGAAGTAGCCGAGCCCCACCGAGTACGTCGCCCAGACCGCCTCGGCCAGGCCCGCGCCGATCGCATAGCGCCGGGCCGGATAGCGCATGATTCCGGCCGCCAACCCGCCGAAGAGCCGCCCACTGGGCAGGAAGCGCACCCCGACCACGAAGGGCACGCCATGCCGCTGTATTCGGGTGCCGGCCCAGTCGAGGAGAGCGCGACGCCGGGGCCGCCGGTAGAGCCTGGTGAGGACCCGGCCGCTGACCGCCCGCCCGGCACGGTGGATCAACAGGTCACCGGCCAGAGCGCTGCCGGCCACGACCAGCAGCACCAGCGCGATGCTCAGCCGGCCCTCGGCCGCCAACACCCCGCCGGTGACCAGCAGAGCCGCATTGGGCACCAACGGGGGCGCGGTGGTGGCCGCCAGCACCGCGTACGCAAGGATCACGTGGCCGTCGCGCAGGTACGCGTCCAGGCCCGCCGTGAAGTCGAATGACGACACGAATGTTGCAACGTCCACGTCGCCACCCCTCTTCCCCTGTTCGCGCGTCCATCCCCGTCAACGCTGGCAGGGGCAGGAGGGGATGAGCAATGGGATTCCACCAGGATTAGGGGCATTCCCAGGGGTTTCCCAAGGTTCCGTCATCCTCAGGGGACAGCGCGGCCGGGCCTGCTCGTCCCCAGGGACTACAGAGAGTACGGCGCGTGGAGCGGCCGTAAGTCGGCGGCGGTCAGCGGCCGAGCAGTTCGCCGCCGTTGCACTGCAGGATCTCGCCGGTGATGAAGCCGGCCTCCGGAGAGGCCAGGAAGATCACGGCCGCCGCGACATCGGCCGGACGCCCCACCCGCCCGATCAGGGTGCGGCCGGCCCGCCGGGTCAGCTCCGCGTCATTGAGCCGCGCGCCGAAGAACTCGGTGCCGGCCACCGTGCCAGGGGCGACGATGTTGCAGGTCACGCCCTGCGGGCCGAGCTGGGCGGCCAGCGAGTGGTTCCAGGCATGCAGGGCGGCCTTGGAGGCCCCGTACGAACCGCCGCCGCGCAGCGCCGCCACCGAGGTCACCGTGATCACCCGGCCACCCTCGGGGAAACGGTCCCGGGCGGACTCGGTCACCAGCACGGCGGTCAGGACATTGCGCTCGAAGTCACCGCGCCAGCGGGCGAGCACGCCGTGCGGGCCGGCGCCGACCGCCAGTTCGCGGCTGCCCGCGTTGTTGACCAGGACATCGATACGGCGCGGCAGGCGGGTCAGCGCGGCCTCGACGTCATCGGGATCAGCGAGATCGCAGGCCACCGGAGTCACGTCAAGGTCGTATTTGGTACGTAGTTCTTCGGCTGTGGCCTGGAGGACCTCACGACGGCGGCCGACGATGGTGACATGGCTGCCCGCCTCCGCGAACCGGGTGGCCACCGCCCGCCCGATGCCCGTCCCTCCGCCGGTGACAACGACGTTCCGGCCCGTACTCGCGTTCTCCGACATCACTCTCCGCCCCTCAAAGAGGGACAGCACGCTACGGGACGCCGCCCACAGGCCTTCACTGGGGGTCGGTATCGGGCCCGAAATGACCACAGAGATGCAGATCACACTGGCTGGAACGTAACCTTTTGGTCTAGAGGCAGGTCTATCCCAGCGAGACACCGGGCTCCCGGCGGACTCGGTGAGATGATGAGCGGGTTGTCTTTGGGGGACAGCCCGGTCGTGTTGCCCGGGGCGAAGCGCCCGGAGAGCTTTGAGCGGCCCTCCCGGACGCTTTGATCCCGGTCAAAGCGAGCGCACCCAAAGAACGCCCGGTACGGCCCCGTGGGGGGAGCCGCTCCGGGGAACGAGGGGCGCCCCGTGTCCAACCCGTGGGGGGATTGGGCGCGGGGCGCTTCTCTTTATTTCGGAGGCGAGGTTCGCCTCCGCTGCGCTGAGCCACTGTGGAGGCGTTCCAGGCTTCGTCCGGGGGGACCCTCCCCCAGACGAAGTCTGGGGGAGGTCGATCGTGCCCGATCGCTCGTTCCTCGCGATCTCCGCGCGTTCCCTCCCCCAGCGCTTCCGCTGGGTGGGGGTCGGTCCTCCCCCAGCCTGGCGGCTGGGAGCTGCCCCCACCGGCCGGAGGCTGGGGGAGGACCCTCATTTCGACAGCGGCCGCTCCGCTTTGGCTCACACGCCTGCCCGGAACCGCAGGTGTCAAGGCTCCGGAGCCCTCAGCGCATCGCAGGTGTCAGCGACCCTCGACCGGGACGAAGTCGCGGATCTCGACGCCGGTGTAGATCTGGCGCGGGCGGCCGATGCGGGAGCCGGGCTCCTTGATCATCTCGTGCCACTGGGCGATCCAGCCGGGGAGCCGGCCAAGCGCGAAGAGCACGGTGAACATGGTGCTCGGGAAGCCCATGGCCCGGTAGATCAGGCCGGTGTAGAAGTCCACGTTCGGGTAGAGGTTGCGCTGGATGAAGTACTCATCGCTCAGCGCGTGCTCCTCGAGCTTGAGGGCGATGTCAAGGAGCTCGTCGGACTTGCCGAGCGCGGAGAGGACATCGTGCGCGGCCGACTTGATGATCTTCGCGCGGGGGTCGAAGCTCTTGTAGACGCGGTGGCCGAAGCCCATCAGACGGACGCCGTCCTCCTTGTTCTTCACCTTGCGGATGAAGGAGTCGACATCGCCGCCGGCGGCCTGGATGCCCTCGAGCATCTCCAGGACGCTCTGGTTGGCGCCGCCGTGCAGGGGGCCCCACAGCGCGTTGATGCCCGCCGAAATGGAGGCGAAGAGGTTGGCCTGCGAGGAACCGACCAGGCGCACGGTGGAGGTCGAGCAGTTCTGCTCGTGGTCCGCGTGCAGGATGAGCAGCTTGTCCAGGGCGTCGACGACTACCGGGTTGAGCTCGTACTCCTCGGCCGGCACCGCGAACGTCATGCGCAGAAAGTTCTCGACGTAGCCGAGATCGTTGCGCGGGTAGACGAAGGGGTGGCCGATGGACTTCTTGTACGCGTAGGCCGCGATCGTCGGAAGCTTGGCAAGCAGGCGGATCGTGGAGAGGTAGCGCTGCTTCTCGTCGAACGGGTTGTGGCTGTCCTGGTAGAAGGTGGACAGCGCGCTGACGACCGAGGACAGCATGGCCATCGGGTGGGCGTCGCGTGGGAAGCCCTGGAAGAACCGTTTGACGTCCTCGTGCAGCAGCGTGTGCTGGGTGATGTCGCCACGGAAGGCGGAGAGCTCGTCCACAGTGGGGAGCTCGCCGTTGATCAGCAGGTAGGCGGTCTCCAGGAAGGAGCCACGCTCGGCGATCTGCTCGATCGGGTAGCCCCGATACCGCAGGATGCCCTGCTCGCCGTCGAGGTAGGTGATCGCGGACTTGTAGGCCGCGGTGTTGCCGTAGCCGCTGTCCAGGGTGACCAGACCGGTGTCGGCGCGCAGCTTGCCGATGTCGAAGCCGTTGTCGCCGACGGTTCCTTCGATCACCGGGTAGCGGTGCTCGTTGTCCCCGTACCGCAGTACTACAGAGTTGTCGCTCACGTCATTCCCTCACCGACGTCGTGGCCTCTTCATCGAGGTTTCGAGGTGCCCTGACTACCCCTACTGTCCCCCATTTGGCGCGGCCTCGTGCACTCGGGGTCGTCCATAGGGCCGATAGCTGGCACCCAGTGCCTATTTTGCCGCTCCGGATAGACGATGGTCGAGAGCGGTGAATCGGCGACCCGCCGACACCGTACGGACCGCCTGGCCGATGGCCTTGCGCGAGCCGACCAGTACGACCAGGCGTTTCGCCCGCGTGACGGCCGTGTAAAGCAGGTTGCGCTGGAGCATCATCCAGGCCCCGGTGGTGACCGGAATCACCACCGCCGGGTACTCGCTGCCCTGAGAACGGTGGATGGTCACAGCGTAGGCGTGTGCCAGTTCGTCCAGCTCGTCGAAGTCGTACGGAATCTCCTCGTCCTCGTCGGTACGCACGGTCAGCTTCTGCTCGACGGTGTCCAGCGAGGTGACGACCCCGACCGTGCCGTTGAAGACGCCGTTCGCCCCTTTGTCATAGTTGTTCCTGATCTGGGTGACCTTGTCGCCGACGCGGAAGACCCGGCCTCCGAAGCGCCGCTCGGGCAGATCGGGGCGGGCGGGGGTGACGGCTTGCTGGAGCAGCCCGTTCAGCACGCCGGCGCCGGCCGGGCCGCGGTGCATGGGGGCCAGGACCTGGACGTCCCGGCGCGGGTCGAGGCCGAACTTCTGCGGGATGCGGCGGGCCACGACGTCCACGGTGAGCCGGCCTGCCTCCTCCGAGTCCTCCTCGGCGAAGAGGAAGAAGTCCGGCAGGCCCTGGGTGACCGGGTGGAGCCCCGAGTTGATCCGGTGGGCGTTGGTGACCACACCGGACTGCTGGGCCTGGCGGAAGATCCGGGTGAGCCGGACCGCCGGGACCGGACCGCCCTCGGCGAGCAGATCCCGCAGCACCTCGCCGGCACCGACGCTGGGCAGCTGGTCCACATCCCCGACGAAGAGCAGATGGGCGCCGGGCGGCACCGCCTTGACCAGCTTGTTCGCGAGCAGCAGGTCCAGCATCGAGGCCTCGTCGACCACCACCAGATCGGCGTCCAGCGGCCGGTCCCGGTCGTACGCGGCGTCCCCGCCCGGCTTCAGCTCCAGCAGCCGGTGCACGGTGGAGGCCTCGGCCCCGGTCAGCTCCGCCAGCCGCTTGGCGGCCCGCCCGGTGGGCGCGGCCAGCACCACCTTGGCCTTCTTCGCCTGGGCCAGGGCCACCACCGACTTCACGGTGAAGGACTTGCCGCAGCCGGGCCCGCCGGTGAGTACGGCGACCTTCTCGGTCAGGGCGAGCCGCACCGCCTGCTGCTGCTCGGGCGCCAGATCGGCCCCCGTGCGGTCGGCGAGCCAGACCAGCGCCTTGTCCCACTCGACGTCCCGGAAGGCCGGCATCCGGTCCTCGGTACCGCGCAGCAGCCGCAGCAGCGAGCCGGCCAGCGAGATCTCGGCCCGGTGGAACGGCACCAGGTAGACGGCTCGGATCGGGTCGCCGCCCTCCGGATCGGGGACGGCCTCGCGGACCACACCCTCCTCGTCGGCCAGTTCGGCCAGACAGTCGATCACCAGCCCCGCGTCGACCTGCAGCAGCTTCACGGCGTCGGCGAGCAGCCGCTCCTCAGGCAGGAAGCAGTTCCCACTGTCGGTCGCCTGCGAGAGGGCGTACTGCAGCCCGGCCTTCACCCGCTCGGGGCTGTCGTGCGGTATGCCGACGGCCTGGGCGATCCGGTCGGCGGTGAGGAAGCCGATGCCCCAGACATCGGCGGCCAGCCGGTAGGGCTGGTTCTTCACCACTGAGATCGACGAGTCGCCGTAGTTCTTGTAGATCCGGACCGCAATGGAGGTGGAGACCCCCACCCCCTGAAGGAAGACCATGACCTCCTTGATGGCCTTCTGCTCCTCCCAGGCCGCGCCGATGAGCTTGGTGCGCTTGGGGCCGAGCCCTGGGACCTCTATGAGGCGCTTGGGCTCGCCCTCGATCACATCGAGGGTGTCGGTGCCGAAGTGCTCCACGATCCGGTCGGCGATGCGGGGGCCGATGCCCTTGATGAGCCCGGAGCCGAGATACCGGCGAATTCCCTGGATGGTGGCGGGCAGCACCGTCGTGTAGTTCTCGACGGTGAACTGCTTGCCGTACTGCGGATGGGAGCCCCAACGGCCCTCCATGCGAAGGGATTCGCCCGGCTGGGCGCCGAGCAGTGCGCCGACGACGGTCAACAGGTCGCCGCCGCCCCGGCCGGTGTCGACCCGCGCGACCGTGTAGCCGTTGTCCTCGTTCGCGTACGTGATCCGCTCGAGGACGCCAGTCAATTCGACCAACGAAGGCCGCTGAGACTGATCCACCTCACCACCCCCCGGTGGCGCAGGCCACGTTGGTTTGGCGACGTGGCATCCGCTCGAAAACACCCTCGAGGACGACCATCTTGAACTCCCCCACTGTCAGGACCTCCTCCCCCACGCGCCCGCGTCGAAAGAACTGATCCGAAGGTACCGCCGAGCGCCGACAACCCGCTCGGAGCCTGTGGATAACTCCCCGCGGAAAGGCACGGCAAGGTAACGATCAGGTTTCTGGGTCTTGCCCTCTGCCATGTAATCGATTCCACAATGAGGTGGACGGTGGCGAGCATCTAGGACGTGGCATCCCGCGCGGGTGTCTCGGTCGCGACGGTCTCCCGCGTCCTGAACGACCACCCGTCGGTCCGCCCCGACACCCGCACCCGGGTGCTGGCAGCGGTCACGGAGCTCGGCTACCGGCCGAACGCGGTCGCGCGCTCGCCGCGCACCGACCAGACCCGCACGCTCGGGCTGGTGATCAGCGACGTACTCAACCCGTTCTTCACCGAGCTGGCCCGCTCCGTCGAGGCCATGGTCTTCGTCGACCGCTGAATCCCCGGCGTCGGCCCCGAGGTGCCGGTGGTCCGTACCGACGGCGGCGACGCCGGCCAGGATCTGGTCGCGCACCTGTACGCGCTCGGCCACCGGCGGCTCGCCATCATCGCGGGCCCGGCGGCGACCACCACCGGCAGCGAGCGCGTCGAGTCATTCCGCGACGCGCTGCAGGAACACGCACTGCCGCTGCCCGACGACCACATCGGCCAGGGCGACTTCCAGGCCGCCAGCGGCCACCGCCCGATTCCTGGACCTGTCCACGCCCCCGGACGTCACCCTGGGCGCGGCCGGGGCGCTGGTCGCGGATCCGGCCGGCAACGTACGTATCCCCAGCCTCCCGGTGAAGGCCGTCGACACGACCGGCGCGGGAGACGCCTTCACCGGCGCCCTGGCCTGGCGGCTGGGCGCGGGCGACGACCTGGAGACAGCGGTGCGCTTCGCCGTACGGGTCGGGGCGGCCGTCACCAATGCCGGGGCCCAGGAGTCCTTCCCTACCCTGGAAGAGGTAGCAGCTCTGTGAAGAAGGCCGGAATCCTCAACCGCCACCTCAGCGGGGCGCTGGCCGTACTCGGCCACACCGATCTGGTGGTGGTCTGCGACGCGGGGCTGCCCATCCCCGAAGGCCCGATCGTCGTCGACCTGGCCTTCCGGGCCGGGACGCCGTCCTTCGCCGAGGTCTTCGAGGGCCTGCTCGACGAGCTGGTCGTGGAGGGCGCCGTCGCCGCCACGGAGATCCGGGACGCCAACCCCGGCGCGGCCGCGCTCCTGGACGACCGCTTCCCGGAACTGGAGCTCGTCCCGCACGAGGAGTTCAAAGCCCGCACCCGGGCCGCCCGGCTCGTCGTACGAACCGGTGAGGCGCGGCCGTACGCGAACGTCATCCTCCGCTGCGGCGTGCCGTTCTGAGGCGAGCCGTGGGCCTGGCGACCGGCCTCGTACATCCTTACGGGGCCGGTCGGCAGGACGAGCGGGCGTTTGGCGCGTACCGTCCGGAACATGACCGACCGACCGCTGAAGGACGAGGTGCTGGACGAGCTGGGTGACGACCGGCTCCAGGAGATCGCCGGGCTGCTCCATAGCGACGCCGACACCGCGCGGCACGTCGTGAACGGCTCGGTCGCCTCGCTGACCGGTGTACTGACCGACGACTCCCTGACCCCCGGCGGCACGGCCGAGCTCTGCCAGGCCATCGCCCAGGCCGCCATGGAGCCCGAACCGCACCACGGTGCCGTCTCGGCCGGGGGTGGTCTGGTGGCCGCGGTGCTCGGCAAGGTGGCCGACCCGGCGGCGAAGGCGGTGGCCAAGCGGCAGGGGCTGCCGGTGGAGGCGGTCGCGGGGGCGCTGGAGATCGTCGTCCCGGTGACGGCGACCGTGCTGGCCCGGCGCGCCCGCGCGTAGGCCCTGTCCCGCTGCGTCCCCTGCCCTGCTTCCCCAGGGCAGGCGAAAGGGGTCCGGCAAGCCGGACCCCTTAAGCGTTCCCTCCCCTTACGGTGCCCCGAGCCCCCCTCCGGCCACCGCGTTTCCCCCCATCATCAGGCCCCTGCGAGCCCCCTCCGGGGCCTGATGACATGTACGACCCACGTCCACGCAAGAAGGTTGCACGGTTCGCGAAAGAAATTTGAAAAACTTCTCAGAAAACGTGCCGGACGTATCTGTCGGCGATCTCGGCGAGCGCCTCGGTGCCCTCTTTCGCCCACAACCTGGGGTTGAAGATCTCCACTTCGATCGCCCCGTCGAAGCCGGTGGCGTCCACTCGTTCGCGGTACCAGCGCAGGTCGATGCTGCCGTCACCGAGCTGGCCACGGCCGAGCAGCACCCCCTCCGGGAGCGGGGTGATCCAGTCCGCGACCTGGAAGGACGCGATCCGGCCGGCCGCCCCCGCCCGGTCGATCAGCGCGCCCACCTGGTCGTCCCACCAGATGTGGTACGTGTCCACGACCACGCCCACCTGCTCGGCCGGGAAGCGCTCGGCGATGTCCAGCGCCTGGCCGAGCGTGGAGATCACGCACCGGTCCGAGGCGTACATCGGGTGTAGCGGCTCGATCGCCAGCCGTACGCCGCGCTCGCCCGCGTACGGCGCGAGTTCCGTGATGGCGTCGGCGACGCGCGCGCGCGCGGCGGCGATGTCGCGGTCACCGGCCGGCAGGCCGCCGGAGACCAGGACCAGGGTGTCGGTGCCGAGGGTGGCGGCCTCCTCGATGGCGGTGCGGTTGTCCGCCAGGGCCGCCTTGCGATCGTCCGGGTCGGCGGCGGTGAAGAAGCCGCCCCGGCAGAGCGAGGTCACGGTCAGACCGGCGTCGCGCACCAGCTTCGCCGCCGCCTCGACGCCGTACTCCTGGACGGGGGCGCGCCACAGGCCGATGCCGGTGATGCCGAGGGCGGTGACGCCCTGGACCAGGGCGGGGATGGAGAGCTGCCTGACCGTCTCCTGGTTGACGCTGAGCCGAGTCGGACCCGCGTTGTCAGTGGTCACTGTCACACTCCGTATACGGAGAGGAGATTGCGGACTCGGGATTCGGCGAGCACCGGGTCGGGGAACAGGCCGATGCGGTCGGCGAGTTCGTAGGCCCGGGCCAGGTGCGGGAGGGAGCGTGCCGATTGCAGACCACCGACCATCGTGAAGTGCGACTGATGGCCGGACAGCCAGGCGAGGAAGACGACGCCTGTCTTGTAGTAGCGGGTGGGGGTGCCGAACAGGTGCCGGGACAGCTCGACGGTGGGGTCGAGCAAGGCCCGGAAGCCGTCCTTGTCACCGGTGTCGAGCGTGCGCACCGCCTCCGCGGCGAGGGGGGCCAGGGGATCGAAGATGCCGAGCAGGGCGTGGCTGAAGCCCTGCTCGTCGCCCGCAATCAGCTCGGGGTAGTTGAAGTCGTCCCCGGTATAGCAGCGCACACCCCTGGGCAGGCGGCGGCGGACGTCGATCTCGCGCTCGGCGTCGAGGAGGGAGATCTTGATGCCGTCGACCTTGTCCGGGTGGGCTGCGACGACCTCCAGGAAGGTGTCGGTCGCCGCATCCAGGTCTTCGCTGCCCCAGTAGCCCGTGAGCGCCGGGTCGAACATCGGGCCCAGCCAGTGCAGGATCACCGGCTCGGCGGACCGGCGCAGGAGGTGGCCGTAGACCTCCAGGTAGTCCTCGGGGCCCCTGGCGAGCGCGGCGAGGGCGCGGCTCGCCATGAGGATGGCCTGCGAGCCGGACTCCTCGACGACGGCGAGCTGTTCCTCGTAGGCCTTGATGACCTCGGTGAGGGTGGTCGCCGGTGCGCTGAGCTGGTCGGTGCCGACACCGCAGGCGATGCGGCCGCCGACCGCCCTCGCCTCGGCGGACGAGCGGCGGATCAACTCGGCCGCGCCCGCCCAGTCCAGGCCCATGCCGCGCTGCGCGGTGTCCATCGCCTCAGCCACGCCCAGGCCGTGCGACCAGAGGTGGCGGCGGAAGGCCAGGGTGGCGTCCCAGTCCACGGCCGCCGGCACGTCGGGGGCGCTGCGGAAGGGGTCGGCGACGACGTGGGCGGCCGAATAGACGATGCGGCTGCGGAGTGCGCCTTCGGCTCCATACGTGACGGGGGCGGTGCGCGGTTTGTACGCGTACAGCTCGCCCTGCGTGTCGGGGAGGAGGAGCGGTTTCGCGGTCACAGGGACAGCTCCGGTACATCGAGGCGGCTGCCCTCGGCGGAGGACTTCAGGCCCAGTTCGGCGAGCTGTACGCCGCGGGCACCGGTCAGCAGGTCCCAGGTGTAGGGCTCGTCCCGGTGGACGTGGCGCAGGAAGAGCTCCCATTGCGCCTTGAAGCCGTTCGTGAAGCCCTCGTCCCCGGTGTTGTCCGGGACCTCCTGCCACTGGTCGCGGAACGCCTCGGTCGCCGGAATGTCCGGGTTCCAGACCGGCTTGGGGGTGGCGGAGCGGTGCTGCACGCGGCAGTTGCGCAGGCCGGCCACGGCCGAGCCGTGCGTGCCGTCGACCTGGAACTCGACGAGCTCGTCGCGGTTGACGCGGACGGCCCAGGAGGAGTTGATCTGGGCGACCGCGCCGCCCTCGAGCTCGAAGATGCCGTACGCGGAGTCGTCGGCGGTCGCGTCGTACGGCTTGCCCTGCTCGTCCCAGCGCTGCGGGATGTGCGTGGCGGTGAGCGCCTGCACGGTGCGGATCCGGCCGAACAGCTCGTTCAGCACATACTCCCAGTGCGGGAACATGTCGACGACGATGCCCCCGCCGCCCTCGGCGCGGTAGTTCCAGGACGGGCGCTGGGCGGACTGCCAGTCGCCCTCGAAGACCCAGTAGCCGAACTCACCGCGGATGGAAAGGATCTGCCCGAAGAACCCGCCGTCGATGAGCCGCCTGAGCTTGAGGAGGCCGGGGAGGAAGAGCTTGTCCTGCACGACCCCGTGCTTGATGCCTGCGGCGGTGGCGAGGCGGGCGAGGTCGAGGGCGCCGTCGAGGCCGGTGGCAATGGGCTTCTCCGTGTAGATGTGCTTGCCGGCGGCGATGGCCTTGCGGATCGCGTTCTCGCGGGCGGCGGTTACCTGGGCGTCGAAGTAGATGTCGACGGTCGGGTCGGCGAGGACGGCGTCCAGGTCGGTGGAGACCAGGGACGGGTCGAGTGCGTGCTTGTCCGCGAGCGCGCGAAGGGCGTGTTCGCGGCGGCCGAGGAGGATCGGCTCCGGCCACAGCGTCGTGCCGTCGCCCAGGTCGAGCCCGCCCTCCTCGCGGATCGCGAGGATCGAACGGACGAGGTGCTGGCGGTATCCCATGCGGCCGGTCACGCCGTTCATGGCGATCCGCACTGTCTTGCGTGTCACGTGGGGTTCCTCTCGATCGACCGGCCGCGCGTACGATTCCCAATAGCAAGCGCTTTCTCGCTGCTCAGCGTAGCTGGAGTCGAATGAGTTCGACAAGGGTGCGGGCGGGGTGACGTAAGCGCTTGCCGCTTCGCGGGTGGCCCGGGGCGCCTGGGGTTCCCTGGTCCGGGGCAGTGCCGCTACTCGCCGCCGTACGGAAGCGTCGTGCCGTCGAGGGCGTACTCGTCGCGTCGGCCGCGCATGCCGTAGCCGGAGCGGCGGGAGGGGGTTGTCGCGGTGACGGTCGCCTCGGTGAGGTGGGTCTGGTCGGCGAAGGCGAGAGCCGTGAGGTGTTCCCCGGTGCGGTGGGCGGCGGCGAGAGGGCCGGCGCGCCAAGGGGCTTGCCAGGTCCGGGCCTTGGGGGCCACGGGGCGGGCGGCGGCGTGGTGGAAGTCGAGAAGGGGCTTGGGGTCGCCGGCCGCCGAGGCCTCGCGGAGGGGGAGGTAGCCCTCCATGGCCAGGTCGCGGCGGCGGCGGGCGGCCCGCTCGTCGACCGGGGTGCGGCGGCGCGGGCGTAGTCGTCCGGGTTGGCGAGGACGGCGGCCGGGAAGGTGAAGACGGCGTCGCCTGCTTCGGGAAGGCCGGAGTTCTCCATGAGTACGGTGACACGGAGGTCGTCGCCCTGCACCATGCGGTGGACGGTGCCGGGGGTGAACCAGACCAGGGCACCGGGTTCCAGCGGAGTGTCGCGGTGGCCGTCGGCGACGGTCAGGGTCTGGATGGCGCCGCGGCCGCCGGTCACGACGTACGCCTCCGTACAGGCGAGATGCATGTGCGGGCTGCCACCGCAGAGGCCGTCGGCGGCTTCCCATTCGTACGGACGCAGGTGGGAGAGGCCGATGGCGCCGGGCAGTGGCGGGGTCACCACGGGATGCCCTTGAGGTGGCGTTCCGTGCGCCCGGCGTTCCAGGCGCCGTCGGCGATGATCACTCGATAGCGGTACGCGAAGGACTCGCCGGGCGGCAGCTCGAACTCGTCGTAGGAAGCCCAGGAGAAGGCGACGGTGGGCGTGGGCTGTTCGCGTACGAACAGTGGGATTCGTGGATCGCGTCCGCGTTTTCCGGGGCGTGCGCGAAGACGAGGGTCGAAAAGGCGTCGACCTCGTCGTGGAGCGTGCTGAAGGAGAGCCAGGGGGCTTGGTGCCCCATGGTGTCGGCCTCGCCGGTGAGGCCGCCGTCGGCGAGGACGGTGCCCTGGTTGAAGTCGCGGGGGCCGCGCCAGTGGAGACCGGTGTAGCCGGCCAGTTCGCGGCCGGCGGTGGTGGGGCTGCCGAAGCGCAGCGGCTCGGCGCGGACGTTGGTGAGGTGGATGGACCAGTCAAGGGCCCCGGCACCTGCGGCGGCTTCGACGGAGTGGGCGGCGATCTCGCGGCGTTCGTCGCACCAGTACTCGCCGTGGTGGGAGAGCCAGCTGAGGCGTTCGGTGAAGCTCAGGCGGTCCCGCGTGACGTCGAGTGTCTCGAAGCCGTCGTGCCGCATCGAGCCGACCCGCTCCGACCCGCTGGTAGCCCCGGTCGGGGCCGAGGTAGGAGTTGCCACCCCAGAAGTTCTGCCCGGACAGGTGGCTGGCGGTCATCTGCAGGCCCTTGTGCCAGCGGTGGTCGTTGGGGCGGTAGCCGGTGACGACGTGCCCGGCGAGGGTGCGCAGTGGGTGGGCGTAGGGCTTGCGGGACTCGTACGGATCGGGGTCGGGCCGGTAGACGTAGGCCAGCAGCTCGGTGCCGCCGGACGCGACGCGGATGCGGTCGCCGTGGACGTGCGTGACGGTGATCGGGCCGCCCAGCCGGTCTTCTCTCCGGTCCCCTTGGGGCCCACTGCGGGTGGCCGCCGTGCAGGTGGCTGCAGTACGGGTCGCCGGGGCCGATCTCGCCGGCGAACACGGGCTGTCCGGTGAAGGCGGACTTGTAGAGCGCGGACACGAACTCCAGGCTGGTCCGGCCGTCCGGGCCGGAGGCGCGGGGGCGGCGGCCCTCGGCCATGGCGTCGAGAAATTCACCTATCTGGGCGACGTGCGAGCTCGGGACGTCGCTGGCCGGGGTGCGCCGGCGGTCCACGCGCCCGGTGTCGGTGGGGGCCGGGAACGCCAGTGGTGGTTGTTATGGCCGTAGAGGTGGGTGAGTTCCAGGGTCGCTTCGGCGCAGTCGATTTGGATGCGACTCACCCTCGTCGTATTCCTGGAGCGAGAGGCAGGGCGGCTTTTCGCACAGCCCCCCCCCCGGCGCCCAGCGCGGCCACGGTCTGGTCGCGGTGGAAGGCGGGCGGGGTGCCGATGAGGACGAGGTCGGGGCGCTCGGCGGCGAGCATGGCATCGAGAGTGGAGTACCCGGTGACGTCGGGGCCGGCCGTCTCGCAGAAGGCCTTGAGCCGGTCGGTGTCGACGTCGACGGCGGCGATGAGTTCGACCCGGTCGCCGTGGGCGCGCAGCGCCGGGATGTGGGATCCGGCGACGATGGCGCCGGTGCCGACCACGGCGGCGCGGAGGCGGGGGCGGGGTCTGCGGCGGGCACGGGCGGCTCCTCGACCTCGGCAGTAAGCGCTTGCACGTAGACTGACCCTAGGCGCGGTAGGCCCGTCCGACAAGGCCCAGCCGCCGGGCCGCTCACACGGAGATCGACCGGGCGAGCCCTGGGTGAGAGCATGTGCCGCTATACGGGCGGAGGGCCCGGGGGTGAGACCGACCCGGAGGAATCAGAACCGATGGCAGTGACCCTGGCCGATGTCGCGGCGCGCGCCGGAGTGTCGGCCGCGACCGTGTCCCGCGTGCTGAACGGCAACTATCCCGTGGCGGGCAGTACGAAGGAGCGGGTACTCCGGGCCGTCGAGGACCTGGACTACGTGGTGAACGGGCACGCGCGGGCCCTGGCCGCCTCGACCTCCGACCTGGTCGGCGTGCTGGTCAACGATGTCGCCGACCCCTTTTTCGGCCTCATCGCGAGCGCCGTCCAGGGCGAGATCAGCGACAACGATGTGCCGGGCGGCGGCAAGCTCGCCGTCGTCTGCAACACGGGCGGCTCCGCCGAGGCCGAGCTCAACTACCTGACCCTGCTGGAGCGGCAGCGGGCCGCAGGCGTCGTACTGACCGGCGGCGCGGTCGAGGGCACCGAGCACACGGAGGCCGTCGCCGTGCGGCTGGCCCGGCTCGCGGCGTCCGGGACGCGGATCGTGCTGTGCGGGCGGCCGCCGTTGTCACCGCTGGCGGAGGCCGTCATAACCGTGGCCTTCGACAACCGTGGCGGCGCGCAGCGGCTCACCGAGCATCTGCTGGCCCTCGGCCACCGCACGATCGGCTACGTCACCGGCCCGGCCGAGCGGACCACCACCCGGCACCGCCTGGAGGGCCACCGCGCGGCGCTCACCGCGGCCGGGCTCGGCGGCTCCCCCGAGGAGCTCGAACGCCTCACGGTGCACGGCGACTACGACCGCTCCTCCGGCTACGACGCCGCCCTCGAACTTCTGCGCCGCGAGCCCGGGCTCACTGCGGTCGTCGCCGCGAACGACACCGTGGCGCTGGGCGTCTGCGCCGCGCTGCGGGACCAGGGGCTGCGGATTCCGGAGGACGTGTCGGTGGCCGGCTTCGACGATCTTCCGTTCAGCGTCGATGCCGTGCCCGCGCTCACCACCGTACGGATTCCCCTGCACGAGGCGGGCGCCCGCGCGGGCCGGCTCGTCATGGGCCGCCAGGCGCCGCCCCCGGGCAGCCTGGCCACGATCCGTACGGAGTTGATGGTGCGGGCGTCCACGGGCGCGCCGCGCACGGGACGCTAGCGGGGCCCGGCCGGGAGGAATACCTTTGACGGAGTCAAAGGTATTCGGAGGTGCCAGGTGCAGACGGAGACGAACCCCGCGCAGGAGATCCGCGCGTTCAACCGGTTCTACACGAACCGCATCGGCGCGCTGGACTACAGCCGCCGGCTGCACACGCCGTACACGCTGACCGAGGCGCGCGTCCTCTACGAGCTGGCGCACACCGGCCGCACGGACGCCGCCGACCTGCGGGCGGAGCTGTCGGTGGACGCGGGGCAGCTGAGCAGGATGCTGGCGAAGTTCGAGGAGCGGGGGCTGGTGAGCCGGGCCCCGTCGGACCGGGACGTGCGGCGGCAGCGGGTGGAGCTGACGGCCGCGGGGCGGGAGGCGGCGGCGCTGCTGGAGGAGCGGGCGCGGGAGGCGGTCGGGGAGATGCTGAGCGGCGTGGCGGCGGAGGACCGGCGGCGGCTGACCGAGGCGATGCGCACGGTGCGGGAGGTGCTGGGCGACGGGCAGGAGCCCCGGGCGGAGGTCCGGCTGCGCGGGCCGCGCGCCGGGGATCTGGGCTGGGTGATCCAGCGCAACGCGCAAGTGTACGCGGCCGAGTTCGGCTGGAACGAGGAGTACGAGGCGCTGGTCGCCCGCATCCTGGCCGATTTCGCGGTCGGGTTCGACGCGGAGCACGAGGCGGCGTGGGTGGCCGAGTTGAACGGCGAGCCCGTCGGCTGGGTCATGTGCGTGAAGGACGAGGCGCCGGGGGCGGCGAGGCTGCGGCTGCTGCTGGTCGAACCGGGCGCTCGGGGCCATGGGATCGGCAGGCGGCTGGTGGACCAGTGCGTCGACTTCGCGCGGGCCACCGGGTACCGGGAGCTGGTGCTGTGGACCAATGACGTGCTGGTGGCGGCCCGGAGGATCTATCAGGGGGCCGGTTTCGAGCTGGTGAGGCAGGAGCCGCACCACAGCTTCGGCAGGGACTTGGTGGGTCAGGACTGGCGGTTGCTGTTGTAGCGTCCGAAGGATGAAGCTCGCGTTCTCGACTCTCGGTGTGCCAGGCCTGCCCGTTCCGGAGGTGGTGCGGCTCGCCGCCGACCACGGCTTCCACGGTGTGGAGTTGCGGGCGGCGGCGGACGAGGAGCCGGTGCACATCGGCTTGACGGCGGATCACAGAGCCGAGGTGGCCGACCAATTCCACACGGCAGGCGTCGAGGTCGCGGGCATCGCGTCGTACGCGAAGGTGGCGGCGCCCGGCGCGGACGAGCCGGTGCTCGCCGACCTCCGCGCGCATGTGGACCTCGCCGCCGACCTGGGGAGTTCGTACGTCAGGGTGTTCCCGGGCGGTGAGGGTCCGGAGAGGGACGTCGTCGCGGCGCGCAGGCTGGCAGCAGGGGCGGAGCATGCCGCGGACCGGGGCGTACGGGTGCTGCTGGAGACGCATGACTCGCACCGCACCGGCGCCGACGTGGCCCGGGTCCTAGGGCTGGTGGGGCACCACAACGCGGGTGCGCTGTGGGATGTGATGCACACCTGGCTCGGCGGCGAGCAACCGGCGTCGTCGTACAAGGCGCTGGCCCCCTACCTCGGCTACGTACAGGTCAAGGACATCGCCTCCGCCGAGGACACGACGCCCCTGCCGCTGGGGGCAGGGGCGCTACCGCTGGCGGACACGGTGGAGGTGCTCAGCCGAGCGGGCTGGGACGGCTGGCTGTGCTGGGAGTACGAGAAGCGGTGGTACCCGCAGGCCCGGGAGCTGCCGGAACTGCTGGGGCCTGGGCGGGAGTATCTGCTGCGGCTGCTCGACGACTCGGCGTGAGGGACGTGACCGCCACACCGCCGACGAGAAGGACGGCCGCGCCCCAGCGGAGCGGGCTGACGGACTCACCGAGCAGCAGGGCGGCGGACGACATACCGAAGACGGGGACGAGGAGCGAGAAGGGGGCGACGGCGGAGGCGTCGTACGTACGCAGCAGGAAGCCCCAGACGCCGAAGCCGAAGACCGTGGTGACCCAGGCGACGTAGACGATGGCGCCGGCGCCGCTCCAGTCGAGGGCGCGCAGGGCGTCGAGGTCGGCGCCGGGGCCCTCGAAGAGCAGGGAGAGGACGAACAGGGGCAGCGGGGGGACAAGGCTGACCCAGACCATCCAGCTCAGCGCGTCGGGCGGGGAGGCCTTGCGGGTGAGGATGTTGGACACGCCCCAGAAGGCGGCGGCTGCGATGACCAGGGCGAAGGCCCCGAGCGGGCCCGAGGCGCCTTCGTCAATGGCGGCGAGGACGATTCCGCCGAAGGCGACGGCCATGCCGACGAGGCGGGCGCGGCCAGGGCGTTCACCCAGCAGGGTGATCGCCAGCAGGGCGGTGAAGACGGCCTGGATCTGCAGGACGAGGGAGGACAGCCCAGCGGGCATCCCCTGGTTCATCCCGATGAAGAGCAGGCCGAATTTGGCGACGCCGAGAGTGAGTCCGACGGAGACGACCCAGCGCAGCGCCACCTTGGGGCGGCGGACGAAGAAGACGGCGGGCACGGCGGCGACGAGGAAGCGCAGGGCGCAGAAGAGCAGCGGCGGGAAGTGCTCGAGTCCGACGTCGATGACGACGAAGTTGACGCCCCAAAGGGCGGCGACGAGGACGGCGAGGGCTAGGTGGGAGGGGCGCATGGCGGCGGCTGGCGGTCGCATGTGACTCAGCTTCGGGGCCGCGTAGTGTTTAGCACCAGCGATGTCTTCTTCATCGTCGGATTCAGGTCTGCTACATGGTCTGCTTCACGGTCTACATGATCTACACGGTCTACATGGTCTACCTGGTGGTGATGAGCCGATGCTGGATCTGGCCCGGTTGCGTGCCCTGCACGCGGTGCATGCTCACGGATCGGTGGGCGCCGCCGCGGCCGCACTGGGATACACGCCGTCCGCCGTCTCGCAGCAGATCTCCAAGCTGGAGCGCGAAACCCGGACCCGGCTGCTGGAGCGGCACGGGCGCGGGGTCGCACTGACCGACGCCGCGCAGCTGCTGGTCGCGACCGCGCAGCAGCTGATGTCGCTGGTGGAGGAGGCGGAGGTGGCGCTTGAGGAGCAGCGCGGCCGGCCCGCCGGGCGGCTGACGGTGGCCGCCTTCCCAACGGCGGCGTGCGGGCTGCTGCCCGGGGTGCTGGCCGAGCTGACGGCCGCTCATCCCACGCTGGAGCTGCGGCTGGTGGAGGTCGACCCGCATCTGTCGGTGGACCTGGTGGCGCGGGGCGTGGTGGACCTGGCCGTGGCCCACGACTGGGACATCGCCCCGCTGCCTGCCCCCGAAGGCCTGGAGCGGGCGGTGATCGGCGACGACCGGTGCGATGTGCTGGTCCCGGCCGGACACCGGCTGGCGGCGCGCGAGTCGGTCGTACGGGAGGATCTGGCCGACGAGCGCTGGATCTGCCAGCCGCCGGGGACGGTGTGCCACGACTGGCTGGTGCGTACGTTGCGCGAGTCCGGTTCGGAGCCGGAGCTGGCCTTCCAGGTGGCGGAGTACCGGACCCAGTTGGCGCTGGTGGCCGCGGGGCTGGGCATCGCGCTCGTGCCGAGGCTCGGGCGCGGGGTGGTGCCGGAGGGGGTCGCGGCGGTGCGACTCGACCCGATGCCGGTGCGGCGGCTCTACGCCGTATGGCGTACGGGAGCGGCGAGGCGCCCGGCAATCACCGAGACCGTCCGCGTGTTGCGCGCTCACTGGGCGCCGGAAACCGGCTGATATCCGACCATGGGTACATGGAACCGACCAGGAGCCGCCCCCGTCCAACCGCCATGCTGCTGGTGAGTCTCCGCAGGGTGGTGTTGGTCGCGCTGCTGGCTGCGTCGCTGACAACCCTCTCCGCCGCCTGCGGCCGGCAGCAGTCCGCCACCGGCGCGCCCCCCCTTGACGGCGCCGGTGGCGGCCCCTCTTCCTCCTCCTCGCGGGTAGCCTTCCGCCTGGTTCATCTGGCGGCAACGACGCGCGGGGTGCCCGATGTGCATACGGTGCTCGGCAGCGAGGGTGATCTGGCCAGATTCCCGGGCTACTTCGCGAGATCCGCGCCGGAGATCGCTCAGCAGATCACGGCCAAGGCGGCGAGGACCGACTTCTCGCGCAGCGTGTTGGTGGGCTGGTCCAGGACCACGGGCTGCAGCACGGCGACGGACGCCGTTCTGCGTCTCGACGCGGGCAAGCGACTGCACCTCGGGGTGGCGCAGCCCAAGCCTCCCGGCGAGTGCTTCGTGGCGAATCACGTGGTGACGCTCTTCGAGGTGCCGCGCGGCAGCCTGCCGGACCACCCGCGCTTCGCGCAGGAGGCGAGCGAGGAGGCCGATCCGCCGGGGCCGGGTACGACCGTGGCCTTCACCCATCTGGACACGGTGCCGAAGGACACGGTGAAGGGCGGCGGGGACGGCGGCGGCACCGAGGTCACCCGGGCGAGCGAACTGGACGCGTTCCTCGCCCAGTTGTCCGGTCGTGGCCCAGCCACCGTACGCAAGCAACTCGCCGCGCATCCGGTGCGGGCTGGGGAGCGGCGCTTCGGGTACATCCTGTCCGGCTGCAGGCCCACGGGCGCGGCTCTGCTGATCAGTCCGGGGCAGGCGGCAGTGAACGCCGTGCCGACCGGGGACGAGAACATCCGCTGCATCCAGGCGCAGCACTACGCGGCCGTGGTCGGCGTCGCCGGGGGCCTGCTCTGATCACGTGACGGGGCCCGGCCGCGTCCCCTATCCTCGCGAAAGGGGCGCAGCCGCGCATTTTGCTCCTGGGGATGCAATGGGGGACGGTCATGCGCATATATGCGGTTTCCGGGCAGCTGCTGGGGACGGCGGGGTTGGCCGCGCTGCTGCTGACCGCCTGCACACCGGCCTCCGACGGCACCGACGACACCGGGGGCGCCACCAAGCTTACGGGCAGCCCTTCACGTACCACGGACGACGGGGTCTTCCTGGCCAGGGGCGAGTGCGCGACTGCGGATCCGGTCGGCGCGTACCGGGAGACCGACTGCTCCGACCCGGCGGCGACCGCCCGCGTGGTGTCCCGGCTGTACGGGCTGCTGCCCGCCTCGCCCACTCCCTCCGCCCCGGCCGCCGTCGCCCGGGCGGGTGACCGCTGCCCGGCGAACACCGACTTCGTCCTCACCGTCTCCGCCGGCAGCCCCCAGGGCTACGCCTGCATGCGCAACCTCGGCCCCCCGCATCCCGGCGACCCCGGCGCAGGCGGCGGCCCGCGCACCGTCACCGGCGACTGCGTCTACACCTCCCGCGAGGGCGAGGTGCGGGAGACCTCCTGCGACGGCTCCCACCAGCACAAGCCGCAGTACCGGATCGTCGCGGTCACCTGGAAGCGCTCCGCCTGCCCGACTGGGACGGCGCTCTACGTCGGCCTCGGACCGGCGGGCGTGGGCTGCGCCCGCCGGCTCTGACCGGCCCAGGACCTACGGCGGCGGGGCCCCGCCTAGGCGACCGCCTCGCTGCTCTCGTCCTCGCCGACGAAGGCCCGCCAGAGCGAGGCGTACCGGCCTTCGCGCGCCAGCAGTTCCTCGTGCGTGCCGTCCTCGACGACGCGGCCGTGGTCGAGGACGACGACACGGTCGGCCCGGGCGGCCGTGGTGAGCCGGTGGGCGACGACGAGCGTCGTGCGGCGCGACGCCAGGCGGTCGGCGGCCTGGTTAACCAGGCCCTCGGTGGCGAGGTCGAGGGCGGCCGTGGCCTCGTCGAGCAGCAGGATGCCCGGGTCGACGAGCTCCGCGCGGGCGAGGGCGATCAACTGCCGTTGCCCGGCGGAGAGATTGCGGCCGCGTTCGGCGACGGTGTGGAGATAGCCACCGTCGAGCGTCGCGATCATCTCGTGGGCGCCGACCGCCCGCGCGGCTGCCTCGACCTCCGCGTCGGTCGCGTCCATCCGCCCGTACGCGATCGCATCGCGCACCGTCCCGGCGAAGAGGTACGGCTCCTGCGGTACGACGCCGAGCCGGCGCCGGAATCCGGTGAGGTCCAGGTCCCGCACGTCGTGGCCGTCCACGCGGACCGCGCCCTGGGTCGGGTCGTAGAAACGGGCGACCAGCTTCACGAGGGTGGACTTGCCCGCGCCGGTCTCCCCGACGAAGGCGACGGTCTGCCCGGCGGGTATGCGGAGGTTGACCCCGGACAGGGCCTCGGCGCCGTCCTCGGCGTACCGGAAGTGGACGTCGTCGAAGGCGATCTCGCCGCGCAGCTCACCGACTTCGTCCGGCTCTGCGGCGATCGGGGTCGTGGTCGGGGTGTGCAGCAGTTCGCGTATCCGGCCGAGGGATACCGATGCCTGCTGGTACCCGTCGAAGACCTGGGAGAGCTGCTGCACGGGGGAGAAGAACAGGTCGATGTAGAGCAGATAGGCGACCAGGGCGCCCGCAGTGAGGGTGCCGGCGCCGACCCGGTTGGCGCCGACGATCAGCACCAGGGCACCGGCGGCGCTGGACAGGAACTGGACGAAGGGGAAGTAGACCGAGATCAGGAACTGCCCCCGGAGGCGGGCCTGCCGGTAGGCGTCGCTGCGTCCTGCGAATCGCTCGGCGCCGCCCTCCTCGCGGCGGAAGGCCTGCACGATGCGCAGCCCGGCGACGTGCTCCTGCAGGTCGGCGTTGACGATGCTCACCCGTTCGCGGGCGAGTTCGTACGCCTGCCGGGACTTGCGGCGGAAAACCCAGGTGGCGGCGAGGAGGACGGGCAGGGTCGCGAAGACCATCAGCGCGAGCTGGATGTCGATGGCGAGCAGCGCGACGAGGATGCCGAAGAAGGTCAGCAGGCTGACCAGGGCGGTGACGAGGCCGGTCTGCAGGAAGGTCGACAGGGCGTCCACATCGGTGGTCATCCGGGTCATGATGCGGCCGCTCAACTCACGCTCGTAGTAGTCGAGTCCGAGCCGGTGCAGGTGAGCGAAGATCTTGACGCGGAGGGTGTAGAGGACGCGTTCGCCGGTGCGGCCGGTGAGCCGGGTGGAACCCCACTGCGCAGCCCACTGACCGATGACGATGAGCAGGCCCAGGAGGGATGCGGCCCAGACCGCGCCCAGCGCGGCCTGCCGTACTCCGGAGTCGATGCCGTGCCGGATCAGGACCGGCAGCAGCAGCCCGGCGAGGGCGTCGGCGGCGACCAGGAGCAGGCTGAACAGCAGGGGCTGGCGGAAGCCGCTCAGCAGGCTGCGCAGGCCGAAGTCCTGGTCAGCGGTGCGGGCCGCATCTGCGTCCACCTCCGGGGTGTCGGCGGCCGGCGGCAGCGCGGCGACCTTGGCCAGCAGCTCAGGTGTGGCGGGCATGCCGGCCATGGCGGCTGCCATCCCGCCGGGTCCGCCGGTCGCGGCCGCGGCAGCAGCCGTCCCCTGGCCTCGGTCCTGGTCGGCATGTGCCTCGCGGCGGTCGCGCGGCCACAGCTCGGGGGTGATGCCGCCGTCCGTCGTGGCCGGGGCGACGGCCAGTCCGGTCGCTGATGCCTCGCCGTCCCGGAAGGCGACCAGACCTGCCGGGTCGTGGGTCACGACGTCCGCGCCCAGCTCGTCCGGGTCGGTGAGCAGCCGCCGGTAGAGCGAGCAGCGCGCCTCCAGCTCCTCATGGGTGCCGAAGTCCACCAGCCGTCCCGCCTCCATGACGGCTATCCGGTCCGCCAGGGCCAGGGTGGAGCGGCGGTGGGCGATCAGGAGGGTGGTGCGACCGGCCATGACCTCGCGCAGGGCGTCATGAATGTCGGCCTCGACCTGCGCGTCGACGGCGGAGGTGGCGTCGTCGAGGAGCAGCAGGCGCGGGTCGGTGAGGATGGCGCGGGCCAGGGCGATGCGCTGCCGCTGGCCGCCGGAGAGAGTGAGTCCCTGCTCGCCGACGACGGTCTCGTACCCGTCGGGCAGGGCGGTGATGAACTCGTGGGCCTGCGCGTGCCGGGTGGCGGTGAGGATCTGCTCGTCCGTGGCGTCCGGGTGGCCGTACGCGATGTTGGCGCGGACGGTGTCCGAGAAGAGGAAGCTGTCCTCGGGCACCAGCCCTGTGGCGTCGCGCAGCGAATCGAAAGTCAGCTCGCGGACGTCCTCGCCACCGACCTTCACCGCGCCGCCCGTGGCATCGTAGAAGCGCGGCAGCAGCAGAGAGACCGTCGACTTGCCGCTGCCGGAGGCGCCGACGACGGCGACGGTCTCGCCGGGTTCGATCCGCAGGGAGAAGTCGTCGAGCACGGGTCGCTCGGGGTCGTAGCCGAAGCTGACATGGTCGAACTCGACCGTCGCCGGGGCCTCGCGCGGCAGCTCCCGCGACCCCTCGGCCAGCGTGGGCTCGGTGTCGATCAGTTCGAGAACCCGCTCGACGCCGGCCCTGGCCTGTTGTCCGAGGGTCAGCATCATCGTGAGCATCCGTACGGGCCCGGTGAGCTGGGCAAGATACGTCGAGAAGGCGACGAAGGTGCCCAGGCTGATCTGGCCGCGTGTCGCCATCCAGCCGCCCAGGGCCAGCATCCCGACCTGGCCGAGCGCCGGGACGGCCTGCAGGGCCGGGCTGTAGCGGGCGTTCAGCCGGATGGTGCGCAGCCGGCCGGCGAACAGCTTGCCGCTGACGCCCTCCAGCTTCGTCATCTCCTGCTGCTCCTGCCCGAAGCCCTTCACGACCCGAACCCCGGTGACCGATCCCTCGACGATCCCGGCGACGGCGGCCGCCTGGCCCTGCGCGTACCAGGTGGCGGGGAAGAGCTTGTCGCGGCTGCGGTCGGCCAGGAACCACAGGGCGGGGGCGACGGCCAGCGCTATCAGGGTGAGCAGCGGCGACAGGACGAGCATCACGACGAGCGACATCACGAAGAGCAGCAAATTGCCCAGCATGACCGGCCACATCCACAGCAGCCCCTGGATCAGCTGCAGGTCGCTGGTCGCGCGGCCGACGATCTGCCCGGTGTTGAGCTCGTCCTGCCGGGCCCCGTCCAGCCGCGTCAGCGAGCGGAACATGTCGGTGCGCAGGTCGTGCTGCACGTCGAGGGCGAGCCGGCCGCCGTAGAAGCGCCGCACATAGGTGAGCCCGTAGACCACGAGGGCGGCCGCCAGCAGCGCGAAGGCCCAGGGCGCGAGCGGCCGGTCGTGCGCGAGGATCACATCGTCGATGATCACCTTGGGCACCAGCGGCACTAGGGCGGTCACCGCCATGCCGCCGAGCGACGCCCCAAGCGCCAGCAGCACATTGCGCCGGTAATGCCAGCAGTAGCCGATGAGCCGCCTCAGCCAGCCGCTCTGTTTCCCGTCACTGCCCGTCCCCGCCACCCGGAACCTCCCCGCTCTGTACGCCTGTCACCGCAGCATGTGGCAACGCGCTGGCGTGCGGATTTCATCCTGCTGCAACAAAGCTAGGGCAGAGGTCCGACAGCGGCCGGTCCATGGACCTAGGCCTGTGGATAACTTTGGGACCTAGGACAGGCGGCGGGGCAGACGGGCGGTCAGCGAGTACAGCCGGGTGATCTGGACGGCGTTCTGGTTGTCGTCGCTGACCAGCAGCAGGCGCAGGCCGCCGCCCGGGGTGTGGCCGGTGACGGCGAGGCCCTCGATGTTGTCGAGGAGGGGGTTGGGCTGGGGCTGCTTGGCGGTGGCGCCCAGGGACGGGCAGTCGCCGATGTCGGCTAGGAGGGTCTTGCCGACCAGGCGGATGCCGTCCTGGCCGGTGAGGTTCTCGGTGCCGCTGGTGTCGGTGGCGCGGGCGGGGTCGGCGAGGTAAAGGCGGACGGTGTTGCCCACGCCGGAGGTGTAGCCGCGCTCGAGGACGAGGAGGCGGCCGTCTACGGTGGCGGCGATCTCGGAGACGCCGAGGCCGGTGTCGACGCGGTAGCCGTACTGCTCGGAGAGCCGGAAGTCCTGGCCCGAGCCGTGTCGCCGCCAGGTCTGGAACCGCACGATGTCGCTGGTGTCGCCGGAGAGCGCACCCTCCATGGAGGCGATCAGGGTGCGGCCGCCGGGCTGGAGGGTGAGCCCTTCGAACGTCAGGTTCTTCGTCGCGCGCCCGGTCGGGGCGACCAGCAGGGGGGCGGGCACGGGCAGCCGGCCGATGGTGGTGCCGGCGCGGTCGTAGCGGCGGATGGCCGGAGTGGTCTCGTCGGTGATCAGCCGGGTGCCGTCGCGGTCGACGACCAGGGCCTCGGAATCCAGCGCGGCCCCGGTCTCGTCGGCCAGCTGGACGACGCCGACCGGCTGGTGGGTCTTCGCGTCCAGGCTGAAGAGCGACGACCGGTCCGACAATGCCGCTATCCGCCCGTCGGTGTCGACGGTCAGCGCCGACAGATTGCCCACGAAGGTGCCGTCGAAGGTCGTCTTGTCGAGGGCGTCGGAGAAGCCGTCGATGCTCACCGACGAGGAGCAGGCGTGCGAGACACCTCCCTGTGCTGGCCTGGGCCTGAACCGTGGTCAGACAGGTGATCGCCGCGAGCCCGGCGCTGACGCTTGCAAGTGCAGTCCGCATAGGCATGGCGTCACATTAGGCCCAGGCGTTCGCGGACCGTGTTGCCTTCCGGGGTCCTCTCAGTGAACGTGCGTGGGCGCGAACATTCGCAGCAGCGCAGGGAGTACGACCACCGAAGGGCCTGGTGAGGCCAGCGCCTTGGCCAGGTCCTCGCGCAGCGCTTCCGGTGTCGTCAGGACCGCCGGGACCCCGAAGGACTCGGCGAGGGCTGTGAAGTCCGGCCGGGCAAGCTCGGTGGCGGTGGCCTCACCGAAGGCGCCGTTCATGTACTCGCGGAGGATCCCGTAGCCGCCGTCGTCGACGATCAGCCAGGTGACGGGCAGTGCGTACTGCCTGGCGGTGGCCAGCTCCGCTATGGAGTACATCGCGCCGCCGTCGCCGGAGACGGCGAGCACGGGCTTCGTGGGGTCGGCGGCGGCCGCGCCGAGGGCGGCGGGGAAGCCGTACCCGAGGCCGCCGGCGCCCTGGGCGGAGTGCATCGGCCCAGGCCAGGCGGACCAGGCCCAGTAGGCCAGGATCGTCATGTCCCAGAAGCTCGGACTGTCCTCCGGAAGCGCCTCGCGGACGGCGGCGAGCACCTGCTGCTCCAGCGCGAGGTCCTGGCCGTCGATACGGTCCCCGACCCGGGCCAGCAGTTCGGCGGCGGCTTCGGCGGCGGCGCCGTCGGAGCTGCGGGCGGCGGTGAGGTCGCACAGGGCGGCCAGCGCTAGCCGGGCGTCGGAGTGGATACCGAGCGCGGGGTGGTTGGACTCCAGCTTGCCGAGGTCGGCCTCGATCTGGATCACCCGGCCGCGGGGACGGAAGGTGTGGTAGTTCGAGCTCAGCTCGCCAAGTCCGGAGCCGACGACCAGCAGGACGTCGGCCTCTTCGAGGAAGTCGGTGGTGTGCCGGTCCTCCAGCCACGACCGGAGCGACAGCGGGTGCTCCCAAGGGAACGCCCCTTTGCCGCCGAAGGTCGAGGCCACCGGCGCGTCCAGCCGCTCGGCCAGGGCCCGCAGCTCCACCTCGGCCCAGGACCGTACGACGCCGCCTCCCGCCAGAATCACCGGCTGCCGGGCATCCGACAGCAGCCGCGCGGCCTCGGTGATCAGCTCGGGGCGCGGCTCCAGGGGGCGCGGCGCGGCCCGCAGCGAGGTGACCGGCGGGACAGTGACCCGGGCCAGCAGGATGTCCTGTGGGATCTCGACCCACACGGGCCCGTACGGGACGGTGCTCGCGGATTCCCAGGCGGCGGCGATGGCCGAGGGAATCTGGGATGCCGTACGGACCGTGTGGACGGACTTGACGATGTCGCGGAACGACGCCTTCTGGTCGGCCAGTTCATGCAGATAGCCGTGCCGGCCGCCGCCCAGACCCGCCACCGGGACCTGGCTGCCGATGGCCAGCACCGGCGCCGACGCGGCGGCCGACTCCTGGAGCGCGGCCAGCGTCATGAGGGCGCCGGGCCCGGTGGACACCAGCAGCGGCGCCGGCTCGCCGGTGACCCGGGCGAAGGCGTCGGCGGCGAAGCCCGCGTTGTTCTCCACGCGCAGGCCGACATAGGTCAGCCGCGAGCGCCGCAGGGCGTCGAAGGCGCCCAGCGCGTGCTGCCCGGGCAGGCCGAAGACGGTCGACGCGCCCAGCGCGGTCAGCGACTCGACGACCAGGTCGCCGCCGTTGCGCCCGCTCACCGAGCTCACGCGCGGGCCGCCGCGATCTGACGGGCCATGATCGTGGTCAGCTCGTACGCGGTGTGGCAGGCCGCGACCGAGGTGATCTCGGCGTGGTCGTACGCCGGGGCGACCTCGACGAGATCGGCGGAGACCAGGTTGCAGGAGGCGAGTCCGCGCAGGATCTCCAGCAGCTCGCGGGAGGTGAGACCGCCGGCCTCGGGGGTGCCGGTGCCGGGGGCGTGGGCGGGGTCGAGGACGTCGATGTCGATGGAGATGTAGAGCGGGCGGGCGCCGACGCGCTCGCGCAGCTGCTGGGCGACCTCGTCGACGCCGCGCCGCATGACGTCGGCGGAGGTGACGATGCCGAAACCCATCTTCTCGTCGTCGGTGAGGTCCTGCTTGCCGTACAGCGGGCCGCGCGTGCCGACGTGCGAGAGGGCGGAGGTGTCGAGGATGCCCTCCTCGACGGCGCGGCGGAAGGGCGTGCCGTGGGTGTACTCGGCGCCGAAGTAGGTGTCCCAGGTGTCCAGATGGGCGTCGAAGTGCAGCAGCGCGACCGGGCCGTGCTTGCGGGCGACGGAACGCAGCAGCGGCAGGGCGATGGTGTGGTCGCCGCCGAGCGTCATGAGGCGGGCGCCGGTGTCGAGCAGGTCGTCGGCGGCGGCCTGGACGGTCTCGACGGCCTCGTTGATGTTGAACGGGTTGGCGGCGATGTCCCCGGCGTCCGCGACCTGGGCGAGCGCGAAGGGCGAGGCGTCCTGCGCCGGGTTGTACGGGCGCAGGAGGCGGCTGGCCTCGCGGATGGCGTTGCCGCCGAAGCGGGCGCCGGGCCGGTAGGACACGCCGCTATCGAACGGGACGCCGACCACGGCCACATCGGCGGAGCCGACCTCGTCGAGGCGGGGCAGCCGGGCGAACGTGGCGGGCCCGGCATACCGCGGGATGCGGGAGGAGTCGACGGGGCCGCGCGGCTGCTCGGTGCTGCTCATGGTTACTGCCTTCTTTCGGTTACCGCGAGTTCTGCGTACTGCGTGTACTTGTACTGCTTGTACCGCGTGTTCTTTCTTCGTGATCTGCGTGTTCAGATCTGGGCCGGGGCCGTGGCTTCCGCCGTGGCTCCCGGGCGTCCCGCCAGCCGCTCGCGCCAGGCGGCGAGGACGGCGGCGTCGGTGGGCCGGGTGGCCAGGCTCACGGCGACGAATGCCACGAGAGAGGCCAGCAGTCCGTAGTAAACGGGCTCGTTGGCCAGGATGCCCTTCCAGGCCATGAGGCCGACGACGGCCGCGCCGCCGACCACGACCGAGGACAGGGCGCCGGCCGCGGTGCCGCGCTTCCACAGCAGACCGCCGAGGATCGGCACCAGCAGCCCGCCCACGAGGAGGTTGTACGCGACGGTCAGGGCCTCGACGACGTTGTTCAGTGCGATGGCCGTGCCGATCACGGCGACGCCCATGACAAGTATGAAGGCTCGATTGCCGGACACCTCGTCACGGCCGCCGTCCTCCTCGTTCTTCGCATCGCCGCGGGTGAGGGCACCGCGCAGCCGGGACCAGATGTCGTTGTTGGCGACCGTCGCACAGGCGATCAGCGCACCGGAGGAGGTCGACATGACCGCCGACAGCGCCGCGGCCAGCACCAGTCCACGCACACCCACCGGCAGCGCGTCCCTGACGATCGTCGCGAAGGCGTCGTCCGCCGCGCCCAGGTTCGGGTACAGCACCTTCGCCGCCGTGCCGATGACCGCTCCGGCCAGCGCGTAGACAAGGCAGTAGACGCCGGCGACCGTGCCGCCGAGCTTGGCGACCTTGTCGCTGCGGGCGGTGAACACCCGCTGCCAGATGTCCTGCCCGATGAGCATGCCGAAGGTGTAGATCAGGACGTAGGTGAAGATCGTCTGGCCGCCGATGCCGAGCGGCGAGGAGTACTCGGTCGGCAGCTGCGCCTTCATCTCGGCGAAGCCGCCCGCCCTGACGACGGCGATCGGCAGCAGGAGCAGCAGCACGCCGATGGTCTTCACCACGAACTGCACCATGTCCGTCAGCGTGATAGACCACATGCCGCCGAGCGCCGAGTACGCGACCACGATCGCCCCGCCGAGGATGATCGCGAAGGTACGGTCGAGGCCGAAGAGGACGTCGAAGATCGTCGCGTAGGCGATCGTCGAGGTCACCGCGAGCATCAGCGTGTACGCCCACATGACCACGCCCGAGATGAGCCCGGCGGAGCCGCCGTAGCGCAGGTCGAGCATCTCGGAGACGGTGTAGACCTTCAGGCGGGCGATGCGCGCCGAGAAGAAAATGCTGAGGGCCAGTAGACCGAGGCCGATGGTGAAGACCATCCAGGCGCCGGACAGGCCGTACTGGTAGCCGAGGCCAACCCCTCCGATGGTGGAGGCGCCGCCGAGGACAATGGCCGCCATCGTGCCGGAGTACATTGCAGGGCCGAGGCGGCGGCCCGCGACCAGGAAGTCGCTCTTGGACTTGGCGCGGCGCATGCCGCACCAGCCCATGGCCAGCATGCCGGCCAGGTAGACCACAATCACCGCGTAGTCGACAGCCATGGGCTTCCTCCATTCCGCTCGGTCTGTTGGTGCCGTTTCGATTGCTGACCATAAGTTGCCGAAAGATGGCGCAGAAGCGTACGTTCTATCCACTCACCGCAGGCAGAGTGGATAGAACGCACATGCCTCACTCCCCACCTCCCGGCCCTCCGACGCCGGCTGTGCCGCTGTCCGAACTCATCGGCCGCGCCGACCTCGGCCTGCACCAGGTCGCCGGGCCCGAGGAGGACGTGCCGATCCACCTGGTGCACACCAGCGAGATGGAGGACCCGGTCCCCTATCTGCTGGGCGGCGAGCTGCTGCTCACCGCGGGCGTCCACTTCGAGTCGGCGGCGGGCTCCGGCGCCTACCTGGACCGCTATGTGGCCCGGACGGTCGAGGCGGGGGCGACTGCGCTGGGCTTCGGCCTCGCCCCCGTGCACGACGAGACCCCGCGCGCCCTCATCGCCGCCTGCGGCCGCTACGGCCTCCCCCTGGTCGAGGTACCGCCCGCCACGCCCTTCACCGCCGTCGCCCGCGCGGTCTGGCAGGCCATGGCGGAGGCCCGGCACCGCGAGCTGCGCCGGGTCACCGAGGCCCAGCAGTCCCTCGCGGCGGCCGCCGCCCGCCCGGACCCGGTGCCCGCCGTGCTCCGCAGGCTTGCCCAGCGCGTGGCCGGCTGGGCGGCGCTGGTGTCGCCCGGCAGCGAGGAACTGTACGCGGCAGGGGCTGCCCCCGCCGCCGAGGTGCGCGCCGCCGCCGGGCGGCTGGCCCGGGCCGTCCGCCCGGCCCCTGCCTCCGCCAGCGACACCGTCGCCGGAACGCAACTGGTGGCGTACGCCCTCTCCGGGGGCGCCCCCAGCGAGCGGCCCGCGCTCGTGGTCGCCACGGAGCGGCGCGATCCTGCCGACCACACCATCGCCACCGTCGCAGCGGTCCTCCTTTCGCTGCTCACCGGCCCGCATCTGGGGACCGCCGAGGCCGGACGGTCGGCGGCCCTGGTGCGGCTGCTCCTCGGCGCGCCGCCCGAGGAGGCCGCCCCGCTCCTGGGGCCGCAGCCGCTGTGGACCGTGGTCCACGCGCTGCGCCGCGGCCCGGCGGCCGACCCC